>DUQG01000079.1 GCA_012837935.1 Bacteroidales bacterium
ATTTTATTAAATAACTGCAAAATTATCTATTTTCAAATCAAGTCGTAAAATCAAAGAACGCCTGTAGCTGAGTGAAAATCAGCACTATATAAAGAAATTTAAAAAATTAATGCATCACTAGTATTTGATAATCTTGAAAATTCTGCCGAGTATTTTGAAATATACAATAAATCAGGTAAAGTCATTGATTTGACTCCCTTGTTCTTTACGGTAAATAATTCAACATATAACTATTTTCCTTCACAAACGTTTATTTTGCCGGGAGAATATTTGGCATTTAGTCCCGAACCGGAACTTGTAAAAGAGGCATATACCGTTCCAGAAATAGCCAATATCCGAAAATCGGAACGTTGGTCGGCTTTGAATAACACGGAAGCAAGTTTTTTGATTGGATATATTGTACAAGATTCAGTTATCGCTTTGGATTCGGTACGCTACAATGCAAAATGGCATCACACCATGATAAAAAATCCGAAAGGAGTTTCTTTGGAGCGAATTAATCCAAATATGCCTTCGCAAAGTCCGTCCAGTTGGCACTCGGCTGCTTCGGAAGTAAGATACGGAACGCCGGGATATAAAAATTCGCAGTATCGTGATTTGGAAACAACCGTCGAACCCGAAAAATGGATTTGGGTAGAGCCGGAAGCATTTTCGCCGGATAATGATGGTATAGACGATGTTTGCTTTATTCGTTATAAAACCGATGCAGCCGGCTATACGGCAAATATCATTATCTTTAATTCTGTAGGAGTAAAAGTGAAGCAATTAGGGTCTAATATCTTGCTAAGTCAGGACGGTATTCTCACTTGGGACGGTAAAACAGACCGCGGACAAAATGTAAATCCGGGAATTTATGTGCTTTATGTAGAGTTTGTAAATAGTGATAAGGGTGTTAAAAAAATAGAAAAAATCCCTTTGGTTGTGTCAGCAAGATGAAATTTAATTAATTAACTATCTATTTCTCAAATTAATCCATTATCTTTGCAGACATTTTTTTAACACACAATTTTTATAAGAACAAAATGGATAAAATAAGCTATGCACTTGGTTTGAGTTTAGGTAGTAATTTGATAAGCAGTGGAGTAGCTGCATTGAACTACGAAAAACTTGCCAAAGGCATTCAAGATGTATTAGAACAAAATCAACCTGAAATTTCTTTCCAGGAAGCTCAACAAGTTATCAACGATTTTTTCCAAAAACTTCAAGAAGAAGCGAGTAAAAAGGCGATTGCAGAAGGAAAAGCATTTCTTGACGAGAACGGAAAACATCCCGAGGTAAAAACAACAGCAAGCGGATTACAATACGAAATTTTGACCGAAGGTAAAGGTGCTGTGCCGAAAGCAAGCGACCAAGTAAAAGTTCACTATCACGGAACATTGATTGACGGAACTGTGTTTGACAGCTCTGTGCGTAGAGGTCAGCCTGCAACTTTCGGTGTTACGCAAGTAATTCAAGGTTGGGTAGAAGCACTTCAACTGATGCCAGTTGGTGCAAAATGGAAACTTTTCATCCCGTCTGATTTGGCTTACGGTGCACAAGGTGCCGGACAGCATATTGGACCACATACCACTTTGATATTTGAAGTAGAATTGCTTGATATAGTGTAGTTTACATAAATTTATAAATAAAAAACAATGAAAAAAATATTATTTATTTCCGTTTTAGCGGTTTCGGTTATGGCTTGTTCTACCGCTAAAAAAGTAGAGCCACTGCCGCAAGTTCCGGAGCTTGTATTAGCCAATGATGTGGATAGCATGAGCTATTCTTTAGGTGTAAGTATGGGAACAGATTTTTCTAAAAACATAGAAACCATTCCCGGTGGAAAAATCAATAAAGAGCTGCTAATCAAAGGATTTACAAAAGCTTTGAAAGGTGATAGCACGTTATTTACATTGGAACAAGCTCAAGAATATTTCCAAAACTATATGATGGAAGCTCAGCAACGTGATAATGAGGAAAAAAAGGCAGCAGGCGAGAAATTTCTTGCTGAAAATAAAGCCAGACCCGAAGTGGCAAGTACACCGAGCGGACTTCAATATGAAGTACTTGCTCAAGAAACCGGAGAAAAACCGACAGCTACCGACAAAGTAAAAGTTCACTATGTGGGTACAACCATTGATGGCAAAGTATTTGACAGTTCATACGAGCGCGGCGAACCTGCTGAATTTGGATTAAATCAAGTTATTCGTGGATGGACGGAAGGTCTTCAGTTAATGTCAGTTGGTTCTAAATACAAACTTTACATTCCTTACAATCTTGGTTATGGTGAGAGAGGTGTTCCACAAGCCGGAATTCCGCCTTTTGCACCGCTGATTTTTGAAGTGGAATTATTGGAAATTGTAAAACCCGAAACAAAACCTGTAGTAGAGGAAATCAAGTAAAAATAAATAGAAACAATTAAATTTAAATAGTTTAAAATGAAAAAACAAAATTTTCTAACATTAGTAATCATTGCTACAACTCTGTTATTTGCAGCATGTGGCGGTACAGGTGCTAAAAATGTAACGCTAAAAACTCAAGCCGACAGCTTAAACTACGCTTTGGGGGTAATAAATGGCGAAGGAATTAAAGCATCACATTTTCAGACAGACTCTACATCAGAGAGTATTTCTGCTTTCTTAAAAGCAATGGACGAAGCTTTCAACAGCAAATCTGATGACTACATTTACGAATACGGAAAAAACATTGGAAAGATGCTTAGACAGCAAAAGAAAGATGGATTGGATTTCGATTCTACAGTTGTATTTAAGGAAAGGCTTATGCTTCAAGGTTTAGTAAACGGATTGAATGATTTCCAAGAAGGAATTCGTCCGGAAGAAGCACAAGTGTATTATCAACACACTAAGCAAAGACGTATTGAGAGAAAAGTTCCGCTTCCAAATACCGGAAACAGCAAATAGTGTGAAATAAAATTTGAGTAATATTGATTAATAAAGAGTATTAAAATGAAAAAGAACAATATAATATTTGCAACAATCGTAACTCTGCTTTTTGCACTTGTATCCTGCATTGGTGGAGGAAGTACCCCAAGATTGCCTAAAATGGCAAACGAGGTTGACAGTATGAACTATGCTTACGGTCTATTTAATGGTTCTCAAATGCGTATGATGTTGTCGCAACAAGACAGTGATTCGATAGATTTTAGAATAAAGAAATTTATGGATGGGGTAAAAGCTGGAATAGCCGGAACACCTGAAAAAAATCCACAATTTTCTCAATTGGGAAACAATGTAGGTGGATGGCTTAATCAACAAAAAACGATTGGTTTCTTAGGTGATTCTACCTTGAAGATTGATTATGCACTGGTAAAACAAGGTATTATCAACGGCATAAAAGGTAAACTAGACCAAATGAATGCTGAAGATGCACAAACATACTTAGAAGATACTATGCAAGCTCGTCATGAGCAACAAATGCTAAAACAATATGGTGCTAACAAAGAAGCCGGGGAGAAATTCTTAACTGAAAACAAAGCAAAAGAAGGTATTAAAACTACTGAAAGCGGACTTCAATACGAAGTGGTAAAAGAAGGTACCGGCGCAAAACCGACTGCATCTGATGTGGTAAAAGTTCACTATTCAGGTAAACTGATTGATGGAACTGAGTTTGACAGTTCATACGAACGCAATGAGCCTGCTACTTTTGGTGTAGGACAAGTTATCCCGGGTTGGATAGAAGGCTTACAGTTAATGACTGTAGGATCAAGATATAAACTTTACATCCCATATAACCTAGGTTATGGCGCACAAGGAACATCCAATATCCCGCCATTCTCTACTTTGGTTTTTGAAGTAGAATTACTTGAAATTGTAAAGAAATAATTCAATCCTTTATAAATTTCTCAGGAAGCGAGACTACAATGAATACGTAGTCTCGCTTTTTTGTTATAGTCGCACCTCGAGTATCTTGTTTTTTATCGGCATGTAATAGTTTGAAATCAATAGATATCAGAAACCCACCAACTCGGGGCGCGACTAAACCAAAATTTTCACAAACAAACCATTTCAATATCAGAAAAAATCAGTATCTTTGACGCTGCCGTCAAACATATTTGTCAAATGTTATATTATTATGAGCGAACTAATTGAAAGTGAAGTAAGGATAATCGAATCTGCAAAACAAGTTTTTATTGAAAAAGGATTCGAAAAAACAAAAATGCAGGATATTGCCGAAAAAGCAGGGATTACCAGAACGAACCTGAACTACTATTTTCGGACAAAAGAAAATCTGTTTTTTTCCATAGCAGATCAAATTTTCGAAAGCTTAATCCCGCGCGTAACGCCTATTTTGGATGAGAAAAACTCTACACCCAAAGAGGTCGTATATAAAATGGTAGATGTTTATTGTGATTTTTTGCAAGAGAACCGAACTGTGCCATTTTTTATTATTTCGGAAATAAATAGAAATCCACAATTGATTTTGGAATTTATCAGTAATAACGAAAAAATTCAGACTTATTTTGAAAAAATCAAGTCAATTGTTTTACCAAAAAAAGAAAACTTTAATGGAAATCCATTGTTTGACAAATCGGCAGTTGAACTGGTGCCGTTAATTTACGGACTAGTTTTTTCGCCTTACCTGCTTTCGCCAATTGTAAATGAAATATACGAAGGCGATGAGGATGAAATAGATAGATTTTTTGAAAGCCATAGAGAAAATTTAAAGATAATATTGTCGAAAGTTTTTGCCTGAAGGGTGAGCAGACATTCTTGTCTGTTCAAAAAAAGACCCACTTAATGAAAATCTTAACTAACTTAATTTCTTAATGTTAAAGAAAACAAAATACGAAAATAAAATTTACAATATAGAAAATAAGAGAATGTTTCAGAACCAAAATATTAACAATAAAATGGAAAGCATCAACATCGGGCTTGATGCCGGTTCTACTACGCTGAAAGTAGTGGTAACCGACAGCGAGCACCGTGTAATATATAAAAAGTATGGACGCCACTATGCCGATATTGTCGGGACGCTGCACAATGTTTTGCTGGATTTAATGGCTCAAATGGGCGATATCCCGACAAAACTTTGTGTTACCGGTTCGGCGGGAATGGGGATTGCTGAGCGTAGCGGAGTGGAATTTGTACAGGAAGTGGTGGCATCATGCCAAGTGGTTGAAATGCATTATCCGGAAGCTAAAGCCTTTGTGGATATTGGTGGCGAGGATAGCAAAATGATATTCTTCGAAAAAGGAAAATCGCCGGATATGCGGATGAACGGAAGTTGTGCAGGTGGTACAGGTTCCTTTATCGACCAAATGACCACCTTGCTAAATGTGGATATGCAGGAATTTAACCGCTTGGCAGAAAATTCCACAACCATTTATCCCATTGCATCGCGCTGCGGTGTCTTTTCAAAAACTGACGTGCAAAACCTCTTGGCAAGAAACGTCTGCAAAGAGGATATTTCCGCCTCCGTATTTCATGCGGTAAGTATGCAGGTGGTTACATCGCTGGCAAGAGGCTACGAACTGAAACCGAAAGTTTTTCTTTGCGGCGGTCCGTTTACATTTATTCCGCAATTGAGAAAAGCATTTTCAGAAGTAAATAAGCTGAAAAAAGAAGATATAATCCTGTCCGAACATTCGGAAGTAATTCCCGCTTGGGGTGCTGCTATTTTAGCGGATGAGCAGACAGAAACTAAACTGATTTCCGAGTACGACGAGCTTTTCCAAAGACCGATAAAGCGAACATTCAAACTGGCAAGTCATCCGTTGCAACCACTTTTCAAAGATGAAGAGGAGAAAGCCGCTTGGAAAAAATCGAAAGAAAAGTACAAAATACCGAGTATTGATATTCGGGAAATAAAAAATCCAAACTGCTATATCGGGATTGATAGTGGTTCAACTACGACAAAAATCATTGCTGCCGACGAGGAAGGAAACGTATTTTTCCGATATTATACAAAAAACAATGGACTATCACTCAATGCGGTGGAGACGGGATTGCAGCAACTGCTCAAACTCTCGCGCAATGCAGGTAAGGAGTTGAAAGTGTTGGGAAGTTGCGTAACGGGATACGGCGAAGATTTGATAAAAAAGGCGTTTCAACTGGATATCGGGATGGTGGAAACCATTGCTCACTATATGGGAGCCTGCCATTTCAATGAAGATGTCTCATTTATTTTGGATATTGGCGGGCAGGATATGAAGGCGGTTTTTATCGAAAACGGCATTATCAAACGTTTGGAAATCAACGAAGCCTGTTCGTCCGGATGCGGTTCGTTTATTGAGACTTTTGCCAAGTCGCTGAACTATGAAGTCGCTGATTTTTCCAAAATAGCTTTGCAATCCAAACATCCTTGTGACCTGGGAACTCGCTGTACCGTTTTTATGAATTCAAAAGTAAAACAGGCGCAGCGTGAAGGAGCATCACCGTCTGATATTTCAGCCGGTTTGGGCTATTCGGTGGTAAAAAACTGTCTAAATAAAGTGTTGAAACTCAAAGACACCAAAGAACTTGGCGATAATATTATGGTGCAGGGCGGCACTTTCCGAAATCTGCCTGTAATTCGTGCCTTGGAAATAGAGTTGGGTAAAGAAGTGATGGTTACCGATTTCCCCGAATTGATGGGTGCATACGGCTCGGCTTTGTATGCGAAAAGAAAGTTTGATTTGGGAAAAACCCTGCCACGAAAACTTTCCGAAATTGCAAAACCGCAATCTTACACCGAACGGAAAACCATTTGCAAAGGCTGTGAAAACAATTGTACGGTTACGCTGTTTAAGTTTGTCAATGGAAACAGATTTTATTCCGGAAATAAATGCGAGAAAATATTTACTAATTCCGGTGAAGAACTGGAAAAAGGAGCGAACATTCATGCCGAAAAATATAATTTGCTCTTCGACAGACCTGCCGTAGAAAATCCTATACTTAGATTAGGCATTCCGCGTGCACTTGGAATTTACGAAAATTTTCCGTTTTGGCATACGTTGTTTTCCTCTTGCGGAATTAAGCTGGAACTTTCCGACACATCCACCATGAAGCAGTACGAAACTGGTATCGGCACGGTGATGGCGGATAATATTTGTTTTCCGGCAAAATTAGTTCACGGTCATATTTTGAACCTGATTGACAAGAAAGTGGATCGAATTTTTATGCCTTTTGTGGTTTACGAAAAGAAAGAGGACGAAAAAACAGTAAACAGCTACAACTGTCCGATTGTGTCAGCTTATTCGGACGTGATAAGAAGTGCTATGAACCCTGCCGAAAACTACGGCGTTCCGCTGGATTCACCGACTTTCACATTTGCAAATAAAAAGTTGATGAAAAAAGCTTGCAAAGAGTATATTTTGCAGATTGCACCTAAAATAAGCAACAAAGTAATCAATGAAGCTTTTGAAAATGGAATTAATGCGCAATTGGAATACGAGGAAAAATTAAATCAACGTGCCAACGAAATTCTCAATAAAGCGGTAGCGGAAAATCGTTTGGTGGTCTTATTAGCCGGACGTCCGTATCACATCGACCCGCTAATTCAGCACAAAATTGCCGATATGGTTACCGATTTCGGGGTGGATGTAATCAGTGAGGATGTGGTTCGAGAACTGGAAGTGCCGTCAGAAAAAGTCCAAAGCGTGATGCAGTGGGCTTATACCAATCGCATTTTCAAATCGGCACTTTGGGCAGCAAACAAAGCACCTGACAATGTGAATTACGTGCAAATCACATCTTTCGGTTGCGGACCGGATGCATTTATTTTAGATGAAGTAAATGATATAATGCACCGTGCAGGAAAAAACGCTACCATCATCAAAGTGGACGACATCAATAATATCGGCTCTACACGCTTGCGAATTCGTTCGTTGATAGAGAGTTTGAAGTTTAAGGACGAAAACGAACACTTTAAAAAAAATATCAATGTGCATACGCCGCCGTTTATGCACGAAGATAAGTACAGAACCATTATAGGACCGTGGTTTGGAGATTTGTACTCACCATTTATTCCGCCTGCTTTTGAGTTGCTGGGTTATAAATATGAAAACCTGCCGCCGAGCGATATTCACACGGTGGAATTTGGTCTGAAATATTCCAACAACGAAATCTGTTATCCGGCAACTTTGGTGGTGGGAGATATTGTAAAAGCACTTGAAAGCGGAAAATATAATCGGAATGAAATAGCTGTGGGAATCACACAAACAGGCGGTCAGTGCCGTGCAACGAACTACGTGACATTGATAAAAAAAGCGATGATTGCGGCAGGTTACGGCGATATTCCTGTGGTAACCGTGAGCACGGGAAACACAGATTTGAATTATCAGCCCGGTATGGAAGTTAAGTGGCGAAAAGCTATTAAAACCATAGCAACTTGTACTTTCTATGCTGACTGTATTTCGCAGTTTTACTACTCTACTGCACCCCGAGAAAAAGTGGAAGGTGGCGCAAAACAATTGAGAGATAAATACTTAGAATTGGGAGTAAAAGCTGTACGTGCCAATGACGACAAGCGCTTTTTCAGATTGGCGAAAGAAGCTGCCGATGAGTTTTTGGCAATGAATACCCTGAAGAGAATCCCACAAATTGGAATTGTGGGTGAGATTTATGTGAAATACAACAATTTCGGACATAAAAACGTGGTGAATTGGTTGATTTCACAAGGTGTGGAGCCGGTTTTACCGCCATTATCTAAGTTTTTTATGAATGCTTTTGTCAATAAAGAAGCCAAATATCAAGGCAATGTGGATAATAGAGTTCTGCCGAAAGTGATTATGGATTTTATGGAAAACTATTTGTATAAAATCCTGCACAAAATGGAAGCGCGAGTCAAACATTATCCTTACTACATACCTGTAAGCAATATTCATGATGATGCTCGACAAGCATCAAAAATTCTTAATCTCAATTCGCAGTTTGGTGAAGGATGGGGAATTGCAGCCGAGTTTGGAGAGTTTGCACACAATGGAATTGAGAATGTGGTGAGTCTTCAACCTTTTGGTTGCATTGCCAACCACATTATTTCCAAAGGAATAGAAAAGCGCACACGTGAAATTTATCCTAATCTTAACCTGTTATTCCTTGATTTTGACAGTGGAATGAGTGAAGCAAATATCTTCAATCGACTGCATTTTATGATAAAAAATGCGCAAACATCTATTGAAGATGCTGAAAAAGAGGAAGAACTAAGAAAGGAAGTGATAGAGCTAAAAATGATATAGAAGAGTAATCATTTTCATGAAAACTTGACAAAATGTTTTGTTTTTATCAAAAAATATGTATTTTTGTTGTCAAAATGATAATTAAATGTCCTTACCATGGAAAAAATTGACAAACTAGATCGTAAAATTCTTCGTATTATTTCTCAGAATGCTCGCAAGCCTTTCAAAGATGTAGCGGAAGAGTGTAAAGTGTCGCGTGCAGCTATTCATCAGCGCGTGCAGCGACTGATAGATACGGGAGTAATTACAGGGTCAGGTTATTCTGTAAATCCGAAAATGCTTGGCTTCCAACTCTGTGTTTATATCGGAATTACATTGGAGCGTGCATCTATGTACAAGGATGTGGTGGCTGCTTTGGAGCAAATTCCGGAAGTGGTAGAATCGCACTACACGCTTGGTGCATACACGATTTTGATAAAAATGTACGCCAAAAATGATGAGCATCTGATGGATTTATTGAACGGAAGAATTCAAGAAATTCCCGGTGTGGCTACTACTGAGACACTAACATCACTTGACCAAAAAATTCGCAGAACGATACCCATAGAGTAGGGAGATGGTAGATAGTAGTCGGGAGTCAGAAGTTTGCTGTTCGCAGTAAAAAGTTACAGATATTGGGGTGCGTCGTCCGAATAGCCATTGGGACTGCCGACGATTACGAAAAAGGGGAATTAAACATTTAACAAAAAAGGAATTTATAGATACTCAAAAACTGCTTTGCAACAAAGGCAGTTTTTTTGTTTTAAAATGATTAACTTTGCAAACTGAAAAAAACAGACGGGAGTTGGGAGATAGAAGATAAAATAAAACATACATCCCACACCCAACATCCGGTATCCAACAAATATTAAAAATATGAAGACAGTATTAAGTGGCATTCGTCCTACGGGAAATTTACATCTTGGAAATTATTTTGGCGCATTACGCAATTT
This sequence comes from Bacteroidales bacterium, assembly GCA_012837935.1. Taxonomy (GTDB): domain Bacteria; phylum Bacteroidota; class Bacteroidia; order Bacteroidales; family Paludibacteraceae; genus UPXZ01. The sequence continues at coordinate 10,087 of DUQG01000079.1, forward strand.
TGTGGAAATGCAGCACGAATATAACTGCTATTTCTTTATTGCAGATTATCACTCGCTTACCACGCACCCAACGCCTGATCACCTTCAAGATAATGTTCGAAGCGTGTTAGCACAATATTTGGCTGCCGGACTTGACCCGGAAAAAGCTACGCTCTACATCCAAAGCGATGTGCCGGAAGTAATCGAGCTTTACCTATATCTGAATATGAACGCTTATATGGGGGAATTGGAGCGCTGTACAGCTTTTAAAGATAAAGTAAGACAACAACCGGACAACATAAATGCCGGACTTTTGACCTATCCTACGCTTATGGCTGCTGACATTTTAATACATAAAGCAGATTTCGTGCCTGTGGGTAAAGACCAAGAACAGCACTTGGAGATGACACGTACTTTTGGAAATCGCTTTAATAGAATGTATAAACACGATTATTTCCCTGAACCACAAGCATTCAATTTTGGACGTGAGTTGGTGAAAATTCCAGCACTAAACGGAGCCGGAAAAATGGGAAAATCGGAAGGAGATGACAGCACTATTTTCCTGACAGATACACCCAAGCAAATTGAGAAAAAAGTAAAACGTGCCGTTACCGATGCCGGACCAACTGAACCCAACTCGGTAATGCCTGAGCCGATTGATAACCTTTTCCAACTGATGAATGTGGTTTCAAAACCGGAAACAGTTGAGTATTTCAGAGAAAAATACAACGATTGTAGCATTCGCTACGGCGATTTGAAAAAGCAGTTGGCGGAAGATATGATTACTTTTGTAAATCCGTTCCGTGAGCGAATCGAAGAGATTATTGCTGACGAAGCCTATCTTCGCCGCGTGGCTGAAATGGGAAAAGAAAAAGCCAAAGCAAGTGCATCCAAAACTATCCGCGAAGTTCGTGAAATTATCGGTTTTAAACCGCTATAGGAACAAGAAGGGATATTCACTAATTAACAAAACAAAGCCAACTAAATCATTGTGAGATAGTTGGCTTTTTTGTATCTTTGTTTATCACCCCGTTTTTGTAGTTAGACGCTCAAAACGGGGGTAACCAAACAAAA
>DUQG01000078.1 GCA_012837935.1 Bacteroidales bacterium
GGAATACATTGGAAATGAACCATATTCCCCGTAGGGGATGTATTCCCTACGGGAAAATATTGGTAGATAAATATCATTCTATTGATATAAATGCCCTACGGGCAAAAATTATATCGAACTCACATTAAACATAAACAAATCAATATTTTAGGTATGAAAAGATTTATTTTTATCATTGTGGTTGCATTGTTTATTACAAGTTGTAACAATGGAGTTAAAAAGTCAGAATATGACAAACTCAAAACAGAACTGGCAGAATGCAATGCTGAATTGACAGAATGTAAAAAAACTGTTGAAGAATTACAAAATACGCCACAAGTTAGACTTTCAAAAGGTCAACAGTTTCTTTCAGAAAACAACATTACAAATGCAAAAAAAGAGTTTAATGATCTAATCGCTAAATTTGGAGAATCTGACGAAGCTCAAAAAGCAAAATCTATACTTGCTGACATTGAGAAGAAAGAGAAGGAAAGAAAAGAAGCAGAAGAACGAAAAAGAACATTAGGTTTTAAAATCTTAAAAGAAAGTTCTTCTGTAAACACTGGTGATGTAACTATCAAGTTTAATTCTGTTACAACAGGGCAACAATGGGTATTTGACAATTATGGTAGTGAATGGAGATATAGAAGTGCAGAAAGAGGCGACAAATATGTTTTATCTAGAGTCGCCATTTCTTCTGAAAACAAAGACCCTAATCTTCCTCCAGTAGCAGTATATAATATTGAAAGCGGTACGTTAAAACTTCTTGGAACAATGGACTATGAGTTTGCTAGATGGAAAGATTATGGAACATATCTAGGTAACTATACAGACTATGGAAATGACTTTGCACATACCAGAACGATTTCCTTCTCATTAGGACTATCTGTTTCAAATGACATTCTAACTAATAAAGCCGTCTTTGTAGTTGTAAAGAAAGAAAATTGTTTTTATAGACAATATGAGCGTTTTGAAAACCCACCAGTTTCTTATAGGTCTAGTGGGTGTAATATGAAATCATCCTTAACAGTAGACGACTTTGATAACGATTATGTTTTAGTGAAAATTTTTAACAAAAACAAACTATAAGAAATAATGAGAAAAATAATTTATATTGCACTAATTGCTTTTCTAGTAAGTTGTTCACCAAGTAAAAAAGAATTATTTGAATTAACAGATTTTTTTGTTGAATCATTACAAACAACTTATGAAAGTTATGGAATTTTAGGTGGCACCGACCACATGAAAATAACTAGTGATGGTCAGTATCAAGTTATGCCTATTGGGCGACTTATTAATGTAAAGATTTTAAAGGTTGTAAATAATGACGTTTACAAAGACTTAGAGAAAGATTTGGAAGCCCATTACAGAAACGACAAAAGGGTTAATGGCGTTTACATAAGTAACGCAGGAACAATAATGATTGATTGCAGAAACTAAAAGTACTTCAATTATTAGTTTTAACCAATAATCTTTATAATTAAGAGAATTAAGTAATTAACAACAAAGCCTACTAAATCGCTCTGAGATAGTTGGGCTTTGCATATTAAGTATTATCTAAACAACGTGAGTTCTTATTCAAACTCACGTTATTTAAATTGTAGAAATATTTCCTTTATCAAAAATATACGATTTTCTAGGTTTATCACTTTCCCCAACAGCTATAAAGAAAGTGAGAAAAACTGTAAATATCGTAAATCCTTTTTGTCCATAGAGCGGTTCTTCAATCATCATAAATAAGATAATTGTCAGTAAAAACATCTGTAACAAATAGCTTCTGGTTTTTACAGCATATCGGATTAGTGCAACTAGAAAAACGATTAAAACCAACGCACCCCAAATGCCATATTGCACCATATTTCCCAAAAGTTGATTGTGTGTGTAAGTTTTATCTCTTCCAATAGGCGGTAACACATCTTTCATCAATTCTTCCTGTTCTGTTAATCCAATTTTCTGTTCGTCGAAGCCGGTTCCCCACCAAAAATGGTCTTTTATATAGTTTGTTGCAAGGGTATAATCCGTTTTACGAACATTATCGAAGACAAAACTTTCAATTCTATCATCCATTATAAAAAGAGAGGCGGATGCAATCACAGCCAAAGTTATTAGCGCTGTTTTGAAATGACTTGCTTCCAATTTTATATAGTACAGCGCTGTAGCACAAAGAATTACCAGTAGATTTACAAGTCCTATCCGGCTTTCCATTAATGCAATCAATAGGAAAAGTAGAACAACGTAAGAAAATATTTCAAATTTTGTTACAGTCTGAATTGGCTTTTTCTTATACAATAAATAAAGACCTAAAATTAGACCAAAAAATAAAACTAAAGTTATATAGCTTGGATGATAATAATAAGCCCATGATGTAACAAAAAAGTGAGCACCATAGAGCGTTCCCAGCGCAAGGAAAGTCTGATTTTCCCATTCCATCATCTCTGTAGTGTTGAAACACTGCTTGCTGGTAATCCAATCGAGGAAATTACTGTCCAAGTGCAAAAAGTTAAACCACCAGTATAAAACACTGATGACCATGTAAATAATCATAGCTCTGAAAACAAAGTGAGCTATTTTAAATAATGTCTCTCGTGGTAAATTAAAAAAAGTATATGCTATCGGTAAAACTAGGAAAGATAGTGCTGTGTCCGGAAATCTAAATCCTTTCGTTGTCCCGATAGTGCCCACAGTCATTAATCCGGCATAAAGGAATAAATAAAGATATATTTTATTGAATTGATAAAGTTTACGATTCAAAATAAAATATAACAAAGCACATCCAACAAAGATACCCGTAGCGTAATTGCCAATATCTATCGAAAAAAGTGTGGCAATAGGAAGCAACATCAGGGATGTTAAAAGCAAAGAATACTCTTTTTTTGTCTGTTTTTTAAATAAATCCAACTGCTTCCCTGAAAATAAAAAAAAGCTGATTATGCTTAGTAAAAACAGACCAATAAGGGAATAACGGAAATATATTTCCGTTTTTTGAGTTACTAATCCTCCGGTATATAATAGGTAAATAGCTAGGAAAAAGAATAATCCTATAGCCAGAACTATAGCCGGAAATCTTAGCTTGACTCTTTTTGAGATTGGCTGTATGGGGGGTGAGCTATCTTCCATCTCCTATCTTTTGTTATTTTATACTATTAACTATTTTACTATAAACTTCGGACTTCTGTATTCGAACTTTGTGCTTATTTTTTTGCTTCCAAATGGTTTTTCAGCGGATTAGCATACATTTCCAATATGCTCATTCTCAAGAAATCTCTGTCTTTATTCTCTAATTCCACTTTTCTGATTTGCTTATCCAGATAATTTTCAAACAGGTCTTTATCTTCTTTTGTATATTCCGAATTAAACTTGTTGGTGTTGAAAAACTCGTCGTAGGCAATTTTATTATTAGCTGCGATATTATAGTTTTGATGGATATGTTTGTCGATTAGCTGCGTAACAAGTTTTATCTGTTCGTTACGATTAGTCGTTTGTTCAGCAATTTCGTCCAGTTCATCGTTGATACAACCTGCCATATGATACACCACTTTACCTTTATAGCCCATTACTCCGGTCTGCATATTTTCAAGGTCGTCTTGTTGCGATTTTTTATGCTCGGGATTATCACGTTTTTGTTGAAATTCTTTGGCTTTCAGGTAGTCGCAAGGATCGTATTCATAGGAAATGCTAAGTGGACAGATATTTAATTCCTTCAAGTTTTCAATCAGATTATTGCTGCTTCCACCCAGATTAAACATTTTCAGCAAACTTTCCTGTGTGCGGTCGTCAGAATCTTTGGCGCGACCTTCACGCTGAGCAATCCAAATAGAGTTTCTTTTTTCATGAAGCGTGTAGCGAAGATAAGTTGAAAGGCGTTTTGAACTCTCCAACACCTGACGAGCAGAAAGTCCGCGCTGCACGATAAAACTTTTATTCACTCGAACAAGCTCCTCTATCCAAGGCATAATCAGCAAGTTATCGCCTATAGCAATTTCAACCGTATCAATTTTTTCATCCAATAATTTGTAGCAAAGCAATGCCGAATCCAGCACAATATCACGGTGATTGGAAATATACAAATAACGCTCTTCTTTGTCAATATTTTCTACGCCTTCCAGTCGAATTCCCGTTGTCATATTGGCTTCCAAGTATTGCAAAAACGGATAAATCATCTCTTTTTGCAAGTCGTCGGCATTTTTGAAACTAAGTAGTTTTTGCTTTAACTGCTCTTTCGGCATAAGCGGGAAAAGCGTGCTAACTACCTTCATAAACGGTTTTTCTTCAACCAATCTTTGCATAGCAGCCGGAACTTCTTCCGGATAGTAACTGCGAATTTCATCAAAATTGTAAGTTTCCATAATCTATATTTAAGTTTTTAGGAAAATTTTTGAGTTTGCATTAAATCGTACTAAGTACAAGTTTTAGGAAAATAAGTGCTACAGGTGCAGCAAGTATCATGCTGTCAAATCTATCTAAAATTCCGCCGTGTCCGGGAATGATATTTCCTGCATCTTTTATATTCAAAGTGCGTTTTATCAAGGACTCGCACAAGTCCCCCAATGTACCGAAAACAACGACTAACTCAGAAAATACGAGCCATTGCCAACGACTGATATCCTCCGGAACAATAAGCGACAAAACGTAACCTGAAATCAACGCAAAAACAGCACCTCCGGCAAATCCTTCCCATGTTTTTTTGGGTGATACTCGTTCAAACATCTTATGTTTTCCTAAGGTCATTCCGGTAAGATAAGCGCCTGTGTCATTTACCCAAAGAGTTATAAATAGCGCCAAGAGTAGCCACGGTTGAAAACCTGCAATGAAAATAATATAATTTAGCAGCGAAAAAGGTAGTGCTACATAAACTTGACCGAGAAAGAAGTAAGCCCAGTTGTTGATGGGGTTCTCTTTTTTTCTGAATAATTCAGCTAAAAACACACCCAAAACAAAAAGTCCATAAACAATAAAAATTAAGCTCGAAGCCTCATGGTATGCATGGAAAAAACTACTTACGAATAAAATCAATCCACCTAAAACACCCACACGAATATCTGTATCAATGATTCCCGGCTTATGAATAAGTTTGTAAAACTCATATAATCCCAGCAAAGTAGCTGTCAAAAAAGTAACCCCAAATGCGTACGGATGCCACAAGATGGAACCAATGATAATACCTATAAAAATTAAACCGCTAAATGTGCGTTGCATTAAATTTTTGAATTTGTCGCTTGCCATAATAAATTCTTCTGTGTGATAAAACGTAGGTCTGTGTACTTAGATACAAAGTTAAAAAAAGATTTCTAAATCATTGCATATTAGTCGTATCCCAAGTTAGTTTTTTTTTACGTGAGTACGTGAGTTCGAAATAAGCAACCAATAGTGATTTAACATAAAATCTGATAATTGATAGGTAATAAGGTTTTGCTTGTGTTTAATTCTATTTCTACTAAGCCTGCCTGCCGCAGGCAGAGTTGCTTTTATAAATAAGGTTTCATATTCTTTAACATCTTATTTCCTTTAAAACAACCTTAGAATATTTGTAACCTATAGCGCTCAACCTTATTACCTATTTTCAATTTATTCAAATATAACCACAGGTTGATTTTAGGTAAAAAATGTGATAAACGGTTACTTTTTCATCCCCCACAACTTTTCAGGTTGAACCAATGTCCGTCCTTCTCACAAAGAAAACCTAAAAGAACTTTCGCTCTTTTAGGTTTTTTTTATTATACTTTACTTGATTTATGTGAGTTCGATATAATTTTTGTCCGTAGGACATCTATATTAATAGCCCCGATAACTCGGGGATTTTGTCAGCTAATATTTTCCCGTAGGGAATGTATCCCCTACGGGGAATATGGGTATGCTAGGATATATGTTTCTATTGATATTAATTTCCTACGGAAAATTAACTGAAACACAATCAGACAATTACTCTTATTCTTATTTCAGACTCACGTTGGTTAAGCAAAATGCCGCCGGGAACGGCAATTTGCTTGCTTCTGCTACTACCAATTTTCGTAGGTGTAACCTTCCTCTTCACCCGTGCTTAGGTTGAAATCATCACTCGGAGGAGTCGGATTAGAGGCTAATTGTAGTGAGATTTCGTTATCTAAACGAATCTCTTCCACTTGGGGATTGATATATTTTCTTTTTGTCATAATATTTTAGTAGTTGGTAGATGCTAGTCGTGTTTCACGTTACACGTTTCTCCGACCTCATTCTACTGATTAATAAATTAATGTTATTGTTTGGTAATGCAAGCGGGTTAGGAAACCCGCTGTCCCGCTATTTTACAACCACTTTTGTTGTTAGGTTATTTAGCTTCACCACATAAACTCCTGCTGGAAGTGCTGTGTTTACTGTAGTAAGTTTTCCGCTGATAGCTTCTGCAGCTACTTGCTGACCTACAGCGTTGAACACATAAATCATACCTGTTTGTGCATCGCTGCTTACAGTAATACGGTTGTTATTTGCAAAGGCAAAGAAACCTGTTGTTTCAGCACCTTCCAGTCCGGTGATAACACCCGAGCGTGGGAATACCACTGCGAAACGGTCTGTACCTTCGTAAGCTTCCGCAAAGTTTACAGTATAACTTTCACTAGTTAGATCGACATTTACGTTAGTTACTTTGTCAAGCAAGAATGCTTTATCCGTACCGAAGTTCTCGTATTTAATTGCCGAGAAAGTATATTCACCACTTGCTGCTTTTACACCTACCGGAGTTTCCACATCGTATTCGATAGCTGTACGGCTATTCAGAGCCAAATTTTCACCATCTTTTACGGTGTAGATATTTAGACCCGGATTCATTGGCTTGGATGAGTTCCAATCACTGGTTGCTGCTTCGCTAAACAGAATTACAGTCTCATCTTTTTCTGTGCCGTTAGTTACTTGCAGACGCATTAGTTGTTTTTCTGATGCTTGCGGTGCACGGAATGCAGATACGCTACCTTCCTGTTTGTGGATACGCATTGCATTGGTGAAAGTAAAGTCAGCCTCAGCTTTTGCTTTTACCCAGAAACCTTGCACTGGTGGAATAAATCCATCTATATCTGCTGCAAGAGGAATAGTTAAATCAACAGGAACATTGTAAGTTGTAAAGGCATACGTACCACCTGTTTTAAAGTAATACCAGATTGATTTTTCTACATTCACATTCTTTACTACTTCAATAGAATTCAAGTATGACGGATATGGGTTACCTAAGAAGTTGAACTTCCTACCACCTACTGTCATACCGATAGTCTTATCGCCACTATTAAGTGTTCCGGTAAAGCTGATGGTAGTAGTTCCACCTTCTCCATCTTTACCTACTTGAACACCGTAACCTTTTCCTACTACCGGATCAGCGAATGGTGCCGCTGCTGACCAAGTATCAGAGCTCTCTGTAAATGTAATGGCATCACCGATATTGCTTGTATTTACCGTACCGCCTACAGGTGAACCGATATAGTAAGTTTGTGGTTTATTTACATCTTGTTTTACAGTAGCATTACCTTCGATATTGCCTACAATAGTCGCACCACTATTTACGATAATATTTCCATTATTTACAGCAGCTCCTGTAATGGTAAGTTGTACTCCACCCGCTATTTCCAATGAAGCACCGGCTGCAATTTCAAGGCTTGCCATAGTCATATTGCCTTCTACCACTAATGTACCTTCCGATACCGTTGTCTTACCTGTATAGGTATTAGCTCCTGATAGGTATAAGCTGTGTGTTCCGGTTTTAGTTAAACTTCCGGCACCTGAAATCACACCATTAATAGTAATGCAACCGGCTGCAGTATTAACGGTTAAGTCAGTACCTGAAATCTCGATTGGAAGATTAAACGTATGGAATGGAGTTGAATTATTTACAATGGAAGAAGGAGCTCCAACGAAATTAATTGAACCGCCATCGGTTGCATCCGGGCTGAATGTTCTTTGTGCATCTGCTGTAGCTGCAAATGTAATGGAATTTACTTTAAATGCAGCACCGTTTACATTCATATCAGGATAAACATTATTAGCAAATTGGATATTGTTTCCTGTAAATTCAGTATCATCCCACACAACAATATCAGGTCTGATAAGTGCCTGGTCATTACCTAAATTCCACCAATGCTTATCACCATCATTACCACCATCATTCCACCAGTTAGAATTATTTGACTCACTACGCCATGTGATATTAGCTGGTGCATAGGTTTCTTTTACAAAGTCAAATACCCATGCAGAAGCTGAACCTGCATTACCTGCCCAGTTTACAATATGTGCATTAGCTTCCTGAGCGTGAATAGCATTAACACCTTTCGGTTGGATATTAAACGAGTAAGCGTCATCTAAAACATTTAAGGCAAATACACCACCTTCAGATCTTATGTAACCATCTTTACCCAAATATTTACCGTTGGCTTTGTTAATTAACTTAACAGAATCATTGGTAGCATTCAGTTCAAAACGGAATAGCTGAGTATCCGCTACCGGATCTAACTTGCTTTCGAATGTGAATCTTTCATCATCGGCTCTACCGGTAGATGAGATCACCTTATCTTTCGCATACGTATGAGTAGATGTACTGCGGATAGCATACCATTTGTGTTTACCACCAGCACCGATTAAGGTGTTTATATCTGTATTTATTTTAGTTTTAAAGGTCGCCACAGCCGCTCTTAAAGCATTAATAGCAGGCACATCACCATCATAAGTAGGTTTGCCATATTCTACCTGTGCAGCATCAATTGCTGTTTGCAAGTCAGCTTTTGCTTCAGCAGAAAATTGACCAAACTCGGTACCTACCTTCGCAGCATCATGTATTGCTTGAGTTTTTTGTATCTCCGCAAGTAATAGTCCTTTTGTGGAAACAAATTTAATCACATTTCCGCCGTCACCTAAATTATATTCACCGATTTCTTTTCCAACTTGTGAACCTCCGAGAGGATTCATACCTTTACCTGTAGAAGCTTTACGTTGAATTTCATAGCCTGAGTAAGCTGTATTTGGCGATACCACAAAGCGTAAATCCACCTGAGCATCTCCCGCAGGAGTTGCAGATACGGTGAATTTACTGCCGTTCCAGTAAACAATATTTCCTGCAACGGAAGTTAATTTATAGAGTCCTTCATAGGCACCTTTTGATACTTTCCAGCGCTGCTCTGCTTTTCCGAGTACCAAAGTCTGTGTTTGCATAGGAACTCCATCACCCTTATCTTCCAGAGCTAAGTCTGCGTAGTAGCGTTGAAATACAACATAATATTCATTCCCCAAAGTCAGATCAATGGTTTTGATTTCTCTTTCAAGCATTTCACTATTTACACCATCTTTTACTTGAATGGCTTTTAATGTCATATCCCCTGTTACGGTTACGGTAGTTCCAATCTGAACTGTACCTGATGTGGCAGGGTCTGAACCATCTGTAGTGTATTTTACAGTAGCACCGTCCATATGGGATATTGTAATTTGATCCCCTTTAACAATAACGCTATTTGCATCTATTGATAAAGTCGGTTTATTGGTAACACGCAGAATAACATCTGCTACACAACCTCCAAGTCCATAGAAATCGCCTCTTACATGATTAGGTGTGCTATGAGGTGGGTCAAACCAATCTACCATTACTCTTAGTCTATAGTCACCAAGCTCTCTATCAGTCGGAACTGTATAAACAATTGATTTTTCCATTTCAGTACCGCTTTCAGGAGCAGCATTATAGCCTAAACGCTCGTTTTCTGTGGTAGTATCAAAGTTTAAGTTTTTATCCCAGTCCACATATGCGATATTACGCATCCAAGCTCCTCCCCAATTAAAACTTATTGACAACACATTTCCGAGAGATACTTCAATAACTTCTGCTGTTTTGTCAAAATAGGCAACGCCGTTGCCCTGCTGATTAACAGCTACAGTTTTTAAAAGCACATCATTGCCCTTGAAATTGATAGCATTTAAGTATCTGTCGGCACGGGTAATATTACCATATAGGGTATAGTAATTTCCTTTACCTTCGTTATAATTCGCTTCACTTCCCGGAGCAACTATAAAGTACCATTTCATCTCATCGATTACATCTTTTTGCCTATTTAACAGATTATCATTATAGGCAATTGCAGGATTAGTTCCCACATTGTAAATTTTATAGAAGTCTTCATTGGTAAAAATCTGAACTTCAAAACGATTACCCGTTTCACCGTATGTGTAGCTGTCACGCATATATTTGCCTGTTTGGGCATTTTTCAGCTTTGGCACACCATCTTCAAGAACGATTTGCCACTTGGCACTCTCCTTGTTAGCATCAGTTAAAGCATCGTGTTTTAACTTTTGTCCCGTTGCTGTGTTGGGCAAAATTACATGTCCTTTGTATTGACCAACTGCTTGTTCGATATAATAATATATCGGTTTTTCAGCAGTTGACACCAAAGGTTTAGCTGCAGCAGCACCGTTTACAGGCTGTGCCATCATTTGCATGCTAAAGCCCAGTATTAACGCTAGGCTTAGCCAAAATTTGTTGGTTTTTCTCATAATAATTAAATTTAATAATTAATGTTATTTATTTGATATTTATAATTAATGTTTGGTTGTTTGGTTGTTCGGTTGTTCGGTTGTTCGGTTGTTTATGCGTTTGAATATGAGTGTTTACTAAGACAGATGCCAACATTCAAAAATCATACCATAATTTGCACACCTAACAGCATATAATCCTTTTAACGACAATAAACAAACAAATGTAATATTTTATTTTATATTTTCCGCAAATTACACGTTGAAAATAACATATTTAACATTTTTAGAGGGTTAAGGGGCGGGGCAGCCCCCTAAATCCCCCAGCCCCTCTATTCCGTCAACTGACGGAGAAATTCTAGGGGACTTTTTAGTAGAAACGTCATAGCATGCTACAGCTCTCGGTTAGGAAACCGAGAGTCCCAAAATCAAGAGGCTAGCTTGGAGCCAGTCTCTGGGTAGCACCCCACCAAACAAAAAAAACCTAACGTAGAGATGGAGTTTTATCTCTACTATTAGGTTTTTTATTGCTTAGTGATTAAGCAAAATGCCGTTCTCAACGGCAATTTGCTTGCTTCTGCTACTACCAGTTTTCGTAGGTGTAGCCTTCCTCTTCACCCGTACTTAAGTTGAAATTTGGATCTGTAGGTGCAGTTGGCGTAGAGGCTAATTGTAATGAGATTTCGTTATCTAAACGAATTTCTTCTACTGTTGGATTGATATATTTTCTTTTTGTCATAATATTTTAGTAGTTGGTAGATGCTAGTCGGGTTTCACGTTTCGAGTTTCACGTTACACGTTACACGTTTCTCCGACCTCATTCTACTGATTAATAAATTAATTTTATTGTTTGGCAATGCAAGCGGGTTAGGAAACCCGCTGTCCCGCTATTTTACAACCACTTTTGTTGTTAGGTTATTTACTTTCACCATATAAACTCCTGCTGGAAGTGCTGTGCTTACAGTAGTAAGTTTTCCGCTGATAGCTTCTGCAGCTACTTGCTGACCTACAGCGTTGAACACATAAATCATACCTGCTTGAGCATCGCTACTTACAGTAATACGGTTGTTATTTGCAAAGGCAAAGAAACCTGTTGCCTCAGCATCTTCCAATCCGCTGATAACACCTGAGCGTGGGAATACCACTGCGAAACGGTCTGTACCTTGGTAAGTTTCTGTGAAGTTTACAGTGTAATCTCCGCTGCTTAGGTCGGTAGCTACGTTAGCCACTTTATCTACTAAGAACGCTTTTTCTGCACCGAAGTTCTCGAATTTGCTTGCTGAGAAGGTATATACACCGCTTTCGGCTTTCACACCTACGGCTGTTTCTACGTCATATTCGATAGCTGTACGGCTGTTTAGTGCTAAGTTTTCTGCAGCTTTTACAGTATAGATGCTTAGACCCGGGTTCATCAGTTTTGATGAGTTCCAATCGTTGTTTGCATTTTCGCTAAATAACATTACTGCCTCATCACTTACAATACCGTTGCTTACTTGCAAACGTAGTACTTGTTTTTCTGATGCTTGTGGCGCACGGAATGGTTCTCCACTTACTGTATGTGTACGCATTGCATTGGTGAAAGCAAATGAATAAGTACCCGGTGCTAC
>DUQG01000053.1 GCA_012837935.1 Bacteroidales bacterium
ATTTTATTAAATAACTGCAAAATTATCTATTTTCAAATCAAGTCGTAAAATCAAAGAACGCCTGTAGCTGAGTGAAAATCAGCACTATATAAAGAAATTTAAAAAATTAATGCATCACTAGTAATTTACAAACAAAAGCTTGTCCGTAGGACAAAACCATAAATAACCCCCGGATTTATCCGGGGGAATAAAAATAAAATAGTAAACAAAACTCTGTAGGAGTTTTCCATAACTAGTGTTTTACAGGGAAACGCTTACAGCGTTTAAGTTTATTCTGCTTTGTTACCCCCAATTAAAATTGGGGGTTATGTACAGGAAACTTCTACGAAGTTTATAAAACATTTTTTTTACAGAATTATAATGAATAATAGTGTGAAACTAACATATAATATTTAATGAAAAGATATTTTTTAATTGCGTTGGCTACCCTATTTTTGGGTTTTGGTGCCAAAGCGGACGAAGGAATGTGGATGTTGCCTTTGATTGAAAAGCTTAACATCCAAAAAATGCAAAGCCTTGGGCTTGAAATGAATGCTGATGAAATTTACAGCAGTGAAAAAACAAGTTTGAAAGATGCGGTGGTTATCTTTGGCGGCGGATGTACGGGCGTAATGGTTTCGCCGTCGGGATTGCTGTTTACCAATCACCACTGCGGATACAGTGCCATTCAGAAACTTAGTAGCGTAGAACACAACTACCTGAAAGATGGTTTTACTGCCAAAACAATGGCTGATGAACTTCCGTGTGATGGCTTGTCGGTTATATTTTTGGTAAAAGTGCAAGATGTAACGGCTCGCGTAATGGAAAAAATTGGAAATCTTAGCGGCAACGAGCGTCGTGAGGCACTGCAAGAGATTTCAAACAGCATCAGCAAAGAAGCCAAAGGCGATACGCACTACATTGCTCAGGTTCGTTCATTCTACAACGGAAATGAATACTACCTTTTTGTTTATGAGCGTTTTACAGACGTACGTTTGGCTTACACACCGCCTTCGTCAATCGGAAAATTTGGTGGCGAAACAGACAACTGGATGTATCCGCGCCATACGGGCGACTTTGCCGTGTTCCGTGTATTTGCAGACAAAGACGGTAAGCCTGCCACATTTTCAAAAGAGAACGCTCCTTACGTGCCAAAACATTATGCGCCTGTTTCCAATCAAGGTTTCAAGGAAGGCGATTTTGCGATGATTTTGGGAAATCCGGGTTCTACCAATCGCTATGCCACTTCATTTGCCATAAAGGACAGAGTGAATAACGGCAACAGCGCACGAATTGAGATGCGTGGCGTGAAACAAGATGAGTGGAAAAAACATATGTTGGCTGATGAGGCGATTAATATTGCTTACGCCAATAAATACGCGGGAAGTTCCAACTATTGGAAAAACAGCATCGGTATGAATAATGCCATCAAAAAGCTGAACGTAATTGTTGACAAAGAGAAACAAGAAACTGATTTTACAAAATGGGTAAATGCGGATAATCAACGAGTTGCAAAATACGGCAAAGTACTTTCTGAACTGGAAAGAGATTACACGCTTATCGATAAAAACCTACACTCCATCGAGTATCTGCGTGAAGCATTGCTTTACGGCGTGGAATTGCCACGTATGGCATCAATGGCAAACACAAATTTGAGTAAAGAAAAATCGATTGAAGATAATATCAATGGCGTAAAAGATATCTACAAAGATTACTATCCTGAAGTGGATAAAGCTGCTTTTACTGCATTATTGGAAGCATATAGAAAATCGGTTTCTGCGGATGCATTGCCTGATATTTACAAAACAATCGACAAGAAATTCAAAGGCGATTATGCAAAATATGTAGATGATTTGTTCAGAAAATCGGTATTTACATCGAAAGAAAAATTGGCAGTAGCCTTGAAAGCTAAAAAGTGGAATTTCTCCAATGACCCTGCCATTATTTTCTCTAAAAGTGTAAACGATAAGATGAAAGAACTTCGCTCGGACGAATACAGCAAAACAGTTGAGAAAATTGATGAAAACGAACGTCTGTTTGTAGCCGGACTGAAAGAATGGGCAGAAGACAAAAATCAAGCTCTTTACCCGGATACCAACTTTACTATGCGTTTGACTTTTGGTCAAATTCTTGGTTACGAACCGGCTGATGGTGTGAGATATAATTTTTACACAACAACGAAAGGCGTTTTGGAAAAAGAGGACGCAGAAAATCCTGAGTTTATCGTTCCGCAAGAGTTGAAAGAGCTGATTGACAAGAAGGATTTTGGAAATTACACGGACAAAAACACCGGAAAAATGCACGTAAACTTCCTTACCAACAACGACATTACCGGCGGTAACTCGGGAAGTCCCGTATTCAACTCGAAAGGCGAAGTAATTGGTTTGGCATTTGACGGAAACTGGGAAGCGATGAGCGGCGATATTATTTTTGAGAAAAATGTGCAAAGATGTATCAACGTGGATATTCGCTACGTGCTTTTCGTGATGGAAAAATTTGGCGGTGCCGACCGTTTGATTAAAGAATTAACAATAAACTAAAACTTATACAAAATGAAAACGACACCTTTTACAGAAACACACATTGCACTGGGTGCAAAAATGCATGAATTTGCAGGATACAATATGCCGATAGAATACAGCGGCATCAACGACGAACATATTACTGTTCGTAACGGTGTGGGCGTTTTTGACGTTTCTCACATGGGCGAAATTTGGGTGAAAGGACCGAAAGCGCTTGATTTCCTACAACGTGTTTGCTCGAATGATGTTTCTAAACTGAGCATCGGACAGGCGCAGTACACCTATTTCCCGAACGGAAAAGGCGGAATTGTAGATGATATTATTGTCTATTATTTTGAGTCTGAAAAATATATGCTGGTGGTAAATGCTTCCAACTTGGAAAAAGATTGGAACTGGCTGGTAAAAAACAATACGGAAGGTGTAGAATTGGAAAATGCATCCGACCACACTGCTCAACTTGCCGTTCAAGGTCCAAAAGCGGTGGAAGTACTGCAAAAATTGACTTCGGTTAATTTGGCAGAAATTCCGTTCTATCACTTCAAAGTGGGCGATTTTGCAGGCGTGAAAAACGTTATCCTTTCCAACACCGGTTATACCGGATCAGGTGGTTTTGAATTGTATTTCTATCCCGAAGATGGTATGAAAATTTGGAATGCACTGTTTGAAGCCGGAAAAGAATACGGCATCAAACCAATTGGATTGGGTGCGAGAGATACACTTCGCTTAGAGAAAGGTTTCTGCCTGTACGGAAATGAAATTGACGAGACCACTTCCCCACTCGAAGCCGGATTGGGGTGGATTACCAAATTTGTTGACGGAAAAAACTTTATCGACCGCGAACGTTTGGAAAAAGAAAAAGCAGAAGGATTGAAACGCAAATTGGTTAAATTTGAACTTCAAGAGCGCGGTATTCCACGTAGCGGTTACGAAATTGTAAATGCCGATGGCGAAGTGATTGGTCAAGTAACATCCGGCACGATGCTACCCGAAACAAAAATCGGAATGGGATTGGGCTATGTGAATGCACCTTATTTCAAAAACGGTGAACCAATTTACGTAAAAATTAGAAATAAGAATATCGAGGCGAAGATTGTGAAGTAGTAGCTTGATAATAATTAAAAAAATAAGAGTGCAAATTGCACTCTTATTTTTTTGTTTTGATAATCGTCGGCTAAAAGCCGATGCACCCCAATATAATAAAAATTTGTGCTAACTTGTGGAATTTGTGTTCTATTATTTATATCATCAAAATCAAGCAAATCACGGTTCTGACTATTTGTGCCAAGAATAAAGACAATCTTTCTGGTTTTTATTCCTTTCCCAGCTCCGCAATCACTTCCGCGATAATCGGGATTACATCTTCCACAAATTGTTTCCCTTTTTCTGCGGATGCTTTCTTCGGATTTCCAAGACCTGTATCGTCCGTAATCGCATCCCAGTGACGTGGTGTCCATGCTTTTTTATTCTCTACCGCTGCGATATTAAACGGTTTTACAATTCCATCTCCGGCAGTGGACAAATCAATCAATTCGGGATAATAGTGCATCATAGCGGATGTTTCCAGTTCACCACCGTGCTCATCAACTTCCGCTTCAAAATAATCAGAATGTGGCAACACAGTCCACCACTCCATCGACAAAATACGGAAATCTGGATACGTAAACGCCAAGTCACGAATCATCGGTCTGAACGTATTTCCACCATGTCCGTTCACAATCAGCAGGTTTCTAAATCCTTGACGGTAAAGCGAATGTACAATATCTTCCAGAATGGCTTTTTGTGTCTCGAAACGTGGATGAATACAGAAAGCTTTGTTCCATTGTCCCGGATTTTGCGCACCGTAAACCACAGGCGGAAGCACCATCGCTTTTACTCCGAGATGCTCATTTGCGTAGTCTGCACTATCACAAGCCACCGCATGCGATAAATAGCAATCTGTAAAGTACGGCAAATGATAATTATGTGGTTCCACTGCTCCCCACGGAAGTACCACTACACTGTATTTCTCGTCTTTAATTTTTCCCCAGTTTTGAGTAACCAGGTCGTATTCTGAAATTTTTCTATTTGCTTGCATAATATTATTTTTGTTTCAAAGTTACGAATAATAATGATAGAAAGTCATGAGTTTTACTATTTCCCGTTTTTCAATTGGCTGGAAGCCAATTGTGTCCACTACCTCTCATCATCAAGAAAAGCATCAAAAACAGTGGGGACTTTCGGTATCTTTGCTGAAGATAAAATGCTACCACGCCATCAGCCACCCTAAACCCAACAACGCTGCTCCCACCAACAAAAGTATAAGATAAGCAGGATATTGAACTAAATATCGTCCCCAATACATATCAGACTTATCCATATCATCGTCATTCATCCCCTTATACCACGCTAAAAAATACGATCCAAAAAATAGAATAGCTCCAACAATCGTAAATACAATTCCTAAGGGTTTCATCTTTATTATAATTGTTTATAATTCACAAATATACACAAGTTTTCATTAGATTTTTACAAAAAGTCGATGTTTTTTAAAAACAAAAAAGCCAAGCATAAATGTTCAGCTTTTTCTAATTCTTTTCAATTACTTGTCTTTTTCAATCGGTTGGAAACCGATTGTCCCCACTAAAATCCAAGGACAGTGGGGACTTTCGTCGAATCTTGTCCGTTTACCAACGGATGCCGAAAGAAACACCTATAGACTACTTACTACCTTCTTCCATCTTGAAGTTCTTAGGACAATGCCGACATTTTATTCGCACACCAATCGGCAATGTCCTTCACAGATTATAAACTACAGACTACGGACTACAGACTACAGACTACCCTAATACTCCCCCCAGCTCTTTATCTTCAAATCTTCCAACTCCAAATTACAGAAAGACTTGATAAAGGCAGATGCCAGTCGAGCGTTGGTAATTAGCGGAATATTGTAGTCCACGGCATTTCGGCGAATGATATAGCCGTTGGTCAATTCTCGTTTAGTTACGTTTTTCGGGATATTAATAATCAAATCAAAACGTTTATCGGCAATCATCGACAAGATATTTTCATCGCCTTCTTCGTCCGGCCAATTTACATCCGTAGCTTCTATACCGTTCTCTTCCAAGAATTTTTGCGTACCGTGACTCGCATATAGTTTATAACCTTTTTGGTAAAGCAATTTACAGGCTTCCAGTAAATCCACTTTCGATTTTGCTTCTCCCGATGAAATCAAAACACCTTTTTTAGGCACTACGTAACCTATTGACAGCATTGACTTTAGCATTGCTTCTTTAAAGTCATCACCGATACAGCCAACCTCACCCGTTGACGACATATCCACACCAAGTATCGGGTCAAAATTATGCAATCGTGAGAATGAAAATTGCGATGCTTTCACTCCGATATGATCCAAATCAAACACCGTGCTGTCCGGCTTGCTATACGGCGCATCCAGCATAATTCGTGTAGCTGTTTCTATAAAGTTTCGTTTCAGCACCTTAGAAACAAACGGTACCGAACGAGACGCTCGCAAGTTACACTCAATTACCTTAATCTCGTTATTTTTGGCAAGATATTGAATGTTAAACGGACCGCTGATATTTAGTTCTTTTGCAATCTGTTTCGAGATTTTTTTCACACGGCGCATCGTTTCAAAGTAAATTTTCTGAGCCGGGAATACCAAGGTAGCATCACCTGAATGTACACCGGCAAATTCCACGTGTTCGGAAATGGCGTATTCTACCACTTCACCATTTTTCGCCACGGCATCAAACTCTATCTCTTTGGCATTCTGCAAGAAAGATGAAACCACCACCGGAAATTCTTTGGAAACATTGGCAGCCATTTGCAAGAATTCGTGCATCTGCTCATGGTCGTAGCACACGTTCATTGCCGCACCCGAAAGCACATATGAAGGACGAATCAGCACCGGAAAACCTACTTCTTCCACAAAAGCATCAATCTCTTCAAAGCTTGTCAGCTCCTTCCAGCGCGGTTGGTCAATGCCAAGTTCATCAAGCATGGCTGAGAATTTATGACGATTTTCTGCACGGTCGATGTTAAGTGCAGAAGTACCAAGAATAGGCACATTTTGACGATGAAGTTTGATAGCTAAGTTGTTAGGAATTTGTCCACCCACAGAAACAATAACGCCCTTAGGTTGCTCAATATCAATCACATCCATTACACGTTCAAAACTTAACTCATCAAAATACAAACGGTCGCACATATCGTAATCGGTTGAAACAGTTTCAGGGTTATAATTTATCATAACCGACTGATAACCAAGCTTACGAGCCGTTTCTACCGCATTAACCGAGCACCAGTCAAACTCCACCGACGAACCGATTCGGTAAGCACCCGAACCAAGTACGATAACAGCTTCACCCGCTTCCTTTTTAATAGTCGCTGCAGATGCTTCTCCGTAGGTAAAATACAAGTAATTGGTCGCTTCCGGATTTGCAGAAGCAATGGTATTAATTCTACGCACAACAGGCGTAACATCTAATGACTTGCGATGTGCTCTCACACGTAATAATTCTTTTTCAAAGGTAGTTTGCGGATTTTCCACAAAACGAGCAATTTGGAAATCACTGAAACCAAGACGTTTAGCTTTTTCCAAAACATTTTTTGGAAGGTCTTCAATCTTTTTATAAGTAGAAAGTTCTTGACTAAACTTGTAGATATTTTCCAATTTCCCAAGGAACCATTTATCGATTTTGGTCAATTTTTCAATTTGCTCTACCGTATAACCTTTTTCAAATGCATCGGCAATGGCAAAAATTCGTAAGTCGGTCGGGTTTGCAAGTGCTTCTTCCACATTTTCAAAAGTCATCTCCCGATTCCCCACAAATCCATGCATTCCCTGACCAATCATCCGAAGTCCTTTTTGAATAATTTCTTCAAACGATTGTCCGATAGACATAATTTCGCCTACCGACTTCATCGACGAACCTATTTGACGGCTTACTCCGGCAAATTTCGTCAAGTCCCAGCGTGGAATTTTCACAATCATATAATCCATTTTCGGTGCTTCATAAGCCGAGTTTGGCGTACCCATTTCACCGATTTGATCTAACGTATAGCCAAGTACCAACTTAGTTGCCACAAACGCCAGCGGATAACCTGATGCTTTGGATGCCAAGGCAGACGAGCGACTCAAACGTGCATTGATTTCAATAATGCGATAGTCGTTTGTTTCGGCATTGAAAGCATATTGGATATTACACTCACCCACGATGCCGATATGGCGCACCACACGACGTGCCACGTCTTCAAGCATCTCAATTTGCTCTTTTTTCAGCGTAATAATGGGTGCCACCACGATACTTTCACCTGTATGAATGCCCAGCGGGTCGAAATTTTCCATCGGCACTACAGTAAAACAGTGGTCGTTTTTATCTCTAACCACCTCAAATTCAATCTCTTTCCATCCTTTCAAACTCTCTTCTACCAAAATTTGATTAGAAAACGACAAAGCACTTTTACAAAGTTCCACAAACTCTTTTTCTGTTTGGCAAATTCCGGAACCCAATCCGCCCAACGCATATGCCGAACGAACCATCACCGGGAAACCAATTTCGTGAGCTGCTTTTAACGCATCTTCCAAACTCTCCACCGCATGTGAAACAGGTGTTTTAGCATCAATCTCGTCGAGCTTTTTCACGAACAAATCACGGTCTTCCGTAATCATAATCGCCTCAACCGATGTTCCTAATACACGCACATTGTATTTTTGTAAGGTTCCACTTTGATACAACTCAGCACCACAATTCAACGCTGTTTGTCCACCAAAAGCCAACAAAATCCCGTCCGGTTGCTCTTTTTCAATCACTTTTTCCACAAAGTAAGGGGTAATAGGAAGGAAATAAACCTTGTCGGCTACCCCTTCGGAAGTCTGAATAGTTGCGATATTTGGATTGATAAGCACCGTCTCGATGCCCTCTTCGCGCATAGCTTTCAATGCCTGCGAACCGGAATAATCAAACTCACCTGCTTGTCCGATTTTCAACGCACCAGAACCGAGTAAAATTACTTTTTTGATAGATTTGTCCATTTTGTTTGAGTTATATAATTCTAATTTTTATACATAAAAAATCGGAAAAATAGGCTATCTGCCTGTTTTTCCGATTATAAGAAAATAAAAGTCGCCAATGGATAAATTGTTCTGCATGTTTATCCCCTGAAAAAAAATCCTGCCTGTCAGTGCAAGAGTGAACGACTTTCTAAGCATTGTTTCTACCTTACAAATACAATTTTTATAAATTCTTGCAAAGATACTACAAAATAAAATATCACGAGAAAAATTTCTGAAAATATTTCTTAAATGTGATAGTTTGGAACACAAATAACACAGATTTGACTTCGTCGATTTTCAATTCACAAATTGACACTGATTTTAAAAAAATAGTATTGTCAAAATAAGTTTATCTACAAAATCATATAAATCAAGAAAATCATAGTTCAGACTTTTTCTATTAGCTTCGCTAAACTATCCTTCGCATCGCCCAAGATCATCGTTACGCCTTCCTTATTGTAAAGTGGATTTTCTACGCCTGAATAACCGGGTTGCAAATCGTAGTTACAAATTATCACGTTGGAACATTGATCCACATTCAAAACAGGCATTCCGTAAATCGGTGTGCCTTCCGCATCGCGAGCAGCAGGATTTAAAACATCATTAGCTCCAATCACAACCACCAAATCAGTTGTTTTAAAATCGTCGTTGATGGCATCCATCTCGTAAAGTTGCTCGTAAGAAACATCGGCTTCGGCAAGCAAAACATTCATATGTCCCGGCATTCTACCCGCCACAGGATGAATTGCATATCGCACTTCCGCACCATTGCTCTCAAACTTATTTGCCAACATTTTTACCTGATGTTGAGCCTGTGCTAATGCCATTCCATAACCGGGAACAATAATTACGCTTTTTGCAGGACGAAGTTGTTCTCCTAAGTCTGATTCAGTAGAAGTTGCAACTTCTTCTGATGCAGAAAGCTGTTCGAGCAGTTTTGCTAAACTCTCTTTCGCATCGCCCAACATCATGGTTACACCCTCTTTCTTGTAAAGCGGATTCTCAACGCCGGAGTAACCGGGTTGCAAATCGTAATTACAAATAATTACGTTTTCGCATTGGTCAACATTCAAAACAGGCATTCCATAAATCGGTGTTCCTTCCGCATCGCGAGCAGCAGGATTTAGCACATCATTAGCTCCAATCACAACCACTAAATCGGTGTTTTTGAAATCGTTGTTGATGGCATCCATCTCATAAAGTTGCTCGTAAGAAACATCGGCTTCGGCAAGCAAAACATTCATATGTCCCGGCATTCTGCCTGCCACAGGATGAATGGCATAACGAACTTCCGCACCGTTGCTTTCAAACTTATCCGCCAACATTTTTACTTGATGTTGAGCCTGCGCCAATGCCATTCCGTATCCGGGAACGATAATTACGCTTTTTGCGGAACGAAGTTGTTCACCAAAGTCAATTTCTGTAGAAGTTGCCACTTTTTCTGATGCAGAAAGTTGTTCAAGTAGTTTTGCTAAACTGTCTTTAGCATCTCCCAACATCATCGTTACGCCTTCCTTCTTGTAGAGCGGATTTTCAACGCCTGAATAACCGGGTTGCAAATCGTAGTTACAAATTATTACGTTGGCACATTGGTCCACATTCAAAACAGGCATTCCATAAATCGGTGTTCCTTCCGCATCACGAGCAGCAGGGTTTAGCACGTCGTTGGCTCCAATCGCAACCACCAAATCGGTGTTTTTGAAATCGTCGTTGATGGCATCCATCTCGTAAAGTTGCTCGTAGGAAACATCGGCTTCGGCAAGCAAAACATTCATATGTCCCGGCATTCTGCCTGCCACGGGATGAATCGCATAGCGAACTTCTGCACCATTGCTCTCAAACTTATTTGCCAACATTTTTACTTGATGCTGAGCCTGTGCCAACGCCATTCCGTAACCCGGAACGATAATTACGCTTTTTGCAGAACGAATATCAAAGCTTTGTTTTGTTGTACTCTCTTGTTTCGTTTCAGAGATTTCAGCAACTTTTTCTGTCTCATTTTTGGCTTTCACTACCGATGTTTTTCCGGTAAGAATATCCATCAAACTTCTGTTCATCAAGCGACACATAATCTGTGTAAGGAACAATCCCGATGCTCCAACAATTCCACCTACCGAAACCAACAAAATATCGCCAATCGCCATACCGGCAATTGCTCCCGCAACACCACTCAACGAGTTTAGCAGCGAAATCGTAATAGGCATATCGGCACCACCTACACGAATAGAGAAAGCATATCCGAAAAGAATACTTACTCCAATACTCAGTATCAATATGATTGCAATATCGGCAGATTGACCGATGATTTTACCAACAAAACCGGCATAAAGTACGCTTAGAATTAAAACAATAAGACTAAAATTAAGAACCGTGGAATGATTTTTCCAAATAACCGGTTTTTGTGGCAAAAGTTTGTGCAACTTTCCGGCTGCCACCAAACTTCCTACAAGCGTAATAACCCCGATAACGATTGCCAATACCGCCGTTACATCCGAAAAAACAGGATATTCCTGCTCCGTTTGTCCTATTTTAAGTAAGGTAAGAATTCCCACCAAAGCCGACGCAAATCCCCCTACTCCATTGAGCAAAGCCACAAGCTGCGGCATTTGAATCATTTTCACCCGGACAGCCAACGTACTTCCAATGATAATTCCCACAAGCATATAGACGTATATACTTTTTACCGAAATTATATCATTGTATAACAGCGTAATAAGTACTCCGACAAAAACAGATACTGCACTGATTAAGTTTCCCATAACGGCAGTTTTTACCTTGCTCATCATGGAAATACCCACCAAAACCATTACCGAAAGTACGGCACAAATTATTAAATAGATTGTTGAGCTAATCATTTTTTGCCTCCTTGTTTTTTATTAAACATTTTGAGCATTCGGTGAGTAACAAGAAATCCGCCAACCACGTTTACCGTAGCGGCAATAACTGCCAAACCACCCAAAATTTGCCCTAACAACACATCGGAAGTTGAAGTTGCAGCAACCGAAAGTCCGACAGCCGCTATCGCTCCCAAAATGGTTATTCCTGACAATGCATTCATTCCCGACATCAGCGGCGTGTGTAGCAAACTCGGCACATTTTTTATAATAAAATAGCCAACGAGAGTGGCTACAATAAAAATTAAGATTAAATAGATTGGATTCATAATTTTTGACAATAATACCGACTATTTAATAACAAAACAGTCGGTATTGTTAATTAATTTTTAGATGTTCATTGCCTCACGCGTACCCGCATGAACGATTTCATTTTGAAAAGTAACCAACGATGAACTTACAATTTCATCACTTCTGTCAAGCACAATTTCTCCGTCTTTTGTTATATTTTTTACAAAATTATAGACATTCTGTGCAAACATATGCGTAGAACTTGTCGGCAACAAGCCCGGTATATTTTTTATCCCACAAATGGTAACACCGTGTTTTTCTTCGGTTGTTCCCGGCGGTGTAATTTCGCAGTTACCACCTTGGTCAATTGAAATATCCACAATCACAGCACCGTGTTTCATTCTTTTTACCATATCTTCCGTAATAAGAATCGGTGCTACTTTTCCGGGTACCAAAGCACTTAAAAATACGATGTCCATTTCGGGTAAAATCTCATCCAATTTTTCTCTCTCTTTCACGAGCCACTCTTTCGGCAGGTTTTTAGCATATCCGCCTTCGGCAATGGCAAGTTCTGCAGGAATTTCAAGGTCAATAACTTTTGCACCCAAACTTTTTGCGTGTTCCATTGCATCGGGTCTAATATCTGCAGCGTAAGTAATGGCACCTAATCGCTTAGCAGTGGCAAGAGCTTGCAAACCTCCCACACCCACACCCACAACAAGAACTTTAGACGGTTGGATAGTACCGACAGCAGTAAACATTTGCGGCATAAATTTAGGCAGCGCATTCGCAGCAATCAAAATCCCTTTATAACCTGCACAGGTACTCATGGATGTGAGAGCGTCCATACTTTGCGCTCGAGAAATACGCGGAACACCGTCGAGAGTAAGGCTAATCACACCTTTTTTTGCCAAAGCACGCACCATCTCGTGGTTAGCAGGCGATGCCGGGTGAATAAATGTTACAAGATACTGCCCTGAATGCATTAATTCAACTTCGTGCGTATTGAACTCCTTGTTGAATTGCGGTTCTTTTACCTTTAATATAATGTCCGACTTTTCAAAAACCTCTTTTGCAGAGTCAATAATTGTTGCACCTGCCTCTTTGTAAGCATCATTGCTAAAAAAAGAGCCAATGCCTGCATTTTTTTCAACTAAAACTGTGGCACCATCTGCAACAAACTTTTTAACCGTTTCGGGGGTTGCCGAAACACGTGCCTCGGAAGGCATAATCTCTTTAGGAATTCCAATAATCATTTTTCAATATATTAAAATTAAGACTTTTATTTAACTGTTCGCCACGAACATTGGTAGCGAATTTTACACTTCAAAGTTATACATTTTTTATGCAAAAAACAACAGTAATAAATATCACTTTTTAATAAAATTTTTCACAAAAAAAGAGACGCTACAAAACAACGTCCCTACAGCTTTATACAATAATGTAAATCATAAATCAAAATTCGCAAATTGCAAAATCAAACAATCGTCAATCGTACATCTAAAATCGTAAGTTGGCTTTAGCCTTTCACTACTGCCATCGGAAAAAGTTCCACGAGCGGCGTGACCAAATCCTTTTGATTTTCCATTACTTCGTCGATATTTTTATAAGCACTTGACGCCTCATCCAAATCGGACTTTCTACGAATGCCGTGCACAATGCCTTTCTTGTCCATTTTGGCTATTTCATAGTTTAAGTCGAGATTTCTTTGTGCTGCCCTTCGGCTCATCGTTCGTCCCGCACCGTGCGAGCAACTCATAAAGCTTTCCGGATTTCCCAAACCTTTTACAATATACGATTTCGTGCCTTGCGAACCCGGAATAATTCCCAACTCATCCTTAAATGCTCTTGTTGCACCTTTTCTGTGAACTATTACCTTTTTCCCGAAATGATTTTCCCATGCAGCATAATTGTGAGCAATATTTATCATCTCATCAAATTTTACCATCGGAAATTTCTGTATCAACAAAGTTTTCACACACTCCATCATCAGTTTTCTATTGGCAAATGCAAAATCAATACAGAAATTCATCTCTGCCAAATATTTTTTCGCCAAATCCGTTTCTATCGGCAGAAAAGCCAACTGCGGCAGAAAATCAAGATTTTGAGATTTGCACCATTGTTCCGCTTCTTTATTATAATGCTCAGCCACCGTATGCCCAAGATTACGACTCCCACTGTGAATCATTACCCACACCTCATTCTCTTTGGTTTTTTGAAATTCAATAAAATGATTCCCGCCACCCAAAGTGCCAAGCTGCAACAAAAGCAAATCGGATTGAGACTTAACCACAGGCAAATCATTTATTTTATATCCTTTGGGT
Organism: Bacteroidales bacterium; assembly: GCA_012837935.1. Lineage (GTDB taxonomy): Bacteria > Bacteroidota > Bacteroidia > Bacteroidales > Paludibacteraceae > UPXZ01. Next base: position 14,006 of record DUQG01000053.1, read on the forward strand.
AAATACTTTTTATCTACCGGCTGCTTATGTCTCTCGAAACCAAGCGGAATCTGTTGTTTTATTTTCATAACAAGCTCTTCCAAGTCTCTCTTTTTCAAATCATCAGCGTGCAAACTTGTTTTTACAGCACACATTCCACAGCCAATATCCACACCCACGGCATTCGGAATTACCACGCCTTTCGTCGCCAACACACCACCAATCGGCATTCCCATACCGGTGTGAGCATCAGGCATCAACGCCACATGCTTATAGGCAAAAGGCAAAGATGATAAATTAAGCGCCTGCTCCATACAACTTTCCTCTATCTCATCAAGCCACATTTTTATGGGAATTCTTCTACCTTCAATTATTTTTTTCATCTGTTTCCTGTCTGGTTAATTGGTTAAATAAGCTGATTAAACTACACATCCTCAACACATTAGTTATGGAAGAAAAAGCCACAAATTATAAAGTTTATAAAAACAGATAGATAATTTTGAAAAAAAAGAGAAGTTTTTTATTATTTTTGAATGAGTTTGTTTGAAATTTCCTACTTTTGCAAAACTTTTCTGCCTTTTTAGCTCAGTTGGTAGAGCAACGCATTCGTAATGCGTAGGTCTGGGGTTCGAGTCCCCAAAAAGGCTCAATCTTTGAACTGTTTCTCTTGCGAGAAGCTATACTTCTATCAAACAAGTCAAAATCATTAATCTCTTTCAAAATAGACCTTCGCATTCTCACTTTTTAGACGTGATTTTGTCCAACTGATAATTTTGCTTCTATCGTTGTTGTTTAATACAGCACTTGAAGTATAAATAACTACCGGAATTTTTATGGTATCAGGATGAATAAAAGTAACCATATAGGCACACGATTGAATTTGTGGATAAAACTCTTTCAACTCATTTAAAATTACTTTTCCTTTCAGGTCAACACCCCTAATACTATCCAAACTAGCTTCTGCTTCATTTAATGCAAACTGAGTTGCAATTAACTGATTAGAAATCATATCTGTTTCCGACTTTATTTTCTGAGTTTCCTCACGCAAAATTTCCATATCTGTTCCACTCAAGATAGTCAGTTTTGAGGTATCAATATCCAGCTCCAATGCTTGGCGTTTAATGGCAAGTTTGGCGGTGTCGGAAATTCCGTAACCGGAATAAATCAACTGAACACTTTTATCTTTAACATTCACCTGATTTTCAAGCAAATAAGACCTTTCCTGAACTGACACTTTCTCTATCAATAATTTGGCATTGTTTGAGAAATTTTCATTTTGTACCAGCCTGTAGCCAAAGTAAACACTTGGAATAGCCGTAATCAAAAGCGTAAGCGTAATATAGCGATTGACTTTTTTAGCTCTAACTTTATCCACCATATGGCGAATAGGAAGTTTCAAAACTTGTGAAACGACCAGCGCACCAACCGCAATAAACACAGTATTAATGGTAAAAAGATACAGCGCACCAAAGAAAAAATTAAACTGTAACGAAGCCAGTCCGTAACCTGCCGTACAAATAGGCGGCATCAAAGCCGTAGCAATTGCAACGCCTGGAATTACATTACCCTTTAACCTACTACTTAAAGCAAGCATACCTGCTACACCACCCGACAAGGCAATAAACACATCATAAATAGTAGGACTTGTACGTGCCAATAGTTCCGAGTGAGCTGAATTAACCGGCGAAATAAAGAAATAAAGTGCCGATGTCAACAAGCTAACTAAAATAGCAAAAGTTAAATTTTTAACCGATTTTCGAAATAAGATAAAATCATACGTTGCCAAACTATAACCCATTCCATTAATCGGTCCCATAAGTGGCGAAATTAACATGGCACCGATTATCACAGCGGTTGAGTTCATGTTCAGCCCCACAGATGCCACCAAAATAGCACAAATCAGCACCCAAAGATTAGTTCCTTTAAAAACAACCCCTTTTTCTACTTCGTCATGAATGGTTTCAAAATCTTCACGCTCGTCCATCATATTGAAGTAGCTCAAGTATTTAATCATTCTTTCTTTCATAACTGTTTACTTTAAATATTAGATTAACAAAAATAACAAAAACTGTTGTTTTTCCAAAAAAAGCTATATACCTTTTCGCTCTAAAAACTATGGATTAAAAAGAACATGTCAGTTTTTTTAGAAAAACAAAAAACATGCTTTGTGACTACATTATATTTGGCTGACTTAACACAACTCTAACTATCTACAACTTTTCCAAGCGACCAAACAAACAATTGTTACAAAACTACACACTTTTATTACATTTTTGTTTGGTAATTCAAAAACAGATTGTATCTTTGCAAAGTTTTAAGAAAACAAGCAATGACAAATAACAGTTTACATATTAACCTACTCGGTATTATTATTCTCTTACAAACTAAGACGAAGTGAGTTTGGTATATGTATAATTGATGGATATAGATAAGTATATAAAACCTTTCTCACGCACGAGAAAGGTTTTTTATAAAAGAAAAGACGGTTCTGAGCCGTTTGAAACAATGTAAAATTAGAAAAAATGGAAAAACTTTTTATTTTTGACACCACGCTACGCGACGGCGAACAAGTGCCGGGTTGCCAACTTAACACAGTAGAAAAAATTCAAGTAGCCAAAGCACTCGAACAACTCGGCGTAGATGTTATAGAAGCCGGTTTCCCTGTTTCAAGTCCCGGCGATTTCAAATCGGTAGAAGAAATCTCAAAAGCCGTTACTTGGCCCGTGATTTGTGCTCTTACTCGCGGTGTAGAGAAAGATATTGAAGTGGCTGCGGAAGCACTGCAATATGCGAAACGGAAACGCATTCATACCGGATTGGGAACTTCTGAACAGCACATCCGATATAAATTTAATTCTACTCAGGAAGAAATTCTTGAACGTGCTATTTTGGCGACAAAATATGCAAAAAAATTCGTAGAAGATGTGGAATTTTACTGCGAAGATGCCGGACGTACCGACAATGAATATTTGGCTCGCGTGGTGGAAGCCGTGATTAAAGCGGGTGCTACTGTGGTAAATATCCCCGACACAACAGGCTATTGCCTTCCTTGGCAGTACGGCGAAAAAATCAAATATCTTTTCGACAATGTACCGAACATCCACAAAGCGGTAATTGCCACGCATTGCCACAACGACCTTGGAATGGCGACAGCCAACACGATGGCGGGTGTACTGAACGGTGCTCGTCAGGTGGAAGTTACCATCAACGGCATCGGGGAAAGAGCCGGAAACACTTCGTTGGAAGAAATTGCGATGATACTGAAATCTCACAACGGGTTGGGAATTGATACCAATATTAATACACAGAAAATTTATCCGACAAGTCGCTTGGTTTCAAGCCTGATGAATATGCCGGTACAGCCAAACAAGGCGATTGTTGGACGAAATGCGTTTGCTCACTCGTCGGGAATTCATCAGGACGGTGTGCTGAAAAACCGCGAAAGCTATGAAATTATGGACCCGACCGATGTGGGTATCGACAAAAATTCCATCGTACTGACAGCTCGAAGCGGTCGTGCAGCATTGAAACACCGTTTGAGTGTGCTTGGCGTTGAAGTTGACAATGGAAAATTGGATGATATTTACGAAAAATTCCTTAAATTAGCGGATAAAAAGAAAGATATTAACGACGACGACGTGCTGATGCTTGCAGGAATGGAACGAACTGCTAACCAACGCATTAAAGTGGATTATCTGCAAGTTACATCAGGAATTGGTGTGAAATCGGTTGCAAGTGTGGGACTTTTGATTGCTGGTGAGAAATTTGAAGCAGCAGCAAGTGGAAACGGTCCTGTTGATGCTGCCATCAAAGCTATGAAGCAAATCATCAAGCGAAATATGACCTTGCAAGAGTTTACCATTCAAGCTATTAGCCGTGGTAGTGACGATGTGGGTAAAGTACATATGCAAGTGGAACACAATGGTGGCGTGTACTACGGTTTCGGTGCTAATACCGACATTGTAGCTGCATCGCTTGAAGCTTATGTGGATGCAATTAATAAGTTTGTGAAGGAATAAATCATTAATAATAGGAAATTTTGAACTGCATTATCAATTTATAAAAATTATAACAACAAATAATATGACTACAAACAAACAAAAAGGCTCAACCCTTTTCGATAAAATTTGGGATGCACACGTGGTATCGACCATCGAAAACGGACCAACGCAACTCTACATCGACCGCCATTTTTGCCACGAAGTTACAAGTCCACAGGCTTTTAACGGACTTCGTGCACGCGGTTTGAAAGTATTTCGCCCGGAAAAAACGACGATGACTGCCGACCACAACACGCCAACCATCAATCAGGAACTGCCTGTAAAAGACCCTGTTTCACGCAATCAGTTAGACCAATTTGCGAAAAACGCCAAAGATTTTAATATGCCGATTTTCTATCCGCTCGGACACGAGAAAAACGGTGTGGTGCATATCATTGGACCTGAAAATGGCTTTACGCAACCGGGAATGACGATTGTTTGCGGTGACAGCCACACATCCACACACGGTGCTTTCGGAACAATTGCTTTCGGTATCGGCACGAGTGAAGTGGAAATGGTACTTGCTACGCAGTGTATTTTGCAAGCTCGTCCCAAAACGATGCGAATTACCTTTAACGGCAAACTTAAACCGGGCGTAACTTCCAAAGACTTAGCTCTTTATATGATTTCCAAACTGACCACAGGCGGTGCTACGGGTTATTTTGTAGAATATGCCGGGGAAGCCATTCGCAATATGACGATGGAAGAGCGGATGACCGTTTGTAACCTTTCCATTGAAATGGGTGCGCGCGGTGGTTTGATTGCGCCGGACGAGACTACATTTAACTATGTAAAAGGACGTGAATTTGCACCGAAAGGCGAAGAGTGGGACAAAAAATTGGCTTACTGGAAAACGCTGAAAACGGATGATGATGCTGTTTTTGATATAGAACTGACTTTTGATGCATCCGAAATTGAGCCGATGATTACTTACGGCACCAATCCGGGTATGGGAATGCGTATCAGCGACAGCATCCCGACATTGGATGAAGTGGATGAAGCCGGACGTATTTCGTTCCAAAAATCCTTGGATTATATGGGCTTTGCACCGGGCGAAAAACTGCTTGGCAAGTCGATTGACTATGTGTTTCTTGGCAGTTGCACCAACGGACGCATCGAAGATTTCCGTCTGTTTGCCAACTACGTGAAAGGCAAGAAAAAAGCTAAAAATGTTACGGCTTGGCTTGTTCCGGGCAGTTGGAAAGTTCGTAAGCAGATTGAAGAAGAAGGCTTGGATAAAGTTTTGGAAGAAGCCGGATTTGCCATTCGTCAACCGGGCTGCTCGGCTTGCTTGGCTATGAACGACGATAAAGTTCCTGCCGGAAAATATGCTGTCAGCACTTCTAACCGCAACTTTGAAGGAAGACAAGGACCGGGTGCACGTACCATTTTGGCAGGTCCGCTGGTAGCCGCCGCAGCCGCAGTAAATGGAAAAATAACTATGCCTTAGTTTAACAAGTGAGTTAGAACACAAATTACACAAATGTCGCAAATAAACACAAATTTATTTTAATTCTTAAACATGCCTTTCAAACTAATGTAATTATGAATAAGAATTTTGATGATACAGTTCCGAAAGATTTGGTAGATATTATTTTATCAAGCTTTTATAGAGTTCATAATGAATTAGGATTTGGTTTTTTAGAAAATGTCTATAAAAACGCACTCTTTTTTGCTTTGCAAGACGAAGGTTTGAAATGTGAAACAGAAAAGCAGATTAAGGTTTATTTTGATGGACGGGTTGTAGGAACTTATTACGCAGACATTTTAGTGGAAGATTGTATAATTTTAGAACTTAAAGCAGAAAAAGAGCTAAATCCGGCACACGAAACTCAACTAATTAACTATTTGAAAGCTACGGATATTGAAATTGGTTATTTACTGAATTTTGGAACGTCTGCTAAATTTAGCCGAAAAATATTTACAAACGATAGAAAGTAATTTATTTGAACGCAAAAGGTAAGTTCTCGAACACAAATTACACATCCCGATAGCTATCGGGACGCAAATTAGCACAAATTTATTTTTCATATAAAAATGGTTTATAGAAATACACCCTTTTTAGACTTAATGAAATTGAATAGTGAGTATAAGAAAGTTATAAGCAAGTTTTTATATACAATTTTATAAAAACACAAAATTGAAAAAAACATTTGAACACATTGTCACACCATAATTCACAAATTAATTTCAAATATTTTAAAAATTTGTGTCAATTTGTGTAATCCGTGTAATTTGTGTTCCAAAAAAACAACAATAATGGAAAAATTTAATACAATAACTTCATCTGTTGTTCCACTTCCGATTGAGAATGTGGATACAGACCAAATTATTCCGGCTCGTTTCCTGAAAGCGACCGACAAAGAAGGTTTTGGCGATAATCTTTTTGCCGATTGGCGTTACAACAAAGACCAAACACCGAAAACCGATTTTATTCTGAATAATCCTAATTACACGGGCGAAATTCTCGTGGCAGGCAAAAACTTTGGTTCCGGTTCAAGCCGTGAACACGCTGCTTGGGCTATTGCAGGCTACGGATTTAAAGTAGTGGTATCGAGTTTCTTTGCCGATATTTTCAAAAATAACGCGTTAAATAACGGCATACTTCCCGTGGTAGTTTCGCCTGAGTTTTTGGCAGAGATTTTTGCAGCGGTAAACGAAAACCCGAAAGCTACGCTAACCGTTGATTTGGTAAATCAAACAATTACCAACAACGCCAACGGTAAGTCTGAAAACTTTGAAATCAACGCTTATAAAAAAGACTGCTTGCTGAATGGATTTGATGATATTGATTATCTGTTGAGCAAAAAAGAGTTGATTGAAGAGTTTGAGAGAAAATCAGAACTCCCGAAATAATCGGGACAAGCTATGATTTATAGGATTTTTTTTTGATTGCGGGGATATTGGGGTAAAATGTTTGAAATTTTGGACTTGCCTGTGTTTTGGAACATTTATGCCTGAATAAATAGTACAACTCAATAAAAATCAACTTTACTAGCAAAATGTGGCTATCCGCAATTATCCCTAATAGATGTCAACATGTTGATTGTAAGTACTGCAACCAACCGCTCCATGCGGTTTGTTGCGTTGCTGAATGAAAGTTTGCCTTTTATCATTCAACAACGGGACGAACGTCCACGATAAATATCGGGATTGAAGCCGTTAGTCCCTGTGCTAAATCTGAAAGTTATCGCATTTAGGAACATATGCAGATATACAATTATCAAAAGCAATAAATGAACGTAGAAGACCTTAGAGAATATTGTCTTTCGTTGCCGAATGTGGAAGAGAGTTTTCCGTTTAACGACGAGACATTGGTAATGAAAATTGGCGGGAAAATGTTCGCATTTATTCCGCTGGAAAAGGCAGATACGTGCATCAACTTAAAATGCGACCCGGAACTGGCAATTGAATTACGAGAGAAATATAGAAGTGTTCAGCCGGGATTTCATATGAACAAAACGCATTGGAACACCGTATTTATCTCTGACGAAATATCTGAAAATCAATTAAAAGAGTGGATAAAACATTCGTATGACCTGGTGAAAGCGAAACTACCAAAAAGCACCAATGTCAAAAAAACGAAGTAACAATATTGTAGAAAAATGAAAAATATTGACAATAATAATTCAAGCCAAAAACCCTTAATGAACTTAGGGGGCAGCTCTGTCGAAATCATGGACACCACGCTGCGTGATGGTGAGCAGACAACTTCCGTTTCGTTTTCGGCGCAGGAAAAGTTGAGTATCGCTCGACTTTTGCTCGAAGATTTGGGTGTTGACCGCATTGAAGTGGCATCGGCTCTGGTGTCGGAAGGCGAGTTTAAATCCGTAAGCCGAATCGCTCAATGGGCAAAATCCCGCGGTTATCTCGACAAGGTAGAGATTCTCGGCTTTGTAGATGGTGTAATTTCGCTTAATTGGATTTACTACACCGGCTGTCGGGTAATTAATTTACTTTGCAAAGGTTCACTTAATCACTGCAAACATCAGCTACGTAAAACTCCGGAAGAGCATCTTGCCGATATTAAAACTGTGGTGAAAAATGCCAACGAAATGGGTGTAAAAGTGAACATCTATCTGGAAGATTGGTCTAACGGAATGCGAAACTCGGAAGACTACGTTTATCAAATGATGGATGGACTGAAAGACCAAAATATCCAACGTTTTATGCTACCCGATACGCTCGGAATTCTCAGTCCGGACGAGACCGCAACGTTTTGCCGAAAAATGATAGAACGCTACCCTACTCTGCACTTTGATTTTCACGCACATAACGACTACGACATGGCAGTGAGCAATGTTTATGAAGCGTTGAAAGCAGGCGTAAAAGGCGTTCACGTAACGGTAAACGGACTGGGCGAACGTGCAGGAAATGCACCGCTGACTTCCGTGATGGCTGTGATTTCCGACCATTTGAAACTGAAAACGAATATTGTAGAAGACAAAATCTACCAAATCAGTAAAGTGGTGGAAAGTTATTCGGGCATCCGCATTCCCAATAACAAACCGATTATCGGCGACAATGTTTTCACGCAAGTAGCAGGTGTTCACGCAGATGGCGACAACAAGAAAAATCTTTACTTTAACGATTTGTTACCTGAAAGATTTGGTCGGACACGCTCGTATGCACTTGGAAAAACTTCGGGAAAAGCCAACATTCTGAAAAATTTGCAGGCACTCGGTATCGAACTGGAAGACGAAATTATGAAGCAGGTAACTCAGCGAGTAATTGAACTGGGCGACCAAAAAGAAGTAGTAACACTTGAAGATTTGCCTTACATTATTTCTGACGTGAGCCAAAACGGTCAGGAAGAAAAGCCGGTAAAAATCATCAACTATTCGCTTTCGCTTTCACAAGGACTGCGACCGATGGCAAACGTAAAAGCGGAAATCAACGGCGAAATCCACGAGCAATCGGCATCCGGTGCAGGACAGTACAACGCCTTTTCGAAAGCAATGTATAAAATGTATCAAAAGCTGGGTAAACAAACGCCTGAACTGCTTGATTACGAAGTAGATATTCCACCCGGCGGACAGACAAACGCCATTGTTCAAACCATTATCACTTGGCGATACGACGGCAAAACTTTCAAAACGCGCGGACTGGACGGCGACCAAACCGTGGCAGCCATTAAAGCTACCGAAAAAATGCTGAATATGATTGAAACGGGTAATATTCCGAATATAAAATATGGGTATTTGCCGTAAAACCAACAAGGGTGCCGCTCTGATTTGCGGCACTCTTGACATATACACTTTAAGCCATCTTTTAGGCTTTATTAAGAACTTTTTATCCGTATAGCAATAGAGAAACCATTAACTTTGTAGAATAAACTAAGACACATTTATATGTATCCGCATACGTTCCTAAGTTCAACAATTTTATTTTAAGCACAGGGACTAACGGCTTTAAGTCCGTTCGTCCCGTTGTTGAGCGATTATTAAAAGATAATCTTTCTATCTATTAACGCAACAAACCGCATAAAGCGGTTGGTTGCAGTAGTTACAAGCAACGTATTGACATCAAATTAGGAATAATTACGGACAATCACAAACATTTATATTTAAAATCGACACGCAATGCTCTTATTAAAAGCTCTTGATACCACGCTGCCGCTTTCTAATCCGGTAATGATTTTTTTGGTTATTCTGCTGATTATACTTTTGGCACCGCTGCTGCTGAACAGAATAAAAATCCCCCACCTGCTCGGATTAATTATTGCCGGTGCCATTGTGGGACCCTACGGATTTAATATTTTGGAACGCGACAGTGCCATAACCTTGCTGGGAACAGGCGGTTTGCTCTATATTATGTTTTTGGCTGGGCTTGAAATTGATTTGACGCAATTCAAGAAAAACAGCAAAAAGAGTTTCATTTTCGGAATGTACACTTTTAGTGTCCCGATGATTTTAGGATTTCTCACAGCTTACTATGTATTTCAGTTTTCGCTATTGACATCCGTACTTTTTGCGAGTATGCTGGCATCACACACGCTGATAGCCTACCCGATTATCAGCAAAATGGGTGTTGCAAACAATAGAGCCGTAAACGTGGCAGTGGGCGGTACAGTGATTACCAACACGCTCGCTTTACTTGTGCTGGCGGTAATTGTAGCCATGACGCAAGGCGAAGTAAACAGTGAATTTTGGATAAAAATGTCCATTTCTATTATCGCATTTGCAGCTATTGTTGTCTTTGTGTTCCCGATTATTGCACGCTGGTTTCTGAAAAAATTCTCAGACAATATTTCCCAATATATCTTTGTTTTGGTGATGCTCTTTTTGGGTGGATTGCTTGCTGAACTTGCAGGTATTGAAGCCATTATCGGGGCTTTCCTTACGGGTTTATCGCTGAATAGATTAATACCACGCACATCGCCTTTGATGAACAGGGTGGAATTTGTGGGGAATGCCATTTTTATCCCGTTTTTCTTGATTGGCGTTGGTATGCTAATCGATTTTCGAGCATTTGTACAAGGTTGGGAAACGATTTTTGTAGCCACAGTGATGATTATTATTGCTATGTCGGCAAAATATATCGCGGCTTGGCTAGCTCAGAAGACTTTCAGATTTTCAGTTGATGAACGAAGAATTATTTTCGGGTTAAGCAATGCTCAGGCGGCAGCTACACTTGCTGTTGTATTGGTCGGCTACAATATTATTCTCGGCTACACACCCGAAGGCGACCCTATCCGACTGCTGAATGAACACGTGCTGAACGGTTCGATTTTGATGATACTCGTAACCTGTACCGTGGCATCGTTCTCGGCTCAAAAAGGTGCCAAAAATATTGCATTGAAAGAAGCGAGCAGTGCCGACGACAGCGAAACGGATACTTTTGAAAAAATATTAATTCCTATCAGCAACGATGAAACGGTAGAAGAGTTGATTAATCTCGGTTTAATGGTTAAATCTGAGAAAAACAAAAGCGGATTGTACGCACTTTCCATTGTGGATAACAGCAAAGCTGACAGTGCCGCTGCCGACAAACACGCGAAGAAAATCCTGCACATGGCATCGGGAATTGCCGCAGCTACCGACAATTATATGCATGAATTGCTGCGCTACGACTTAAACATTGTAAACGGTATCACGAGCGTTATCAAAGAACATAAAATTACCGATTTGATACTCGGACTGCACGTTCAAAAAGGAATTTCAGACAGTTTTTTAGGAAATCTGACGGAAGGAATTTTGACAAAATCAAATGCCACCACGCTGATTTATAAGCCTACACAGCCAATTGGAACGATAAAACGACATATTGTTGTTATTCCTGAAAATGCGGAAGAAGAAATCGGTTTTCCGTTTTGGTTGGTTAAAATTTGGAATATTATAAAAAATTCAGGCACTCAGGTGGTGTTTCATTGTTCGGAAAAAATGCGGGAAATCATCGCGGAAATCAACCGCAAACACCCTGTGGAATGTTCATATAACATCTTTACCGATTGGGACGACTTTCTGATTTTATCCAAATATACATCGGAAAATGATAATATTATTATCGTGATGAGCCGAAAAGATAAACCGTCGTATCAAAACAATATGACCCGAATTCCGCGTTATCTCAATAAGTATTTCCGCGAAAACAGCTTTATCTTAATCTACCCGATGCAAACCGGCGTGGACGATCCGCACAACAACGATATGATGTATCCTTCAATGGTTAGCTCGATGGTAAAATTAGGCGAATTTGGAAAAACACTGTCCAAAGCATTTAGAAAAAAAGATTAAACAATAAGATAAGAACAAAACAATTTAAATAAAAATATGAAAACATTAAAAATTGCCGTCCTTCCGGGCGACGGAATTGGTCCGGAAATCACAAAACAAGCTCTCGAAGTTACAAAAGCCGTATGCGAAAAATTCGGGCATAAATTGGAATACAAAGAAGCATTGACCGGTGCTCGTGCCATTGATGAAGTGGGCGACCCCTACCCTGCTGAAACTCACGAACTTTGTATGCAATCAGATGCGGTGCTTTTCGGTGCCATTGGTGACCCAAAATACGATAACGACCCGAATGCGAAAGTGCGTCCTGAACAGGGATTGCTGCGTATGCGCAAATCGTTGGGACTGTATGCCAATGTTCGTCCGGTAACGACCTATCCGCAACTAATTCATAAATCGCCGCTGCGTGCTGAATTGGTTGACGGTGCTGATTTTATGTGCATCCGCGAACTGACGGGCGGAATGTATTTCGGTCGTCCGCAAGGAAGAAGCGAAGACGGCAACACGGCTTACGACACCTGCGTTTACACCCGCGAAGAAGTGGAACGCATCCTGCATTTGGCTTACAAATATGCTATGCAACGTCGTAAAAAAGTAACCGTGGTGGATAAAGCCAACGTAATTGCCACTTCCCGACTTTGGCGACAAATTGCTCAGGAAATCGCACCGCAATATCCCGAAGTGGAAACCGAATATATGTTTGTGGACAATGCCGCTATGCGTATTATCCAATGGCCCAAAAGCTTTGACGTGTTGGTTACAGAAAACCTATTTGGCGACATCCTGACCGACGAAGCGTCTGTAATTACAGGTTCGTTGGGAATGTTGCCGTCAGCGTCTATCGGGCTGCACACTTCTGTTTTTGAACCGATACACGGCTCGTATCCGCAGGCAGCAGGCAAAGACATCGCCAATCCGCTGGCAACAATTTTATCCGCTGCATTGATGTTTGAATATGCTTTTGGGATGCAGAAAGAAGGTCAGCTTATCCGCGATGCCGTAACCGCAAGTATGGAAGCTGGCATCGTTACCGAAGATATCGCCGACGGTGCAAAAGCGTATAAAACAAGGGAAGTTGGGAAGTGGATTGTGGAGTGGATAAAGAAGGCTTAACTGTGATTTTTATGATTTAGATGATTGATAGATTAGAAACAGCTTTTGATAAAATTCAAAGGCTATTTTTTTAGTTTCTTTGCGAATAAATTATTAGTTTTGTAAAATATTAACAATCCGGCAACGGAATAAAATTAAACAAAAATGAAAAAATTACTTTTATTAACGACAGTATGCTCAATTTTATTAATGAGCTGTGAAAAAGATGGTGGTTTACCATCGTTACCTGACCCTGATGATGTCTGTTCTGCAATGGACGATATAAACTTTATGCGTTATTGTTATGATAATTTTGATGTAAATAAAGACGGTAAAGTTTCTAAAACTGAAGCTAATGCAGTACGGGAAATAAGAATAGAGTTAATGGGCATAAAATCATTAAAAGGTATTCAATATTTTTCTAACTTAACATTTTTGGATTGTAAGAATAACGATTTAAACGATTTGAATGTTAGTAAAAACACAGCATTAACTAAACTTGATTGTAGCTATAATGCCTTAACTAGTTTAGATGTCAATAAAAATACAGCTTTACTCTATCTTTATTGTAGCTATAATCATTTGACAAGTTTAGATATCAGCAAAAACACAAAATTAGACGAACTTATATGCGATAATAATGCTTTGACAAGTCTTGTCAGTATGAATGCAAAATTAATCCATCTTAATTGTAAATATAATCGCTTGAAAAGTTTAGATGTCAGCAAGAACACTAAACTTTATTGGTTAACTTGTAGTTATAATGAATTAACAAATTTAGATGTTAGTAATAATACAATGCTTAATAAATTAGTTTTTAATTATAATAAATTCTCAACACAATCTTTAAATTCTTTATTTACAGATTTACCAATCACAGAATATGGTACTATCTCTTTTCGTGGGAACCCTGGATATGATGATTGTGATATAAGTATTTATCAAAAAAAAGGATGGCACGGAGCAAGCGTAATAGATTAGGGATTTGACATTATAAGGTTTTGTTGTTATTAAGTAGTTATCTTTTTATTATAGAAAATAAGGACGCATGGCGTTTAAAATCGTTTCCCCATATAAACCTACCGGAGATCAGCCGGAAGCTATCAAGCAACTTGTGGACGGCATCAATCAGGGTGTGCCGTATCAGACTTTGCTGGGTGTAACCGGTTCGGGAAAGACTTTTACCATTGCCAATGTGGTGGAGCAGGTGCAAAAACCGACTTTGGTGCTTAGTCACAACAAAACTCTTGCTGCACAGCTTTATAGCGAATTTCAATCTTTCTTTCCGGATATTGCAGTTAAGTATTTCGTGTCGTATTACGATTAAAAACAGCAAGTCCATTGTAATAATTTAAGATTTTCAAAAAACAGCTTTTGATAAAAATCAAAGGCTTTTTTTTTAGTTTCTTAGCTAAGAATTGATTAATTTTGTAGAATACTTTTTCCAAAACACTCAATAAGACAAACCCATCACAATGAAAATACTTCACACATCCGATTGGCACTTAGGCAGGACGCTTTACACCAAAAAGGAGCGACTGGATGAACATACTGCCTTTTTGAATTGGCTTTTAGATACGATTAAGAGAGAGAATATCGACCTTTTGTTGATTGCTGGTGATGTTTTTGATACGGCATCGCCGAGCAGTACGTCGCAAAAGTTGTATTACGATTTTCTGATAAAGGTAAAAACAGTCGGTTGTGAAAATGTGATTGTAGTGGGTGGCAATCACGATTCGCCGAGCTTTCTGAATGCACCTAAGGACATTCTTTCGGCACTGAATATTACCGTTATCGGCAATGCGAGTGAAGATATTGATGATGAAATTATTCTGATAAATGATAAAGCAGGAAAACCTGCTCTGCTGGTTTGTGCCGTGCCTTTTTTGCGAGAAAGAGATATCAGCCGATTTGCCGAAGGTGAAAGCTATTCCGACCGTTCCAAACGCATCAACGAAAACATCCAAAAACATTATCGGGAAGTAGCTGAAAGAGCTGAACAAATCCGTGCTGAATTGGATGAAAATATTCCAATTATCGCAACCGGACACCTGTCAGTTTCTGGTGGAAAAAGAATGGACGATGATGGAGTTCGTGAAACTTATATCGGCACCATTGAAGCTATTTCAAGCGACATTTTTCCCGAAACATTTGATTATGTGGCGTTGGGTCACTATCATATTCCGTCGGTGATTAAGCCGCATATTCGTTACAGCGGTTCCCCTATTCCGATGGGATTTGCAGAAGCTAATCAGCAAAAGCAGGTCTATATTATTGATTTTTCTGGAGAAAAAACCATTAGCAACATTGAAATTCCTGTGTTTCAAAAATTAGTTTCCATTGCAGGCGATAAATCTGAAATTGAGCAACAAATCAAAAGTCTGAAAGCCGAAAATCAATCTGTTTGGGTAGAGATTGTTTACACTGATGATGAAATTTTTCCCGATATTTCCAACTGGGTAGAAGAGCAAACGGCTGATTCTCAGATTGAAGTACTGAAACTTATCAATCGTCAATTGCTAAATGCAGTTTTGACCCACGAAGACACAACGGAACTTCTCGATGAAATGAACGAATACGATGTGTTTGATAAAGTGCTTGAAAAAAACAGCATCCCGGACGAGCAAAGCAAAACATTGCGAGAGTTGTACAAAGAAATTCTAACTGAAATGCAAATAGAGAAATAGTTATGAGTTATGAGCTGCACATTGCGGTTTCACACCGCATTGTGCATTAATAAGTGAATAAAAATAAAGAAAAAGTATGACACAATCTGAAAACTTTTTTAGGACAGGACAGACTATTGAGTGAGTTATGAGTAATCAAACTTTACCACAGTAAAGCATAGAACTATCAATCAGCTACTTCTTCACTAATTTGACAGTAAATTATCATGAAAATATTAAATCTTAAATTCAAAAATATCAACTCGTTGGCAGGCGAGAATGAAATTGATTTTACCGACCCTGTTTTTGCTGACGATGGACTTTTTGCCATTACGGGAAAAACCGGTGCGGGGAAAAGCTCTATATTGGATGCTATTTCATTGGCACTTTACGGAAAAACACCCCGTGTGGACGTTACGGGTGGTGAAAATGCAGTTTTGACTCGTGGTGAGAAGGACTGTTATGCGGAGATTACATTTGAAGTGAGCGGCAAGGTTTGGAAATCCACTTGGATGCAATCTTTGACACGCACAGGGAATCTTAATCCTGTTCAGCGAAAAATTGCCGATGCTAACGACAAAATTATTGCCGACAAAGTTCGCGACTGCGACAGGGAAATTGTCAATATTTTGGGACTTAGTTTTGAGCAGTTTACCAAAGTTATTATGCTGGCTCAGGGCAGTTTTACCGCATTTTTGCAAGCCGATAAAAACCAAAAAGGTGAACTGCTGGAACAGATAACCGGAACGGAAATTTATGGTGAAATATCCAAAAAAGTCTTTATGCGCAATAAAGAAGAGAGTGAAAAGATGGCTAAGATTGTTACTGAGTTAGGTGCCATTAAAATTTTATCCGATGAAGAAATTCAAGCCATAAATGAAGAAATAAGCACTCTTGATATGGAAAGACAAACAACCAACAAAGCTTTTACTAAGAAAGATGAAGCGAAAAAGTGGCTTACAGAAATCAGCACCTTAACACAACAGATAAACAATGCAAAACAAATCTTACCCGAACTGCAAGCTAATTTATCGTCCGTAACAAAAAGCCTTGAAGAAGCTGACACTCAACTAAAAAACAGAAAATCAGAGCTACAAAAACAAGAACCTGTTTTTAAGGCAACAAGAGAGCTGGATATTAAGATTTCCGAAACACAAAAGCAATTACAGCCGATACTGACTGCTATATCCACACACGAAACCAACAAAGCAACGCTACAAAAACAACTGGAAGAAAAACAAAAAGAGCTAGAAAACGTTACAAAAACGCTGGAAGAAAAGCAAAATTGGGCAAGTGAAAACAAAAAACTAGAAAACCTTGTTACGGAATTTTCTGCCATTGAATCTGAAAGTTCGGCGTTGGCACAATCGCTTAATGAAATAAACACACAAATTTCGGATATTGAGAAACTGAAAAAAGAGTTGATTTCACTTCAAAACAGCTATACAAATTCGGAAAAAACATTCGCTGAAAAGTCAAAAAATCTTACAGAAAAAGAGCAAGAATTAAAGACAAAACAGAAAGAAATATCCAAAGTTTTAGGCGGGAAAAAACTGTCAGACTTACAATTAGAGAAAGAAAAAATTACTGAATTTGGTGTTCAAATTAGTGAGTTAGTTAAGATAGAAAAAGCACTTTTATCATCTCAAAACGAGATAAAAACGCTCGAAGAAAAAGAGAAAGAACTGTCGGTTTCTATCGAAAAAGTCTCAAAAAAAGTTGAAGTTGAGGTGAAAAACAAAGCAACTCTCGAAGAAAAGATTGCCATTCTTGATGAAAATATTAAGCTCTCAAGAACCATTCAAAGTTTGGAAGAACACCGACAACATTTAAAAGATGGCGAAGCTTGTCCCCTTTGTGGTGCATTAGAACACCCTTTTGCACAAGGAAATGTTCCGCAGATTGGTGAGAAAGAGAAAGAACTAGCTGCTGCAAAAGATAAATTAAAAAAGCTAAGCGACAGCATCGGCACTAATCAAAAAGAACAGACAAGACTGGAAACTGAACTGAAAAATGCTCAAACAAACAAAGCTGAAAAAGAAAAAACAAAGCAAGAAAATTCTGAAAAACTAAGCAATATTCTGGATGAAATTCGACAAATAAATCCCGATTTTATCGTTCCAACAGACAAGAACAAAATCGAAGTTTTGAGTGAAATTTTAATCCAAAAACGCAAAGAATTTAATGCAATAAATGAGATTATCGGGCAAGCTGGCGAGATAGAAAATCAGATTGAGAATCTCAGAGACAAAGAAATTCCTACGCTAAGAAAAGAAAAAGAAGAAGCCGAATCTGCCAAAAACAAAGCAGAAAGTCAGCAGCAACTTGCCGATCAAAACTTAAAAATAAAAGAGAAATCTACTCTTGAGTTACAAGAAAGATATACGACTAACAACAATACTTTTCTTGAAAAACTAAAAAAATACGATGTGGAGAGTATTGAAATATTAAAGAAATGCTTAGAAAATTGGCAGGAAAATAGCAAACAAATCACGGAATTAACTACTCAAGTTACCAAATTTTCGAACGAAATAGATCGAACTAAGCAAGATTTAGAATACGAAACCAAATCATTTAAGGAGCAAAGTGAAACAAAAGAACGTACCGATTCTGAAATAAATAAGCTAACAGAAAGCAGAAAAGCTATTTTTGAAGATAAATCGGTAGATGAAGAAGAGAGCAAGCTGAAAAAACTGGTAGAAGATGCTGAAACAGCTAAAATTACCGCAGAAACTACAAAAAATAAAGCTTTTACAGATTTAGAAAGTAACAATTCTGTTATCAAAAGCAAAGAAACTGAGCTTTTACAAGTAAAAGAGAAAAATCTGACCGAAAAGCCGATTGAGAAAATTGAAGAGAGTCTGAACGAATTAAAAGCCAAATCGGACGAACTTTCTCAAAAAATCGGTGCCAACCGTGAAAGACTGAAAAATGACGAGATAAATCGGAAAGATAGCGGAAACAAATTAAAAGAAAAAGAGAAACAGCAAGCTATTTGTAGCAAATGGGGCGCGTTAAATCAGTTGATTGGCTCTGCTGACGGAAAAAGTTACAGAAACTTTGCGCAGGCACTTACGTTTGAGCATTTGGTGCATTTAGCCAACAAACAACTTAGGAAAATGTCTGACCGCTACATCCTAATTCGTACCGGCGACTCAAGCAATCCGTTTGAGTTATATGTAATCGACAAATATCAAAATAGCGAACAGCGAACGGCACAAAACCTTTCGGGCGGCGAGAAGTTTATTGTTTCCTTATCGCTTGCACTCGGACTCGCCAATATGGCAAGCAAAAATATGCGAATTGATACAATGTTTATCGACGAAGGGTTCGGCACGCTGGATGCTGATTATTTGGATTTGGCTCTTAACGCACTTTCCAACCTGCAAAGCGAAGGAAAAATCATCGGTGTAATTTCACACTTGACCGAACTGAAAGAACGCATTGCAACCCATGTGGAAGTAGTTCCTGCCGGAAACGGACATTCTAAAATTCAGATAACAAATTAAGATTAATTGCCACGGCTTTCAAGCCGCGGATAAATAATATAAATGCTTCAAGGCTTTAGCCAAAATTTAGTTACTTTTTTTGGGACTAAAGTCCATCTTTATTGCTTTTAATCTTCCACTCCTCCCGATAATTATCGGGATGACGTGGCTATTGAAAACAACTTTATACATTAACGCTACCCATGAGCCGGTTCTGGGTGAAAACAATAAAAAAAATCAGAACACCGATTGGTGTTCTGATTTTTTGTGCTTCTTATACTATTGCGATGAATTAGAATTTATGACGACCTTCATCAGCAACTGTAAGTTTGGCTCTACCTTTCGCACGACGAGCGGCTAGAACTCTACGACCATTCGCAGTAGCCATTCTCTCACGGAAGCCGTGTTTGTTTCTTCTTTTTCTTTGTGAAGGTTGAAATGTCCTTTTCATTGCTATATATTTTTTAGATTATTTTTTTCGGACTGCAAAGTTAAGCATTTTTACTTAACCAGCAAAATTTGTGCAAGGAAATTTTCAGAAATTTCCTTTTAGCCACTCTAAAAACCGAAATACAACTATTATTTTTGTCTCTCTAATGGAAATTAAGTATTCATTCCACCGCAAACATGGATAACTTGTCCGCTTACATAGCTTGATAGGTCTGAACCTAAGAACACACAAACTTTAGCAACTTCTTCCGGTGAACCACCACGACGTAAAGGAATCATTTCTGCCCATTTTGCGCGCTGCTCATCGGTAAGCACCTGAGTCATTTCTGTTTCGATAAATCCCGGTGCAATCGCATTAGCACGAATACCGCGAGAACCAAGTTCTTTCGCGATGGATTTTGCCAAACCAATCATACCTGCTTTTGAAGCAGAATAGTTAGTTTGTCCGGCATTTCCTGAAACTCCTACTACAGAGCTCATGTTAATAATAGAACCTGATTTTTGACGCATCATAACAGGTGCACATGCGTGTATAAAGTTAAACGCAGACTTCAAGTTTACTGCAATTACAGCATCCCATTGTTGCTCACTCATGCGCATCATCAATCCGTCTTTAGTGATTCCTGCATTATTTACCAAAATATCTACACGACCAAACTCTTTTACAATTTCTTCTACTACTTGATGCGTTTCTTCAAAAGATGCCGCATTAGAAGCATATCCTTTTGCTTTTACACCCAAAGCTTCAATCTCTTTTTGTGTTGCAAGACCATTTTCGTCAATTACCAAGTCGGTAAATGCAATATTACAACCTTCCGCAGCAAATTTCAGTGCGATAGCTTTACCAATACCGCGTGCAGCACCGGTAATAATAGCTGTTTTTCCTTCTAATAATTTCATACGTTTTTTTAATTAATGGATTA
Source organism: Bacteroidales bacterium (assembly GCA_012837935.1). Lineage (GTDB taxonomy): Bacteria > Bacteroidota > Bacteroidia > Bacteroidales > Paludibacteraceae > UPXZ01. Next base: position 34,377 of record DUQG01000053.1, read on the forward strand.
AAGTGCAAATATACAAATTAATTGTCTTATCTACTTAATTAAAATAAATAAAAAAAGAGAGCGTTTTATCACTCTCTTTCCAACACAGTTTTTTACACCTTTTATTTTCTCTTTGTTCGTACTGCTTTCGGTATATTTTTGTCTACACGTCTTTCAGTAGGTCTTATTTGTCGCTTATCCATAGTTTTGTTGACTTTACCTCTAATTTTAGCATTGGTATTTGCTACAGGGCTTGTACTATTGGTACTTCTTACCACCGCTCTAGGCTTTACATCATAGCCTTTCGACTTATCAACAAGAGGTAAGTGTCCTTCGTAAGAACCTTTGATAGCATATCCATACCAATCATCAAGCAAATCAAAATCTATGGTATAATAGGTAGAGCCTTTTTCCGGTCTTTGGGTTATTGTTACCTTTCCTTGAGTTGCATTCAATTTATCTGCAGTGTAGTAACAAGTTCCATAATAGTCATCATAATGCCCGGACATTGCAGTAAACGCCTCGGCGCCATCTATCCCTATTGGGTAATCTCGATTCGGTGGAATAACAAATCCAGAGTCAGTAGGTACATACACTTCTATTTGCATGGCATCATCAGTACCAGAAAAATCAGATATATCTACATTTTTACCACCTAAACGTATGGAAAAAATGGAAAGACCGTCGCCGTCCAGGTCCCCTTGATTCCAAATTTCACCATGAGTCAGCGTTTTCGGGAGCGGTTCTACAAAATCATAAAATTCAATCTCACCTTTATATTCTATGTTATAAGTTTGTCCTTCTGCTACTACAACCCCAGAAATGGTGTAAGTATATCCATTTTGAGCTACTCTAAGATTTCCACTTATGATAGGCTTCTGTAAAAATTGATCCCCAATATACGTTCCGATATAACTTCCCACAATGTAAGTTCCTTGGTCATCAATTGCCTCTTTTCCTTTTTCAAATGTCAACTTTATCGGACGAGATGAAATATTTTCCACATAGGTTCCCGGTATGATTTCATTCATATTGGATGGTTCTACGTTCATCTCCAATCTGATAAATCGACCATCGCCATCCGGATCACTTGTTAATTTGTCATCATTGAGAAACAAAACATAAGTATCCACATTTTCACGCGTTTCATCTCCATAAAATTCTGCTTCTGCTGATTTCAAATTTAACTTACTTGAATCTACCGAATTTTTTCGTCTGTTACAAGACGCGAAAAAAGTTGTTACTAACACAACTACCGCCAAAGCCTTAATTAGATTTTTCATGACTATATCTATTTTAAAATTTATTGCTAAGTAATAAAAGTGCTCAAGAACAACAATTGCACTTATTAAATTCCGAGCATTTTTAAGTTTATAAATCAAAAACAATGCCAAGCCTGTTTTTAAAACAAACATCCTCGATAAAAAGTTACCGAGGATGATTATTTAATTTCGTATTGGAAATTATTTTTTCTTTTCATTACGTTTTGCGTAACGACTCATAAATTTATCCACACGTCCGGCAGTGTCCACTAATTTAGCTTTACCGGTATAGAATGGGTGTGATGAACTTGAAATTTCCAATTTTACCAATGGATATTCCACACCGTCAATTACTTCTGTTTCTTTTGCATTGACAGTGGAACGTGTAATGAATGTTTCGCCATTTGACATGTCTCTGAAAGCAACAGGGCGATAATTTTCTGGGTGAATTCCGCTTTTCATATCTATTAATTTTTAATTTTTCGTTTTTATTTTGGGTTGCAAAGATACAAAGTTTTATTCATTTTGCAAAAAATTTGATGATTATTTTCAGGAATTAGCCTTTCCCTTCCATAAAAATCACATCCGGATAGTTTACATTTACCAGATAAAGTCCTTTCCCGGGTACAGAAACACCTGCATTGCAACGATTTTTTGATTCTATTACTTCTCTGAACTCCGCCACACTCATTTTTCCCTTACCCACTTCCAGCAACGTTCCTACAATGGCACGCACCATATTTCGCAAAAATCGATCTGCTTCTATGGTGAAAACCCAGCGGTCTTTCTCAAAAGTCCATTGAGCGTGCATCACTTTGCAGTTATTGGTTTTTACATCCGTATGCAACTTGCTGAAACTAGTAAAATCCGTATATTCGTAGAGTGTTTCGGCAGCTTTATTCATCATTTCAAAGTCCAACGGATGATACACTCGCATAGCATAATCATTGAGAAAAACATTCTTCTCGCACAGCAAGTGATACTCATATCGACGTGAAACAGCATCAAAGCGAGCATGAGAATCCGGTTGAACTTTCACCATTTTGCTGATGGCAATATCATGGGGCAAAAAACTGTTTAGTTTATTGACAAGCTCCAAAACCTGCATATCTTGCAATTCTAAATCCACATGAGCAATCATCATTTTGGCATGTACTCCTGCATCCGTTCTGCCTGCCGCCACCAATTCTATATCCGTGCGCAAGATAGTAGAAAAAGCTTTCTGCATCACTTCTTGCACCGAAATCCCGTTAGGCTGAATTTGCCAACCTACGTAAGCTGCACCATTGTAAGAGAAATAGATAAAATATCGCTGTTTCATTTTGCAAAAATAATAAAAAAAGCGAACTGCTTGGTTCGCTTTTCATTATTTCTCAATTACTGATGCTCTTTTCTAAGCAAATCATTTACCGTCTTTACAGGATTAAATGTTTCGATTGGCACTTCCACGAAAACCGTATTCCAGTCGCTCATAGCACCATTCCACAAGCCGGGTAACTCAAGCGCTTTCAGTTCGCGACCGCTTTTTGATTTAATAGAAATAAATCCGGTGTTTCTATCCACGTATTTCAGCAAGTCAAATTTCTCGCCTTTGTAGTTTTTCACTCCGCAAACTAAGTCAACAGGATTAAAATGGGTTGACTGTTGCATAATATGCTTATTTTCAGAACTTATTTGTGAGCTTTCAAGAATTTGTGGTGATACAGTACCGTCTTGATTTACAGTAAGGAAAGGACCGCCACCCGGTTCACCTACGTTTTTTACCATACCGCAAACGCGAATCGGACGATTTAATTTATTAAATAAATAAAGTCTTAAATCATTTCCTTTCAACGATTTAATATCCGGATGATGATTATTTAGTTTGGTTTCACAGAATTGTGAAATTACCGCCAATTTCGCATCGGAAATTTGCTCGTTTTCAAGCTCTTTCAGGTAAGCAAAAATTTGTTTTTGCAGATTTACTAAAATCCCTGCAATCAGTTTTTTATTTTCTACAGTTGGCTCATTAAGTGATTCAGGCACCACGTTATCAATGTTTTTAATAAAAATCACATCATAATCTTGCTCGTTTAAGTTAGCAATCAAAGCACCATGTCCACCCGGACGGAACAGCAATTCACCATCTTCACGGAATGGTTCGTTGTTCATTTCCGCTGCAACGGTATCTGTGGACGGTTTTTGCTCTGAGAAACTCACATTAAACTTCACACCGTGTTTTTTCTCAAATTCAGGCAAACTTTCCTCCAAGTGTTTTTGGAAAAGCTCTCTGTGTTCCGCTGAAACAGTAAAGTGAATATAAACTTGTCCGTCAGTCTGCGCATATAGTGCCCCTTCAACAAGGTGTTCTTGCATCGGCGTGCGTTTTTCGGTCGGATACGAGTGGAATTTCAACAATCCTTTCGGCAGTGAACCATAATTAAGTCCGGCTTCATAAAGCAACACAGAAACTACATCTTTGTATTGTCCGGCTGCTGTTAACTCAGGAATTGTTTTTCCTTTGTTTTTCACACAAGCCTCATTCAGAACATCATAAAAAGCGAACTTCTCAATTTCATCGAAAAATTTCTTTTCAAAGTCGCTGATAGGCTCATTGGTTTCACTTTCTAAAAATGAAAACAAATCCTTAAACATACGACTTGCCGCACCCGAAGCAGGCACAAATTTTAATACTTTTGCATCGGTAGTTAAAAATGCATTCCACTCTGCCAGGAAGTTTTTCTTAGCTTCCGGCGTTACCTGCACAAGTCCATTTCCGATGGAAGCAGCACTTTTAATTTCAAGAAAAGGAAAACCGGTTACAAAATTCTGTAACTGTTCCTCAATTTGTTTTTTAGAAATTCCGCGTTTCTGAAGTGTAATTTCATCTGATGGTAAAAGCATAATGATTAATTTTTAAGGGTTTATATTTTCACAAAATTCTATTTATCAATGAATCGAGACTATTCACCTAATTGTTTTCTTAGTAGTTTTTGTTCTTCACGTTTTGTTTTCAGCTTTGCTACATATTGAATCGATTGATTTATCTGGTCTAACGAATAAGTAGAATAGACTTTCACATGCGGATACAATTTTATCAAATAATCACCATAAGATATAGCTTGGTCTAAATCGCCCATTATTTCGTAAACAATTGCGATGTTATTAACTGCGTAAAACTTTAAACTAGCATCAGAATACTCTTGTTCCGCCTGCTCCCAAAGTTGAATAGCCTCTTTCCAGTTTCTTTGTGAGAAGGCATGCATCGCTTGCGTAAATAGACCTTTCTTAGGTGTAAAGAAATAGCGCTCCTCTTTTTCCCACTGAGGTATCATCCGATTAGAGATGTTTACGCCTGACAAGATGGAAGCATCTACCAGCGCATCGTAACGTGCCGGCAATTCTTGAGCTTGATATTCTTCCCAAGAGAACTCATCAACAAATTCTTTTGCCACTCCGTGTTTTTCATTGGGGTAAAGCACTTCCCACTTCGTTTTTACCATTACATCCAAAGCGCCCGGCTCGTTTTTTCTGTTCTTTATCAGTCTATCTTCCATCTCAATATTATTTAAAGCAATAAGCGCATCTACACCATATTTTCTACAAAGTTGCTTTACATTTTGCGGTTTAAGCGAGATGGTTTGATTAAAAACATCCGACGTGTTTAAGCTTTTCAACTGCATATCCACCGAACGAAAAAAACCTGTTTCCTCTAAATTTTCTTTTAAACTGGCTATGCAAAAAACGGCAGCACTATCAAATTTCAGTGAAACATTCGTCGGCTTCTCAATTTCGTTAAAAGTTTTGAAATCAAAATGTCCAACATTGTCCGGCTGAACCACCGAATTATTTACTATCAAAACTCGTTGAACGGACGGATCAAAACTAACTTCAGCCGGGTGTAAAGTTTCCAAAGTAGTAAACATTCTTGGTGTACTACAAGATGCAAAAGCTATAATTATAATAAACAGCGTAAATTTAACTGCTATATTTTTCATTGAAATAAAGGTTTTTTATGTTGCAAAAATGCATTTTTACAAAGTTAGAAAATTATTGACAAATTATCGTATGCTAAATGAATATTTTCCGGTAATTCTTTTTCTACTTTGCTATGCAAGCCTAATTGGTGTGAAACGTGCGTGATATAAGTCTTTTCAGCACCTATTTTTTGTGCAAGTGCCAAAGCTTTTTCCAAGGTTAAATGTGAAAAATGCTCTTCTTTTTTTAGTGCATTAATTACCAATACTTTCAAATCCCTTAACTTTTCAAACTCACTTTCGGGAATTGTTTTTACATCCGTAAGATAAGCCAAACCAGCTATCCTAAATCCTAAAATCGGTAATTTCGCATGCATCACTCGAATTGGCACAATTCGAACGTCATCTATCTCGAAAGCTTCGTTGCTTATTTCGCATAATTCCATAGTTGGTACACCGGGCAGTCTATTGTTTCCAAAACAGTAGGGCATATTTCGCTGAATTGCTTCCAGCACATTCTGCTCAGCATAAACTTTCACTTTGCCAAGCGGACGCACATCATCCAATCCGCCTACATGGTCATAGTGCTGGTGTGTAAGCAAAATTGCATCAATGCTGAAAATTTCATTTTTAATCAATTGTTGCCTTAAATCCGGTCCGGCATCAATCAAAATTCGCTTGCCTTTTACACAAACAACTGCCGAACTGCGTAATCGCTTGTCGCATGAGTCCGTAGATTGACAAGTTTTACATCCGCAACCAAGCTGTGGAACGCCTGTGGAAGTACCTGTACCGAGAAAAGTTATTTTATTCATATCAAATCCTCATTCTAATCCGCCACTTGGCAGGATAAAGATTATTACTTCGGTTACCGATATTTTTAATCCAACCAATTGGCAAAGATTGGTAAGTCAAAAGCACATAGGCTTTTTCTGCTTCGGGAAAGTGGACAGCTTCCTTTTGTAGATATCGGATAGCCGTTTCTTTATCTACTTCTACCCTGTTTTGAATGTCTATATTTAAGTTTTTAGATAATGCCAAGGCAATATGCGGAATAAAATCTTTTCCTTTCTGTTCGGCAAGAGCAATCCCAAAGTGCATGGTTTGCAAATTATTTTTCAACTGCTCTACTGTTTCTGCATGTATTTTTCTAACAGCCGAAACAATATTATTTTCTAATGAAATTTCCCAATCGAACGAATTAAGCAGATTTTTAGAAAAACTTTCTATTGCTTTATTCGGTTTTTCTGACGATTTATTTTTCTTTTTTACCGCTTTCGCTGGTCGTGGACTTTCTGCTGTTTTCCGTAAAGCTGCAATAAAAAATCCTTCGCCGCGAGTTTTATGCGGAAAAAATCGATAGCCGTAATCGGAAACCGTTATTTCGGGAAATTTTGAAGTATCTATCGGCAAATATTCCGCACCCAATTCCTGCTCAACCCAAGCTATATTATCTTCATTTTCAGCCTGATTATAAGTACAAGTGCTATAAATTAATATCCCGCCTGTTTTCAAGGTATCCCACACATCCGTCAAAATATCCCGTTGCCTTTCCGCACACATCAGCACATTTCCTTCGCTCCACTCATTAATGGCTCCGGTATCTTTTCTGAACATTCCTTCACCCGAACAAGGCGCATCAACCACCACCACATCAAAAAACGAAGAAAGTTTTCGGAAATCTTTCGGCGAATTATTGCAGACCAAGACGTTATCATTTCCCCATTTTATCATATTTTCGGCTAAAATAAAGGCTCTACTTTTCACAATTTCATTGCTTACCAAAAATCCGTTTTCACTCAAAAACTGCGAAATCAATGTCGATTTTCCACCCGGTGCCGCCGACAAATCAAGCACAAGGCTGTCTTTTTCCACCCATTGTTCCAAAACCTGCCACAAAAACATGGACGAGGCTTCTTGCACATAATAAGCGCCGGCATGAAAAAGCGGGTCAGCGGTAAACAGCGGTCGGTCATTGAGATAATAAGCATCATCGCACCAAGCTACTTTTTCGTCAGATGGCGTAAGCGAAATTTTATTATTCACACGAATACTAATTGGCGGATTTTCTTGCAATGCTTCGAGAAAAAGCGGAAACTCGTCTTTCAGAAGCTTTTTAATTTCAGATATAAAGGGGATTGGAAGATTCATGTTTTAATTGTTGGATGTTGGATGTTTGGTGTTTGGTGTTTGGTGTTTGGTGTATGATGTTGGATGTTCATTTAGTTTATTGTGTTTTTCCGATAGTTTTCTTTAACATTAAGAAATTAAGTTTAGTTAAGATTTTCATTAAGAACGTCTTAATGAATCTAAATTCCTTAATAATCTTAATGTTTTTTCGTTAAGAAACAAATTCTAAATTCGTAAGATATAATTATCATCAGACAAAATATCCGACATTTATAATACAAAAATAGTCAAAATCCGTTTTATATAACGCATTCAGCCAAATTTTATTAAGCCAAACGCTTTTACATTTCAATTAAAAAGAGTAATATTGCATATTATTATTGAAAACAATTTCAAACAGAATGCTTTATGAAACTTAAATCAATCGCAGTTTTATTGGCAGCAGGTACTGTTGCTTTGAGTTCTTGTAAAAAAGAGAACATGACGGATTATACCACATTTGTAGATCCGTTTATTGGAACGGGCGGGCATGGACACACATTCCCGGGTCCAACTTATCCGCACGGAATGGTGCAACTTAGCCCGGATACACGAATTTTTGAGTGGGATGCTGTTTCCGGTTATCATGCCACGGATAGCACCATCAATGGTTTCTCACACACACATCTGAGTGGAACAGGAATTGGCGACTATACGGATGTGTTGGTTATGCCTATCGTGGGCGAACCGGAAATAAGAAAAGCGGAACCGTCATCGCAGCAAACTTCCTTTGCTTCGCCGTTCAGGAAAGAAACCGAAAGTGCCGTGCCGGGTTACTACACCGTGAAACTTGACCGCTACAATGTAAAAGCGGAATTAACAGCGACACAACGTGCCGGATTTCATAAATATACATTTCCTGCAAGCGAGAAATCAGGATTGTTGATTGACTTGGATTACACTAACCAAAATCATCCGACTGATAGCGTTATCATTGAAGTGATAAGCAATACAGAAGTTAGAGGACTGAAAAAATCGAGAGGCTGGGCGCGCGAGCAATGGGTTTATTTCTACGCAGTTACGTCAAAACCATTTACTTCGGTAAGTATTTATGAAAATGACAGTTTAAGCACTGAAACAAAAGTTCTTAACGGAAAGAGCGGAAAAATTTTCTTGACATTTGATACGAAAGACAAAGAGGAAGTGTTACTGAAAGTGGGAATTTCGCCAGTAGATTTGGATGGTGCCAAGAAAAACTTAGACCAAGAAATTCCTGCATGGGATTTTGACAAAGTGAGAATTGATACTCGCAAAGCATGGAATGATTATTTGGCAAAAATTGATATTGAAACGAAAGACGAAGTTCAAAAACGAATTTTCTACACCGCCATGTATCACTCAGCCATCGCACCGAATATTTTCTCGGATGTTGACGGTCGCTATCGCGGACTGGATAAGCAAATTCACCAATCCGACGAAACCAAATACACCGTTTTCTCAACTTGGGACACCATGCGTGCGTTGCATCCATTGCTGACGATTATTGCACCTGAAAAAAACGGGGAATTTATCAGAATGCTGCTTACTCATTATCAACAAGGGGGCGTTTTACCGATGTGGGAACTTGCCGGAAACTACACAGCAACGATGATTGGTTATAATGCCGTACCAATTATTGTAGATGCGTATATGAAAGGCTACCGTGATTTTGATGTGGACTTGGCATACGAGGCTATCCTGAAATCATCTAACCAAGACACCACCGGAATTAAAGACAATGCGCTCTATGCTAACGCATTGCAACCCATTTCTAAAAAATATAAAAACGAAATTGGCTACATCCCGTTTGATGTTGAAGTAGAAAGCGTGGCAAAAGGTCTTGAATATGCTTACCATGACTGGTGCATTCTGCAAATAGCAAAAGACAGAAACGACACTGCCAACATTGCGAAATATGCAAAATTGGCTACAAACTACAAAAATTATTTTGATCCGGAAGTTGGATTTATGCGTGGAAAAGATTCGAAAGGCAACTGGCGTACACCGTTTAATCCACGTAGCTCGAACCACCGCGATGACGACTACTGCGAAGGTACAGCTTGGCAATGGCTTTGGTTTGTGCCGCATCAGCCGGATAGTTTGGTGAAATTGTTAGGTGGTCGTGATAAATTTATTGAGAAACTGGATGGACTATTTACCGCAAGTTCTGAAATTGAAGGAGACCAAGTTTCTGTGGATATTACCGGATTAATTGGTCAATATGCTCACGGAAACGAACCAAGTCATCATATTATTCATTTCTATAATTATGTTGACCTGCCTTACAAAACGCAAGAGTTGATAGATACAGTGCTTTATTCGCAATACTCCGACCAACCTGACGGACTTTCAGGGAACGAGGATTGCGGACAAATGTCGGCATGGTACATTCTTAATGCGATGGGCTTTTATCAAGTGGCACCGGGAAATCCGACCTATTCTATCGGTCGACCGCTCTTTGATAAAGTAACTATCAACCTGGGAAACGGCAAGAAATTTGAAATCAAAACTACCAACAATTCCAAAACAAACAAATATATAGAAAGTATAAAACTAAACGGCAAAGTTCTGGAAAAACCATTCTTTACACACGATGAGTTGATGGCTGGTGGTAAATTGGAAATTGCCATGACGGATAAACCGAAAAAGTAGGAAGCGGGAAGTTAGAAGTCGAATATTCAATAATTTAGCAAAGATAACTTCAATAAAAATCCAACTATCAGCCAAAGTTTTTATAACTTTGGCTGATTTTTTGATGATAAGTTTAACAAACTCATCAACCAATATGATAAGGAAGTAGTATTAGAAAAACTAAAATCCATATTCTTACGTTATAGATTAAATCAAAATATCTTTTGTATTAATGAAAATCAGACTACTTATAGCTTTTTTATGCAGTTTTTTTATCGTGCAAGCACAGAATAATTTCAGCACACGGATTTTTGCAGAAAATGTGAAAACGCTACAAATAAAAATGAATGAAAATCCACTAGAATTACCAATTATTTCTTTGAACGAGAACGATGTGCTGGAAATCAGCTTTGACGAGATGTCACATGAGCGTTATTCATATTCTTATGAAATCAAGCATTGCAACGCCGATTGGACTATTTCATCCCTATCATCGGCAGAGTATATTCAAGGTTTTGCACGCGGATATATCGACGATTATGCTTTGTCTATCAACACTACTTTTCTTTATACCAATTACCGTTTTTCACTTCCAAATAACGATGTAAAATTTTTAGTTTCGGGAAATTACGTTGCTTTTATTTACGAAGATAATAATACGAGCGAACCGATTGTACAAGTTTGTTTTTCTGTGGTAGAACCGAGTGTAGAGATTGATGCAAGGGTGCGAGGCAATACGGACACAGAAATCAACAACACCAAACAGCAGCTTGATTTTGATATTTTATTTGGAAATTATCGAATTCAAGATCCGCATTCCGAAGTAAAAGTTGTAGTGCGACAAAACGACCGTCTTGACAACCAAGTTACCGATATTAAACCCACCTATTATTCCGTGGATAAATTGAGCTACGTGAATAATCGCAATTTGATTTTTGAAGGGGGAAACGAATATCGTCGCTTTGATTTTTCATCTATTTACAACTACGACGAGCGAATAGACCGAATTAAGTTTGAGCGTCCCTATTATAATGTCTATTTGACAGAAAGTAATGTCCGTCAAAGAGAGCGTTATCAAGTGGATTTTGATGCAAACGGGCGATTTATTATCAATCATCAAGACGGCTATGAAAGCGCTGATTTAGAGGCTGATTATATGTTTGTGCATTTTTACTTGCCTGTTTATACCGGATTTTTAGATGCAGATATTTACTTAGGCGGCTTTTGGAATTACAACTTGATTGACGAGACCGCAAAAATGGATTTTGACAGCTACAACAATCTATATTACAAAACTTTACTACTTAAACAAGGCGGTTACAACTATCAATTTTGGACTGTGAGAAACAAGGAAAGTAAAGCCTATGTTGCACCTATTGAAGGAAGTCATTGGCAAACACAAAACCAATATACTATTTATGTTTATCATCGTCCGTGGGGCGGCAGGTATGATAAGTTGGTGGGTGTAAAAATTCTACAATAAGATAAAATCATTTATTCTATAAAAATATGCTTGTTTATAAATTTGGTGGTGCGTCCGTAAAATCGGCTGACGGCATCCGAAATATGCTGAAAATCGTTTCATCTGTTGAAGATAATTTATTTATTGTGGTTTCTGCTATGGGTAAAACCACTAACGCGCTTGAAGTGGTGCTGGAAAACTTTATGAAAGCCGAGCAAGAAGCTGCATTGGAAAAACTGACCGAAATAGAAACTTATCATAAAGAGATAATTGCGGAACTGTTTAAAGATAAATCAGTTGGCGAAACTGCCGTAGAGCCATTTTTCACAAAACTAAAAACAATACTTTCTGAGAGTGTAGGAAACGACTACGACCGCTGTTACGACCAAATTGTTTCGTATGGCGAGGTCATTTCCACGGCAATTATTTCTGCTGTTTTCAAAGAAAAAGGCATTGTAAACAAATGGCTCGATATGCGTGAACTGCTCGTAACCGACAGTAATTTCCGTGAAGCCAATGTGAATTTTTTAGAAGCAGAAAAGCGACTGAAATCAGCTGTGGATTTCTCTCAACACAAAGTTTACATCGGACAAGGGTTTATCGGAACCAATATGAAAGGACTGCCTACAACGCTTGGACGTGAGGGTTCCGACTATACGGCTGCCGTGGTGGGTAATTTGCTAGATGCCGACAGCGTAACGATTTGGAAAGATGTTCCGGGCATTCTGAACGGCGACCCACGAATTTTCCAAAACACGATTCACATCCCTGAACTTTCGTATTTAGATGCGGTAGAGTTGGCACATAGTGGTGCACAGGTTATCCACCCGAAAACCATTAAACCGCTTGAAAACAAGCAAATTCCGCTTTATGTTCGTCCGTTTGGAAGTCCAACCGAGGCAGGTTCCGTTATTCATCAGACTGCGAAACCTATTACCGTTCCGATTTTGATTTTGAAACGAAATCTGGTTCTGCTAACCCTGCGCCCACTAGACTTTTCGTTTGTTTTGGAAGAGAGTCTGACATGGATTTTTACAGTTATCGAGAAGTACCGATTGAAAGTTTCACTAATTCAGAGTTCGGCTATCAGCATCAGTATTTGCGTGGATAATAGCCGTTACCTGCAACGTGCTATGGATGAGCTTTCCAACGATTATAAAGTAAGCTATAACACGGATTTGGAAATGCTGACTATTCGTGGTATCAACAAAGAAATCAAACAGCAATCCATTCAAAACCGTGAAGTACTGGTACAGCAAGTAACCAGACGTTCGGGAAGATTTATTATGCGAGCTTTGGAAAAATGAAAACGATTGTACTTTCTGTTATTTCCGCTGTGTTTGGTTTGGTAGCCTGTTTTCACAGCATAGTTTTAGTTTATAGTTTGCAAAAACCCGATCCTAATTACGATATAGGACCGGGTTTAGCACTTTTTTATTTTACTGCCATACCTGCAATTGTTCTGTTTTTTGCTGTAAGTATTATTGCAACTTTCTACCAATATTCAAAAGAACTTCCCACCAGAAAATTCACACTTATCCCAACGGTGATTTGGTCTTTTGCACTTCTTATTATTCTTTTTGGAATTGGATTTGAACTTTGGAAGTAATGACAAAAAACATGTAGAGACGCCATAATATGACGTTTCGTGTTTAATCGTCGGCAGGATGCCGACGCACCCAACAGACTACACACTACTGACTACTTCACTCTCACCCACTTCCAAAGTTCTTTCCAAGTTACTTTTTTGCCATACATCAAAATTCCGGTGCGATAGATTTTTCCGGCAAGCCACGTCGAAGCGATAAATGAGCCTACCAAAATAGCTATGGAAAGTAGAATTTGCCAAGTCGGAACATCGTAGGGAATACGTGCCATCATTACCACAGGCGATGTAAACGGAATCATAGAGCCCCAAAATGCCAACGAACTGTCGGGACTTTGAGCGGCATAGAGTGCAATAAAAATCGCAAAAATGATGGGCAAGGTTATCGGCATGGAAAATTGTTGCGTGTCGGTTTCATTATCTACCGCCGAACCAATCGCCGCAAAAAGCGATGCATAAAGCAAATAACCACCCAAAAAGTAAATCAGAAATAAAAACAGTACTTTCACAAAATCAAAACCGGAAAGCATACTATAAACTTTGCTGACCATATCCGCTGTGTCGGCGTCAGTCATGGCTGTTTGCGAGATATGAGCTGTTTCAGTCATGGCTGCCGTGGATAAATCCGGTCCCAAAAATGCAGTTCCAATGCTACTCAAAATCAGCGTAAACACAATCCAAATGGTAAACTGCGTAAGTCCCACCAAAGCAATCCCGATAATTTTTCCCATCATCAACTCAAACGGCTTTACCGATGAAATAATCACTTCCACGATGCGGCTGGTTTTTTCTTGAAGTACGCCGGACATTACCTGCGAACCGTAACTCATAATAAACATATAAATCAAAAACGCCGCTGCCATCCCGATTATCAGTGCCATTTCTGCAGAACCTTCCGTCTCTTTGCCGGAACTATCCCATTTGATAGTCGATATATTTACATCTGACTTGGCTTGTTCGATTTTCTCTTTTAAGTCTTGAATATTGAGTGCTTCCAACTTTTTATCGCGTACATAGTTATTCAGTTCTTGTGCAATATAGCCTTTCAGTTCAACATTTATCTGTTTTTCAGAATAGATAGTAACCGCATTCGGATTTTCCACCAAATTATCAGACACATAAAGAATTGCCGTAAGATTATCCGACTTCTTACTTTGCTGTTGATTATCTCGCACATGTTCGAGCGACTCATCGACAAATTCGAAAGTATATTGCTCGTTAGTTTTCAAAACATCTTTCAGCTCGTTTGTTCTATCCACGACGATGATATTTTTAACCGTTTCATCTTTCATGGTAGCAATCCACATCGGCAAAATTATCATAGCTGCCATAAAAATCGGGGTAAGAAACGTGAGTAACAAAAATGATTTTTTCATTACCCGTGAGCGGTATTCTCGTTGAATTATAATTCCTATTTTAGACATTTATTTTTACGAATTATGCGAATTTCGCGAATTAATGTTTTAGTTAAATGGTTGAGTGGTTAATAAGTAGCAGCTACTTTACACACTTACCTCTTACTCCTTGCTCCTGCTACTTAGTTACTGTTCGGATAAAGATATCGTTCATCGTAGGTAGTTGCTCCACAAAAGAGAAAACTTGAGTCTGACTCATTACTTCCTGCAAAATCTCGTTATTGGAACCGCAATCTTTCTTTTTCACAATGGTTTCACACACGTCATTTTCTATATTTTGAGAGATAATATCGCAATTTTGTAATTGAAATTCGGTAGCAGTTCTTAGCTGCAAGGTATCCGATGCATGAGTTGCACGTATTTCTGCCACATTTCCTTGTAGTACGATTTTGGATTTATTAACCAGAGAGATATTTTCACAAAGCTCCTCTACTGAAGCCATATTGTGAGTGGAAAAGATTATAGTTGCACCTTGATTACGCAGTTCTAAGATTTCTCGTTTTAACAAATCGGCATTTACCGGGTCAAAACCACTAAACGGCTCATCAAAAATCAAAAGTTCGGGTTTGTGCAAAATAGTCGTGATAAACTGCACTTTTTGAGCCATTCCTTTGGATAGTTCTTCTACTTTTTTGTTCCACCAACCCTGAATTTCAAATTTCTCAAACCAGTATTTCAATGCTTTCAAAGCATCCGCTTTACTCATTCCTTTCAGTCGAGCCAAATAAAGTGCCTGCTCTCCCACTTTCATTTTTTTGTATAGACCACGCTCTTCCGGCAAGTAGCCGATGTTTCGAACATCTTCAAGCGTTAGTTTTTTTCCGTTTAACAGCACTTCGCCACTATCCGGTGCAGTAATGCAATTGATAATTCGGATAAGCGTGGTTTTTCCTGCACCATTCGGACCAAGAAATCCGTAAACACTTCCTCGTGGCACATTCAAACTCACTCCATCCAAGGCACGATGCCCCGAATACTGCTTTACGACGTTATTAATTTCTAAAAGTTTCATTTAATAATTTACGATATACGATTACACGATTTACGATTGTAAAATGCAATAATTACATCTTTCATGTTCTTATGTTTTATACGTCGGCTGGAAGCCGACGCACCCAACTTCTGAGACTACTAGCCACTAAATCCTTCCGTTATCAGCAAAGCTGTAATAGCTATTTCCGGCAATAATCAAGTGGTCTAAAAATCGTAACCCAATGGCTTCACAACCTTTTTTTATTTTTTGTGTTATGGCAGTATCTTCGCCACTTGGATTATTTTCGCCTGATGGATGATTGTGTGATACGGCAATGGCATGAGCCGATTTTTCAAGTGCCAAACGAAGTAACATCGGCACATCAACCACGGTTTGTCGCATGCCACCTTTGGTTAAATTAACTACTTCCATCACTTTGTTTGCTCCGTTAAGAAAAACAGCCCAAAACTCCTCATGGTTTAAATCTTCCAATTTCGGTGCAAAAACCTCGAACAAATCCTTACTGCTTGTAACTTTCTTCCGCTCAACAGCTTCTTCCGACCTGCGTCTCTTCCCCAATTCCAAAGCTGCAATCAGTGTAATAGCCTTAGCTTCGCCAATTCCTTTGTATTTTTGCAAATCGGCAATGGATAATCGAGCCAGTTCGTTCAGATTATTATGATTATCGCCCAAAATGCGACGACAAAGCTCCACAGCAGTTTCCTCCCTATTTCCCGACCCAATCAAAATAGCCAAAAGCTCCGCATCCGAAAGAGCCGTAGCTCCTTTCATCATCAGCTTCTCACGCGGACGATCATCCTCCGCCCATTCCGTTATTGTCAATCGTTTTGTCATAACTCTGCTTTTTTATATCATAATACACTCTCCACTCTCCACTCTCTAATCTCCACTCTCTAATCTCCACTCTCCAAATGCTTTATCACATCTTCATTCTTATCATAAATCGCCAAATCAATATTATTCAGTTTCCCCCTTTCTATCAGTGATTTCAGCAACGGATAAACCGGATATTCCTCTGTCCAATAACGCTTGCAAAGAAAAATCATCGGACTGGCAAAACCGTAGCTTTCGTAGTGATTTTGAGTTAAATCCATAAAAATTTCCTGCATTGTACCCGCACTTCCCGGCGAAAAAATCACACCACCTTTTGCAATAGCGAGCAATCCCTCTTCACGCAAACTGTTTTCAAAAAACTTAGCAATATGCGTTGCAAAGGGAGTAGAAAGCTCATGTCCATAAAGCCAAGTTGGTATTCCAAGACTTTTGTAGTCTGTTTCGGGATATTTTTCCAAAACTTGATAGGATGTCTTCAACCAATCGGGATGCGAATAAATCGCTGCCGGCTTCAATATTTCGATGGCATCTTGCAGTTCTGAATCTGATTTTCCGGCAAACCAAGCACCCAAATGCGTTGCTTCCATAGCCCCCGGACCGCCACCTGTTGTCATTAAGTAGCCTTTTTCAGTTAAAGATCTAGCTAATTTAGCGGTTTGTAAATAACGCTCATCATCCCGACGAAGCTTGTGCCCGCCCATAATTGCCACCACTTTCCGCTCATCATACGCCGAGAGAAAGTCATGCTTGGCATCGTAAATAGAATGGTCGTGAAGTGAGCGAGCCAAAGTTTCCTTCATATCACGTGTTTCCGAGCCACCTTTCTTTTTGTAATAGTCATATACGACCTTGTCAGTCGTAGTTAGATAAGTTTCCGGCTTTTGGTAATCGTAACCGTCATAAAGCTTTTCTTTGGTATAAAGTCCGGATGGATAGATGCTAAACGGCACATCCAAATGCGGAAAAATATAGTTTTTGGCATAAAGATAATTATGCAAACGATCTGACAACGTACAGTCCAGAAAAAGACAATCTTTTACAGGAATAGATAAAACTCTCTCTTCCACTTCGTAAAAATCCAGACCTTGAAAAGCCAGTTTAGAGAGTTTTTCACGTTTTACTATTTGAGTTAAATCTTCCTGAGTTTTTATTTTTCGCATACTTGTAACATAAACACATAGTAAAAAAGTTTACTATGATAACAAATAGTTTTTTATTATTTCATTGACACAAATTCAACAAAGTATAGTTAAAGTAAACATAGGACACATAGTTATCAAAATTCTAACGAATTTTGAATCAAGTAGCAAGCGGAAACTTTTATCTTACTATACTGCTGATGCACTAATTTGTTAATGATTTTAACTAAAATAATAATTGTTCTTTGAAATTTTGATTTTGCTTGAATTGAATCTCTTCGTCAGGATTTAGCAGTTCTTTTAATGGTGTTTTGTCA
>DUQG01000076.1 GCA_012837935.1 Bacteroidales bacterium
GACAAAACACCATTAAAAGAACTGCTAAATCCTGACGAAGAGATTCAATTCAAGCAAAATCAAAATTTCAAAGAACAATTATTATTTTAGTTAAAATCATTAACAAATTAGTGCATCAGCAGTATTTGTAAATAGTGAGTTAGAGTCTTTTTTCATTTTAAAAAAACTACTGACAGCACACACAGATACTGTCAGAGTTTTTGTGTTTATTTCACGAGAATCGGTACTATCATCTACCGACTACTAACTACCAACTACTCAACTATCGTAACCCAACTGTGTGTATCCGGCTCATCACCATATTGGATAGCGCGTAGCTTGTTGTACAATTTTTCACTCCATTTGCCGGGTTTTCCGTCAGGTGAGTAAACATAGGATTTTTTTGTGTCGTAGTCATCAATTCGCTGAATTGGACTGATAACTGCTGCAGTACCGCAAGCACCCGCTTCTTCAAAAGTTTCCAGCTCGTCGATATGCACTTGACGTCTTTCTACTTTCATTCCAAGCTCTTCCGCCAAAGTAATCAAACTTTTGTTGGTAATGGATGGAAGGATGGAATCCGATTTTGGTGTGATGTAGGTGTTGTCTTTGATAGCAAAGAAGTTAGCAGCACCGCATTCGTCGATGTACTTTTTTTCTTTCGGATCCAGATAGAACACAGCTGAATAGCCCATTTCGTGAGCATGAGTTCCAGCTACAAGACTTGCAGCGTAGTTTCCACCTACTTTGAAAGTTCCGGTTCCAAGTGGTGCTGCACGGTCGTACTGACGCATAATAACAAATGGCGTAGTTTGGAAGCCGCCTTTAAAATAAGGTCCTACAGGTGTTACAAATACGATAAATTCATATTCCGAAGCAGGTTTAACGCCTACTAGTGCGCTTGTACCAATTAGCAATGGACGAATATAAAGTGATGCACCGCTCTCATAAGGTGGCACAAAACGTTCGTTAAGCTTAACAGCTTTGATAACAGCCTCTTCAAATTTTTCTACAGGAAGTGATGCCATCATAATTCCTTTACAAGAGCTTTGCAGACGTTTAGCATTCTCGTCTAAACGGAAAATACGGATTTTACCGTCTTTGCCACGGAAAGCTTTTAAGCCTTCAAAAGCTTCTTGTCCGTAATGCAAACAAGTTGCTGCCATATGCAGATTAACAAATTCGTCTTGCGTGCTGCGAACTTCGCCCCATTCGCCGTCTTTGAATGAGCAACGCACGTTATAGTCGGTCTTTATATAACCAAAACCAATGTTATTCCAATCAATGTTTTTCATAAAACCTCCTAAAATTAAAGTTAAATTTTATAATTGTTTGTATTTTCTGATTAATCTATTTCTTTTTCAAAACATAGAGAAAAATATCGAAGATGTTTTTTTACTATGTTTCCGAAATCACGAGAATAGGCAATAGTATTTCTATGTTTGCTATTGTTTTAAAACTTTCTATCTAAATATTCCGGTAAAAGATAAAACACACTCTCATTTCCCATATTAAACAGCAAATCAATAATGCTTAAATCCTGTAAAAAGCCGTGTTTGTTTTCAAAAACTTGATAATAGGGTTTCGAATGCAGAATTATCTCTTTTTTGGGATGAATGATTTCTCTAAAATCATTGACATCTACGTAGTTAGCTTGAAAGTTAGATGTAATATGGATATTTATATCAATATCCAATAATTCCAATACCAAAGTTAATAATTCTTGGTTGTAATCCCAAAGAAACGTCCACTTTTTTTCGTAAAACTTTCTGAAATCATCTTCATAATAATCAAAGAACGGACTGTTTCGATAAGCCGATGCAATGGCACGCCAATGATTTTGCTGCCAGTTGTCGTGCGGAGCAATACGCGCTTCACGAATAGCCACTTTTTCACCCTTGTTGCTCTCTATCGGGATGCTCAGTGTTTCTACTCCATTGGCAGTAGCAATTCGGCATCGGTTTCGATAAGATTGTTTTACGAAATTCTCGTGTGCTTCCAGTTCCACTCTTCCTGACCGTAGCATTGCCAAAAAGTAAGAAACAGGTGGCAAATAAGCAGTAGAAAAACTCGAAACTCGGAACTCGAAACTCGGAACTAACGAACTATCGTCTTGCATTTTTAAAGAACCTGTCAAATCTGATTTTTCCGCCGAAAAGAGTTTTGTCTTTATTCAGCGATAGCCACACAAACATCGGACGACCTACAATATGATCTTCCGGCACAAACCCCCACGAACGACTATCGGCTGACTTGTGGCGGTTGTCGCCCATCATCCAGTAGTAATCCATTTGGAAAGTATAGGAAGTTGCAGGCTTATCGTTGATATAGTATTGTCCGTTACGAACTTCCAATTTGTTGCCTTCGTAGTTTCTGATGCAACGTTCGTAAATAGGATAAGTGTCTGCATTCAAAGCAATGGTACTTCCTTTTTTCGGAATAAAAATCGGTCCGTAATTATCACGTGTCCAGCCTTTACCGCCACCAAGCGGGTACATGCTGTCGCCAACGGGTGTAGTAACCATCCAATCCGGCTCTATCACCAGTTTTGTTACGCCCGATGTGTTTTGCAATCTGTTATAGTTGGCTTGCGTAAGCGGAAAATAGTAAACAGGATAGTTCGGATTTAAGCCCAAACGTTGCAAAAGTCCGTACGAATTAGCGGTATTTAGTTCAAAGTAATCTTCGTTGCTGATTTGCATTTCGTCAATCAATGCCTTGCTCAGACGAGTGCCGTCTGTTTGGATAAAATAATTAAACTGAACTCCGGGGAAGTTTTCTAAAGCTTTGCCGTCAATGTAAACTTGATTATTTACAATGCTCAATGTATCGCCGGGCAATCCTACGCAGCGTTTCACATAATTCTCACGGCGGTCAACGGGACGATACATAATTTCCCCATAAACAGCCGTATTGGCAGCTACTATTTCTCGTCCGTATTTGTAACAAAGGTCGGCGGTCGGTTCCTGTTTCAGCACATTGACCATGTAGCTGAGACCTTCTTCGTAGCAAATGGAATAGTAATCTACATTTTGCTTTTTGAAAACAATGGTATCTCCGGCAGGAAAGTTAAATACCACAATATCGTTTCGCTCAATAGTATCCAAGCCTTTCAGACGGCGATATTTTACCTGCGGTTTTTCCAGATAAGATTTTTTGTCGATTATCGGGAATGTGTTTTGTACCAGTGGAAATGAAAACGGCGTCATCGGTACGCGTGGACCGTAAGCGGCTTTGCTCACCGCCAAGAAGTCGCCCACAAGCAAGGTTTTTTCAAGCGATGATGTGGGAATTTGATAGTTTTGAAACAAATAGTTGTTAATCAAATAGACCGCTATCAAAGCAAAAACGATGGCATCCACCCAACTCATTACAGCGCGAACAGCTTTGCTTTTCGAGTTTTTCCACCATGTCCAGGGGATAAATTTAGTGATAAATGCATCAAAAATAACAGGCAGCATCAGCAACCACCAAAAATTGCCCAGCCAAATCACAAAAAGAATATAAATTAAGCACCAAAAAATAGCTTTAATCCACTGTTTGCGTGGCTTATTAAAGCGTGATGCAAAATCAGTTTTGTTTTTATTTGTTTCGTTAGTCATATATGTGAGTTATAATAAATTGTTGTTTATTGCATTTGAAATAGCACTTTGCCAATCAATGTAATCACCGATTTTTTCTTGAATTAAACTTATTTCTTCTTTTGAAAGTTCTCTGCCAAGTTCTTCGTCCGCCACGGTTTGAAGGTCTTGCACTGAGAGTGAGTAAATTGTTTTATCTAAATCCATCCTCTTGTCATTAGGTTAGAGATTTTTCAAACTTGTGAAAATCTATCTTAAATGTTTAGTAATTCTTTTCTGTTATCATTGTATGAACCATTTCTAAATATATCTTGATTCATTATTCGTTGAACTCTTTTATCTGTTTTAGCTTTTTTATTAATCTCGGCGGTTGCATCCAAAATACTTAATTCTGTAAACATATTCCACTTCAAAAGAGTAGATTTAAATTCTTCTAAATTCCTGTTTTCTTTATTTTGTAAGAAGTTGTATTCATCCATGAAGTTTGGTGTTGCAATGCTGTTTATTATATCCAAAATAAACTTCATCGAATTGTCTTCGCCAGAAAGGAAACTCCACATTTCTTCAGCAATCAAAAAGTCATCTATTCCAAAGTATTTTTTGAAATCAACACTATATCTTAAAAATCGTTCCTTATCATATCCGGTAGGTGTATCTGCTTCTGGGTCAAATGGAAAACCTAAATAGTAAATGATTTTTTTATTGGGATTAGCATTTGCTAATGCGGCTTTGGCTTCTAATATTTTTAGCTTTTCATTTTTGAAAATGCCTTTATTCGGTTTTACTGTTTTAATTTCTAAACAAATAATGTTTTCTTCATCTTCAATATAAACATCTGCCGTAAAGTCAGTCGAATTAACATCAATCTCTTTAACACCCATACACAGCTTGTTTTCATCTTCTGCATTTGGTAAAACTGTTCCATTTGAAAGTTCTGTAATATAATCTCCAATAGCATTCTTTTGCGATTGAGCAATCAATAAATTGGTGCCTCTTCTTGTCGTAAATTCTTTTTTACATCCATCGGAAAGGATGTGAGCAGTTTTCTCAATAAACGATTGTCCTAAACTTGTGTTTAATCCGTGTATCCAGCTTGCTAAGCTAATTAAAGTAGAGTTAGATTGTACAACATTTTCTAACTTGTGTGTAAAAGCATTCAGAAATGCATCTTGAAAAGGTGCATTCCTATCCGAGTTAAAATCGTCAGGAAATTTTTCAAATTGTGAAAATAAAGTTCGTACAACTTCTATTGAGATTTTTTCCTTTTTGCTGTTAATCATATCTTTTTCAAATGAAATATTATTTCCGAATAAGCTCTTTTATCTTTTTCTGTTCGATTAAGTACCGGACGTTTAAATTGATTTACAATTTGCATTCCTGCTTTTTCTGCAATTGTTGGATACATATTGTACTTATCGTTGGCAACCAAGAAAATATCGTAATCCTCAACTAAATACTGCTTGCAATTATTCAAAACATCAGTAATTCCTTGTATGTAAGATTGTTGAGCTTCTAAATTTTGTCCTTTGTAAAGAGGTCCGATTTCCAATTCGTCTTTTCGTTCAAATCTAAACAAATCATAAGCATAGGCATGTTGTTCGTGATAATCAATCAATCCAACATAAGGCGGACTTGAAAAAACTCCCTTAATTTTCTGTTTTTCTAATTGATTGCCAAAGTTTTCAAAACGTTTTTTTATCTCTGCAAATATATCAATATCTCTACTGTCGCCGGTCAAGCAGTATTGAAATGTGTCGGTTCGCAGTTTGTCAAATTGCTTTAATCGTTTTACCGTATCTCTGCTATAACTTTCCCACCATTTTAAGATTGAGAACAGTGGTTTGCAAATTTTTCCGTGTTTTCTACAATAATAAGTAGTCGTTATTGGTTCTATTAATGTTCCTAAGTCGGCATGTGTTGTAGCTCTGCATGAACGCATGGTGCGACTAAGGATAACACTAAGTATCTTTTTTGTAGAAACATTTTGAACTTTCCTTATCTCCTCAAAAACAAAATCAATCTCATTTCGCACATGCTTTGTAAACCATTTTTCAAGAAAGCTATCCGATGATGGTTGTAGCAATTCGATATTGTACTTTTTAACCAAATCTTCATAGATTGGTAAAAACAGTTTAGCTTTTTCTTCTCCGTATTTTTTACCGTCAATTAATTTTTGTTGAACTTTATATTTGAAATCTGGTACGGGAAAATATTCTTTATTAAATTCGGAAAGAGCTTGTAAAAGTTCTTCTTCAAATTGAATTGTATTTGTTTTGAAAATAAACTCTTTCAGTGATTTTGTTATTCGATTAATTTCATTTTTCAAATCAACAAAATCATATTTCATCACTTTGCAGTTGTTTATCAGTGCATTAAAAGATGAAACATCAATGCCGATAGCGTGCATATCTAGCTCATTAGCTTGTACTAAGGTTGTTCCGCTTCCGGCAAAAGGGTCAAGAATTATATCATTTTTACTAAAAAAAACCTCTTTCTTAAACTTATCAGTTTTGTCGTCAAGAAAATATTCAACCAATTGCGGAATAAACTTTCCCTTGTAAGGATGTAGGCGATGTACATGTTTTGTAGTATCGGCTTCTTTGAGAAAATCAAATGAAAGATGCCAATTCAAATCATCGCCAAGTTGGTCTTTCCACTCAATTTCTCTTTTACCATGATAAGATTTATAATAATCCAACAACTCAGATTTAGCTATTTGAGTATTGCCATCACTACCTAATTTCCTTACTTTTCCATATTGTACAAGGTAAGAAATATTAGATGTAGTAACATTTTTATTCAAATAATCACTCGCCCAAATAGCCGCTTCTTGAATAGTAAAAAGCTCACTTGTTAGTTTATTATATGTAGTTAAAGGCTCTTCTAATATGTCTTTTTTATCTTGCATTAAAATTTTTTTCTTTTAAAACTTCAACAAATCCTTCATTCCCAAAAATCCCTTTTTACCTGCTGTAAATTCAGCGGCAATTACGGCTCCGAGTGCAAAACCTTCACGGCTTTTGGCATCGTGAGTTATCTCAATGCTATCCACAGAGCTTTCGTAGCGAATGGTGTGAATACCCGGCACTTGTCCTTCACGGATGGATTTGATGGCAATTTCATTCGTGGCTGTTTCGGTTTCTTTTACCCAAACCGTTTTCCTGTTCAAATTCTCAATAATTCCCTCAGCCAGCGTAATAGCTGTACCGGAAGGTGCATCCAGTTTTTGTGTGTGGTGCACTTCGGTTATTTCCACGTTATAGTCGGGAAATTGGTTCATCAGCTTAGCCAAATATTTGTTAGCTGCCATAAATATATTTACGCCTAAACTAAAATTGGACGACCAAAACAGTGTATATCCGTTTTTCTCGATTTCAGCTTCAATTTCAGGAAGTTGCTCGTTCCATCCTGTGGTACCTGAAACTACAGGCACACCTGCTTTCCAAGCCTCTCTGTAGTTGCTTATGGCAACTTTCGGTGCGGTAAACTCAATGGCTACATCAGCCGATTTGAATGCTTCCGACCCAAAATCCTCCCGATTATCCACATCAATAATTGAAACAATCTCATGTCCTCTTTTAATGGCTATCTGCTCAATGGTTTTACCCATTTTCCCATATCCGATTAATGCTATCTTCATTTTAAAAAATATAAGTTCAATTTTATCTAAATCTTTCCAATCTCTTATAAACTATTGACTATAAACTATAAACTATATACTGTAAACTGCAAACTGCAAACAGCAAACTGCAAACAGCAAACAGCAAACTGCAAACAGCAAACTGCAAACTGCAAATTAATATTGTCCTGTCGCCAGCAGCACCAGCGTACACGCCACTTCGCTCTCTATATTATTCTTTTTCAGAATTTCGTAAAATTCTTCGTTCTCAGTTCCCGGATTAAAAATTACACGTCGCGGTTTCAGCGAAATAATATAATCATAATACTCAGGCTGACGTTGCGGTCCTACGTAAAGTGTAACCGTGTCAATGTCAGTATGTTGTTTCTTTTCCGTGTCAATCACTTTTCCAAAAATAGTATCCGCACGAAGCCCCAAAAGTTCAATTTCGTGTCCGTGACTGATAAGTTTGTCTGCTGCTTTGTAAGAGTATCGCTCCGGATTTTTCGATGCGCCGATAATTAATGTTTTCATTTTTACTAAAAATTAGCTTGCCAGAAAGTCTAAGCT
Organism: Bacteroidales bacterium; assembly: GCA_012837935.1. Lineage (GTDB taxonomy): Bacteria > Bacteroidota > Bacteroidia > Bacteroidales > Paludibacteraceae > UPXZ01. Next base: position 7,750 of record DUQG01000076.1, read on the forward strand.
TTCAATAATTTCATCCTTTGTGGCAGTTTGGTTTATAATTACCTCTCCAACGTTTGAAAGAAGTGTAAAGTTTATTTCACGACCTTCATTTTTCTTATCGTGCTTCATCAGTTCCAGCAGCACTTCATAGTCTTTGCATCCGCAGTCGTAAGTACCGTAATGCTCTCTTACAAAGTATTTTAGTTTAAGTAGTTCCTCTTTCGGAAAACCGAGTTTGATATGCGAAAGATAAAGCTCACAAATCATTCCCCAAGCTACTGCATAGCCGTGCAGCACGGGATTTTCGGATTGGTAGCTCCACGTTTCAATGGCGTGTCCGAAGGTATGCCCAAAGTTCAGTGCTTTACGGATTCCTTGCTCTTTCGGGTCTTTGGTCACAATATCTGTTTTTATCTCTATGTTTCGAACCAAAAGCTCGTGCAATTTTTCAAAATCCATCTCTTCCAAATCAAAACTTAGAATATCTTTCCAATCCTTCTCGCTGCTAATCAGTGCGTGTTTCAGCATTTCAGCAAATCCCGAACGAATATTTTTGTCGTCCAGCGTACGGAAAAAATCGGTGCTGATAAATACTTTTTTTGCAGGTGCAAAAGCGCCGATTTCATTTTTAAGTCCAAGAAAATTAATTCCTGTTTTTCCGCCTGTAGCCGCATCCACAGCACCAAGTAGGGTAGTGGAAATATTAATGTACTCAATTCCGCGCTTAAAAGTAGCCGCCGCAAACCCGCCAATATCGGTAATCATACCGCCACCCAGATTAATCATCAGCGATTTTCGTGTAGCGCCGTTTGCCGTCAAATATTTCCAAATCTGCACCAGCGTATCGATGTTTTTTTTGTCGTCGCCTGCCGGAATGCAGATGATATGTGCATTTTTCACCTTCTCACTATTCAAAGCAGGCAAGCATTTATCCTTCGTATTGGTATCGGTCAGGATAAAAATATCTTCACTTTTCCACGGTTGTATCGTAGCCTCGAGGTCTGTATTGATATTATGTGTAATTACTGTATTTGACATTTTACTCTTCAAAAAGCACGTTATATCTCAATCACTCTCAGTGTGTGTGCTTTTTCTCTTTTAATCTACAAAGATACGTTTTATTCTTAAAATTATCCACGCAAACGGCTTGTTTTTTAGGATGCTTTTGTTTCGGGTCTTTTTTAGTTAAAAAAATAAAATTAAATCAATGTATGAACATATTTTCATATAAAGCGTTATATTTGCAGAGAATTTAATAAAAGAAGGAAAATCAGAGATGAATATGAGTGAAGCTGCTTATCTTTTGCGTGCTATTTCAAACGAAAATCGCTTATGTGTAATCAACGCTCTGCGCGATGTGGAAGAGTTGACTGTTAGTGAGTTAGTTGAAAAAATAGGATGTGAACAGTCCTTACTTTCTCATCATATCACGGATATGCGGGCAAAAGGAATTTTGAATTGCCGAAAAGAAGGGAAGCACTGTTTTTATTCGTTAAAAAACAAACAAATTACACAGATTTTGGATTGTATTCAATCGTGTAATTGCAATAAATAACAGCAAATCGAAGAAATTGATGAAAAATATTTTAGGACTCATCGGGGTGGTAGTTGGTGCCATTGGCGGATATGCTTACTATTATTATATCGGTTGTGCATCAGGCACTTGTCCGCTCAAGTCCAATCCTTATATTACTGTATTTATGGGTGCTGTAATAGGGTATTTAATTTTGGATATCTTTAAGAAAAAAGAAAATACAGATGAAACGAATTAAGACCTATTACGCCGCTTGGGATGCTACTCGTTATATGAAATTAGTTTTGGGGCTTATTTTTGGACTGGGATATGCTTTTGAAGGGCATGGCATCTATCTGATATTTTCAGTTTTTCTGCTTGTGCAGGCGGTAATGAATATCGGATGTGGATGCACTACCGGAAATTGTAGTACAAATCTGAGTTCTAAACAAGAGACTTCCTATAAAATAGAAAAATTAAACACAGATAAAAAAGATGTATAGTACTTTTGATGTAAACAGCGATGGCTGTTTGATATGTAACAGTGGCGTAATGAGCGAACTCGGAAAGTTGCAGGGCGTATTCGGTGCCGAAGTGGATTTTGTAAATAATCGGGTAGTGGTAAACCATACCGACGAAGTGAGTCGCGAACAAATTGCCAAAAAGCTTGAAGAACTAGGCTTTTTTGAGCTAAAAACGGATTGTGAACTATAATTTAGCGAGTGTCTGTTTATAAGAAAAATTCAATACTTTTCTGCAATCATTTCTGTTTTCGGTTTCTCCGTAGGAGATAAATATCAATAGAATAAAAACAACAAGATAAGCTCTTCCCCGTAGGGGATTGACAATAATACAGTTGCAGAAACACCTTAGAATAATGTATATTCCCTACGGGAAAATCACAATTATGGATAACTATCGGCGCTATTGATATTAATTCTCTACAGGAATATAAAGCTACTTTACATCAAATAGAAAAGAATACGGAAAATTATTATAAAATCAAAGTTCAAAGAACTTTTAGAGTCAAACGCTGTTATAGACTAAAATGAAATTTCAATTCAAACGTATAAAAAAATGAAAAAATTATCTTTATCCATCGTTTTGGTGCTTTCGTTGCTTACGGCTTATGCTTTTGCGGCAGAAAAAAATGTAAAAGAAGAGACAAAAAAAGAAAATAATAATAAAACAAAGAAAACAGAAAAAAAGAAAATGGGAACAATTCATTTAACAAAAGAAGAATTTCTTAAAAAAGTAGTGGATTATGAAAACAATCCGACAGAGTGGAAATATTTAGGTGATAAACCTGCAATTATAGATTTCTATGCCGATTGGTGTGGACCATGTAAAATGATTGCACCGGTGCTGGAAGAGCTGGCAGAAGAGTATGCCGATGAAATTTATATTTATAAAATTGACACGGAAAAAGAGCGTGACCTAGCGGCTGCATTTGGTATTCGTAGCATTCCTACATTGCTTTTCGTGCCAATGGGTGAAGCACCACAAATGGCACAAGGTGCACTTCCAAAACATGCTTTCAAAGAAGCTATTGAGACAGTGCTTTTGAAAAAAGAACCTGCAAAAGCTGAATAAAAATGAAAAGAAAATTATTTTTAGCAGTAATGTTTATTTCCGCCATGATGATATCTTGTGGCGGAAATAAAAATCAGGAAACCACGGACGAGACAGCTCAAGCCGTAGAAATGAATGAAGGACAAAAAGCCAACGATGTGTCGGCTGTGTCCAATGGGGAAACTGTAAGCAAACCAATTCATTTAACTACCGACGAGTTTAAAAAGCTGGTGGTCAACTACGAAGCCAATCCAAATAAGTGGATCTATTTGGGCGATAAGCCTGCCATTGTGGACTTTTGGGCTACTTGGTGTCCACCGTGTAAAACTATTGCACCTGTTTTGGACGAATTAGCCAAAGAATATCAAGGACAGATTTATGTGTATAAAGTAGATGTGGACAAAGAGACTGAACTGGCTTCTGCATTTGGAATTCAAAGCATCCCGACGCTTCTGTTCATCCCGATGAAAGGTGAACCGAAAGCGGAAATAGGCGCTATTTCAAAAGATACATTTAAGGATAGAATTGATAACTTTTTGTTGGTGAAAGAATAAGATTTCATAACTTAGATTATTGTGTTTTTTTGCAGAAGAAAGATAAAAAATCTTTCTTCTGTTCTTTTTAAACCTTTATGAAACATTAAAGTCAAATAGGTAAAATCACAATTTATTAAAATTTTATTTTGAATTATGAAAAAACTTGGAATGATATTATTGGCAGGATTTTTTGCAATAAGCATAAGCCTTGAAGCACAAAATCCTAATCGAGCACCGAGACAGCGTCAGATACCAACACCGGAACAACGTGCCGACAGATTGGTGAAAGAACTTGAACTAAACGACGCGCAAAAAGCGAAATTGGTAGAGTATTACAAAAAGCAAGACGAGAATTTCGCTAAAAGACGTGCTGAAATGCAAAAAACAAGAAAGAAAAAACAAGAAACTGCACAAGCTGAGCGAGAAAAATTTAATGCTGAAATGGCAAAACTAAGAAAAGCACAAGATGCTGAATTAGAGAAGATTATCGGAAAAGATAAAATGGAACAACACAAGAAAAATCAAGCAGAAAGAGCAAAAAAGTTTAAAGAAAGAAGAGAGAAACAAAAAGATAGAAAATCTAACAAGAGTAAAAAATGATTTTTTGAGAGAGAGTAATTAAGTTTAGAATGAAAGAAACGGTTTCTGATGTGATATCAGAAACCGTTTTGTTTATCTTTAATCCAGAGACTGGCTCTAAGTCAGTCTCTGGATAATAAAGGTGCATTTTACTTTCCGCTTTCAAGTAACAAAGTTCTTGTTGGAAGATCACAAACTTCAGATGGTCCGAAGTATTGGATTGGACCGGGATAAATAAAGTCTGATGTGTCATCTGACCACTTATCTCTATATTTTGCAAAGAACTTAAACGGCTCACCATCCAAACGAACCAATGCTTTTTGAATTACAGGTTTCATCGCACCATGACGACGTTCCATATTCATCATCATGGTAATAGGCACACCACCTGCCACCCACTCATCAGCCGGTGAAGTCAAGTTGCGAACAGAAGCCATATAACCTGTTTTTCCTTCAGCAATAAGAATGGAAGCTACGATACCTAGTGAATAGGTGTAGTCCGCATCAAAGTTAGAAGGAATAGCACAACGACCTTCGTAACCGAAGAAGTGGTTAATCGCAGAGAATTTTCCGGTATAAGTACCTTCTGCTTTAAGCTGTGCCAGACGTTTTGCAACCATTTCGATAAGTAGTTTTTCAGTCTCAATGTGAGAAACTTGCACGTTACCGTGTGGGTCACGATCCAGTGTCAACTGACGAGCAATGCCTTTCGGAAGACTGCGGAAAATAGCAGTACTTTCCTCTGTCAATACGCTCTTAACGTATTCACGTCTTTCTTCGTCAGAGTGCATGGCGTTAAAGTCGTCGTTGTGAGCAAGCATGTCGTTTAGCTCGGCAATAAGTTTTTTCATAGCCGGAATAAACTCGATTAAACCTTCCGGAATAAGTAGTGTACCGTAGTTTAGACCTGAATTTGCTCTTGTTACAATGATATTTACGATATATTCTACGATGTCGTTAAGTGTCATGTTTTTAGCTTCCACTTCTTCAGAAATCAACGCAATGTTTGGTTGGCTTTGAAGTGCACATTCCAATGTAATATGAGAAGCAGAACGACCCATCAAACGGATAAAGTGCCAGTATTTTTTAGCTGAACTGGCGTCACGCTGGATGTTACCGATAAGTTCCGAGTAAACTTTACAAGCAGTGTCAAAACCAAAAGAAGTTTCAATCACTTCGTTTTTCAAGTCACCGTCAATTGTTTTCGGACAACCAATTACTTGAATGTCGGCATTGTGTTGTAGGTAGTATTCTGCAAGAACACATGCGTTTGTGTTTGAGTCGTCTCCACCGATAATTACGATAGCTTTAATATTTAATTTCTCACAAATTTCACGTCCTTTTTCAAATTGCCACTCTTCTTCAAGTTTTGTACGTCCGGAGCCGATAATATCAAATCCACCTGTATTTCTGTGGTCATCTATAATATCTTCAGTCAGTTCAATGTAATCATGCTCAACTAATCCGATCGGACCTTCAAGGAAACCGTAAAGTTTGCTCGCAGGATTCATTCTTTTTAGTCCGTCGTAAATACCGCAAATCACGTTGTGACCACCCGGTGCTTGACCGCCTGAAAGAATAACACCTACGTTAACGGCAGGAAAATCTTTTTTCTCACCTTCTTCAAAAGAAATTAAAGGCATTCCGTATGTGTTTGGGAATAGTTTTTTAATGTCTTCTTGGTCATCAACTGATTGAGTAGTTTCACCCAACTTGATAGATACATTTCCCTTCAATGCTACAGGAACCTTTGGTTGGTAGCTTGCACGTGCAATTTGCAAGGGACTTTTAGTCATTGGTTTCATAAGATAATTATTTTAACTTAAAATATTGATATTCAAAGAATTTCTTTTTTTCAAAAAGAGAGTGCAAATTTAATAAAAATTTATGAGAAACCGATAGTTTTTATCTTAGAAAGTATATCCAATTTTAAATTGTAAGGAAGTATTGTTATTATGTATTGAATTAAAATTAGGTTGTCCCAAAGTCTTTTCACCGCTGTAAACATATTGCATTGCTAAAATAAAACTGATAAACTGTTTATTGTTGACAAAGTAATTTAATCCTGTACCTACGTTAATACCAGCTAAATGACGAGGTGTGGCTATGTAGAAATATTTTTCAGTATTTAAAGAAATGAATGGATTTGTGTTCTCAGGTAACATTTCAAATGGGGAATTGTCTTTGTTAGTAAACTTAATATTCTGGTTTAAAAATGTAGATGTAAGCAATGATATTTCACCGGTGGGTCGCCATTTACCGGTTGGTTTCATATATCTGACACCTAAGTGTAAGTTAAGATTTAAACTGTTAAAACTTACATTTACTAGTGTGTCATTGGGTATGGAAATAGTTGTGTGAAAGTTTGGCTTACTGGTTAGAGATTTAATTAAATTTTCGTTCTGCGCATTGATTAACGATAAAGATGCTTGTGTAAACCCGATTAAGCTATTATTGATACGCTTGTTTTGATATTCATATCGAATAGCAACAACCGGCACAAAAGTAGAAATAGTGAATAACTCTTCTTTTAATTGTGTTTTTGCTTTGTATGTAATATATTCAGTTCCAATAAAAGTAGAAAAACGATGTGAACTGTTTTTTGTCGGTCGAGTAGAGTAGTAGATAATGTAATCGTCGGGCGACTCTGTAAGTTCGTAATATTTAAAAACAAGGTTTAGAAATCCTTCTCTGGAAAATTCAAGCTCATCAATATCTTTATGCAAAGCCGGATATTCTTTTAGAATATACTTTACTGTCTCCTTATATCTGTTGTCTATTCGTTTGACGCCATCTGCGTTTCGCCAGTTTCTGTCATGATGTAGGCTTGCAAATTCTCCCGCTTCGTTTTCAAGAAAAAACCATAGTTGACTTTCTTTAAGAAAATACAAACTAAGTTTTCCTTGAATATAACACTCTACAAACCTTTGCTCTTCTTTGGTTGAGATTTTTATGGTTTTCGATGCGTAGAGCTTGTTTTCTTTGATATATTTAAAACCTTTGATGTCTGTTGGTTTGAATTTGCTAATTATATTAGTGGATAATGATTCTTTGAAATGACAACGCATGGAATTTAAATAATCTGTTCCAAAATCAACAAATCCATAAACAGTATCATTTTCGTTCGTAATGATATATGCTTCTTTGTAGTTTCCTTGTGCAAAAGCTGTAGAGCTTACAATAAATAGTAAGATAGATAAAATAGATTTTTTCATTTTAGAGTGTGTGAAAAACTAATAAAATCCGATATTTTTTTAGAAAGTATAAGCTAAACTTAGTTTTGTCGATTGCATTCTGCGAGCAACTCCCCAGTGCTCGAAAGCTCCATCAATACCTAAAATATTCATGGTAGTACGTTTGTGTGAAAATATCAAGCTTAAGCTCTTTGAAGAGTTGTTGAGAAAATAATATACGCCGGCTCCAACGTAAAATCCGTGATGTGTGGTGTATAAATAAAAGTCTAAACTTTGCGTACTGTTGTTAAATCGGGTGTCTTCTTTAACAATAAAACTGGGTGAGTATGCAATTTCTGCTGTTGGTCGCCATTTTCCGCTAGGCGGCAAAAAACGAATTCCCAGAGAAGCATCTATTTTTAAGGCTTTGAAATCTATTTTGTATGAGTGATCCAATTCGCTCTTATGGGAAAGATGATTTTTGGTGGTATCTCTGGAAGCTCTTCCTGCTATCGGGCTCAGAGAAACAATGCCAAATAAATCGGTGTAGCGACTTATTCTGTCATTTTGCAAGTCATATCTAAGTCCGATTTGCGGTGAAAGACAAGCTGTTTTAAAGTAAACAAAGCTTGGGTCGTTGAAACTCACAAAACGGTAGGTGTGATAGTCGGCTCCGACTACAATTGAAAATTTTGATTTCACATATTTCTTCTTGATGTCATTTTCAAATACGATACATTCTTCGCCGGGTGAGCAGGTGTAAGCGTGGTACTCTTTGGTAATATCTACAAAATCTTCTTTTCTGAACTGTGTTCTTTTTATTTTCTTTTCCGCGTTGGGAAGAACTTGAAAAACATAATTCATTCTACCCTTATAACGGATATCATGAAACCTTTTACCGTCAATTTTATAATCTCTGTCGTGGGTAATTTCCACCATTTCACCTTTTTCATTTTCAAAGAAATACCACTCTTCCATTGTATTGCTTTTAAGGTAAAATAGGTTCATGTTTCCTTTTATTAGATACTCCAAAAACAAAGATGCAGGTGTTTGAGTCCCAACTTTAACCTCTTTTGAAATGTAAAACTTCCCTTCTTCCACAAACCGATAACCGTAAATTTCACCGGGTGCGTATTGGGTTACATCGGTGGCTGATAGTGTTTTCTTAAAATAACACTGTCTTGAGTTATTCTCATCGGTGCTAAAATCAACGAAGCCATCCACCATATCATTTTGAAGAGTAATAATATAGGCTTCTTTGTAATTTCCTTGAGCAAACACAGTGGCACTCGTAAAAAATAGTAGGATGGATAAAATAGAATATTTCATTTTATAGTGTTTTAAAATTAATCCGCAAAAGTAGCATAAAAAGATCGATAGAAAAAATAAAAGTAAAAAAAGACTCTTCTGTAGATTCAACCAGCAAATGCAATTTTTTTGTTTACAAATTTATAAAAAACACTAAATGGTTTTGTAAAATTAATTAAATATGTGCTTTTGTGTTATTATGAAAATTTTCTTTCGGCTGGATGTGTCCGTTTACCAACGGATGCCGAAAGTCCAAACTTTCTTGGTTAGGAAACCGAGAGTCCCAAAAGCGAAATCAAGCCGGAAAATCCTTTCTCAACTATTTTTAACCTATTAATCTGTGGGAAAATGAAAAATATTTGTAATTTTGTCAGTTAGATTACTGATAATTTTGTCAGTTTTTTATCAGAAATATGAAACAGTCAGAAATACAGGCAGTTAAGCAAAGATTTGGAATAATAGGAAATTCGGAAGGACTGAATAGAGCTATAGATATAGCTGTGCAGGTAGCAGCAACTGACCTTTCAGTGCTTATAACCGGCGAAAGTGGTGTGGGAAAAGAGAATTTTCCGCAAATTATACATAGTTACAGCCATCGTAAACACGGACAGTATATAGCGGTAAACTGTGGCGCAATTCCCGAAGGTACGATTGATTCAGAATTGTTTGGACATGAGAAAGGTGCGTTTACAGGCGCTACTTCCGATCGAAAAGGCTATTTTGAAGTGGCTGATGGCGGCACGATTTTTTTGGATGAGGTAGGAGAGTTGCCCTCGGCTACTCAGGTGCGGTTGTTGCGTGTGCTTGAAACGGGAGAGTTTATTCGAGTTGGTTCATCTAAAACACAAAAAACGGATGTACGTGTCGTAGCAGCAACCAATGTAAATATCCAAAAAGCCATTCAGGGAGGAAAATTCCGCGAGGATTTGTATTATCGATTGAATACGGTACCTATTTTTGTTCCGCCTTTGCGCGATAGAAGAGAAGATATTCATCTATTGTTCAGAAAGTTTGCATCGGATTTTGCAGAAAAGTATAATATGCCGGCAATTCGTTTGACCGATGATGCTAGGCAGATGCTGGAAAATTATTATTGGAATGGAAACGTGCGTCAGCTAAAAAACATAACCGAGCAAATTTCTGTTATCGAGCAACAAAGAGAAATTAATTCGGCTATACTTCGAAACTATTTGCCGAATGAAAATATGGAAAAACTTCCGGCATTGGTGCGAGGTTCGTCCGTTGACGAAAGAACTTTCCATAACGAGCGCGAAATACTTTATCAGGTGCTTTTTGATATGAAAAAAGATATTTCAGACCTGAAAAAAGTGGTACACGATTTGAGTGTTGGGAATGTGGTTCAAGCTACGGAGGCGCCGATTACGCCCACGATTATTCACAGTGATACTTATACGCCACATGTGGCTCATGTGCGTGATAAATCGCCACAGTTTGATGATGCCGACGATGTGGAAACTATTCATGAAGTGGAATATTTTAAGGAAGAGGAACCGGTAACTTTGGCAGATATGGAGCGTGAGATGATACGGAAAACCTTGGAAAAACATCGTGGAAGACGAAAACCAGCTGCTGAGGAATTACAAATTTCAGAAAGAACACTTTATAGAAAGATTAAAGATTACGAGATTGATATTTAGGGGATTACGAGCAAATTTCTCAATCGTAGATGTATTCAAAAAGCATTATTACGCAATTTCGATGAACAAACTTAAAAGACTATTATATATAAGCAGCCTTTATTTGATGGTTTTGCTTTTGGCTGGATGTAAAATTTCTTATAGCTTTAATGCAGGTGCATTGGACTATAATATTTATAAGACGATTTCCATAGCAGATTTTCCTAACAATGCAGAATTGGTAAATCCAACTTTAGCACAAACTTTCTCGGAAGAATTGCGAGATAAATACACTCGCCAAACGAAACTTTCGATACTGAAAGAAGGTGGTGATATGCACTTGGAGGGTGAAATTGTTGGTTATCAGCTTCAGGCTATGGCTATTAGCGCCGATTCGTATGCTTCGGAAACAAAATTAACGCTAACGATAAATGTGCGCTTTACGGATATGAAAAATCCGGCGAATGATATGGAAGATAAGCGTTATTCGGCATCTCAGCTCTTTGATAGTAACAGAATGTTGGCTGATGTGGAGCCTGAGTTGATTAGCATTATGGTAAAAGAAATAGTAGATAAAATATACAATGATACGGTAGCAAAATGGTAAAATGAGGTACGACGAATTTATTCAATACGTGAAACACCCTGAGAGTATTTCGGAGAAAAATCAGGCAGAGTTTTTAGAGCTTTCTAACAAATACCCCTATTTTAGTTTAGCTAAGTGGATGTATTTGAAGTCGTTGCATGTAGCTGAAAGTGTTTACTTTGAACAAGAACTTAAAAAAAACACACTTTACGCACAGGATAGACGCAACTTGTACTATTATATACATCCGGATGTGCAGCATGAATATGAAGCAGTTAACGTGAGAAGTAATAGCACCGGTAGTTATTTTGACATGATAGGCAAGTTGGATGAAAAAGGGGAAAATAATAAAACCACGCTAAGTTCTTTGGCTGAAAAACTACGTGCTGCACGTGAAATGTTGCAAGTTGAACCTGAAAAAAAAGAAGAACCAATTCCTGTTCAAGTAGAGGAAGAAGTTGTGTCTGAAAAAGGAATCGAAATGGTTGAGTTAATGTTTGAAGAAAAAGAAAAGGAAGCAAAGAGTTTAATTCGTGAGAAGAAGTATCGGGAAGCAATTGAAATTTTAGAGGAATTAAATTTGATTAATCCAAAAAAAAGTATTTACTTTGCAGACCAAATTCGATTTTTGAGAAAAATCATAGAAATTTCATAAAAAACCAAGATTATAATTATGTATATTACTTTAATTATCCTAATCATTTTAGCTGCATTATTGTTAACGCTTATTGTGCTAGTGCAGAACTCAAAAGGTGGCGGTTTGGCTGCCGGATTTCAGTCTTCCAACCAAATTATGGGTGTGCGTAAGACAACAGACTTCCTTGAAAAAGCAACTTGGGGATTGGCAGGTTTTGTAATCATTATGTCAATCATTGCTGTTGGAGTTGGTTCAAGTAGAAATGTTGATACATCAAACCAATCAGCTATTCAAGGTGAAGCTGTTGATATCCAAAGACAAATTCAGGAAGGAACAGCTGTTCCTAACTTTGGTGAGGTACCACAAGTAAATCCTGACGCTGCAGCAAGTGAAGAGACTGCGCCACAACAATAATACAGTTTTGCTTGTAGAAATAACAAAAGCGTATCAAATAATTTGTTTGATACGTTTTTTTGTATAGAAAGTATTTGTTTATAAACTTATTAGATATTATGACATTAGATTATATTACCATTATTGATTATTTGGGTACATTTGCTTTTGCTATTAGTGGTATCCGAATGGCTGCTACGAGACGTTTTGACTGGTTCGGAGCTTATGTGGTAGGTTTGATCACTGCTATCGGTGGCGGGACTACGCGTGATGTGTTGCTCGACGTTACCCCGTTTTGGATGATACAGCCATCTTATTTGATTGTAACCGGATTAGCACTTTTGTTTGTAATTGCATTCGGTAAGTGGGTAGTTAAACTAAATTATACTATTTTTGTGTTTGACGCTATTGGTTTGGGACTTTTTACCGTAGTGGGTATAGATAAGGCAATAACGTATGGTTACGAGGAGGCATGGTGGATAGCCATAGCCATGGGGATGATAACGGGTGCTGTAGGAGGTTTGATTCGTGATGTGTTGCTTAATCAAGTGCCTTTGATTTTAAGGAAAGACTTTTATGCTATGGCATGTATCTTTGGCGGTTTAATCTATTTTGCATGTCTTTGGATTGGTATTAATGAAGCGACTACGCAGACTATTACCCTTGTTAGTGTGATAGTAATTCGAATTTTGGCAGTTCGCTTTCATATCGGTCTTCCTGTGCTTGGCGGCGAGGAATTTAAGGAGGAAGAGTCTTAATTTGTCGGTTTTGCCTGAAAAACATAAATAATTGTGTTACAAATAGATAATACCATAATAAGCTTAAACTTGCTGGAAGAGTGTTTCGTATGCGATTTAAGCTGGTGCAAAGGTATCTGCTGTGTAGAAGGCGATGCAGGTGCACCACTGGAAAAAGCAGAGATAGAGACACTTGAAAAGATATTACCGGAAGTCTGGGATGATTTGCCAAAGGCTTCTCAAAAAGTAATCAAAAAGCAGGGAGTATATTATATTGATGATGATGGCGAGCCTGTTACGTCTATTGTGGGTAATCAAGAATGTGTTTTTGCTTATCAAGAGAAAACCGGAATATGGAAGTGCGCCATAGAAAAGGCTTACCGAGAGGGACGAATAGATTTTTATAAACCTATTTCGTGCCACCTTTATCCCATTCGTTTGCAAAAATACAAAGAGTTGACTGCAGTAAATGTGCACAGATGGAGTGTGTGTGAATGCGCTCGTGTGAGAGGCAAAAATTTGAATGTGCCTGTTTATCAATTTCTTAAAGAACCACTTATTCGTCGATTTGGAAAAGAATGGTACGAACAACTGGAAATTGCAGCGAAAGAATTTAATAGTTCTGAGTTCTGAGTTTTGAGTTCAGAGTAGGCAATTTCTGTATCATTGAACAACGGGATAAACCGGCTGGGAGCGGTTAATCCCTGTCTTAATCTACAAAGTTTATCCAAGAAGAACAAATTCAGATAAAACATTAAGATTAATTAAGAAGTTTAGATACATTAAGACCCTCTTAATGAAAGCCTTAACTAATTCTTAATTCCTTAATGTTAAAGAAAAGACAATAAAAAAGATTGAGCAATTAATTTTTTAATAGAGCAAACATAGCACTTTGATAGAAATAATTACCATAGGAGATGAAATTCTGATTGGGCAGATTGTGGATACAAACTCTGCATGGATGGCTGTGGAGTTAAATAATGCCGGATTTCAGTTATCGCAGATTACATCTGTTCACGATGATGCAGAGTTGATTAAATCGGCATTGGATTTGGCACTGGAGAAGAATGATATTGTGTTGCTGACAGGCGGTCTGGGTCCAACCAAAGACGACTTGACAAAGCTGACTTTGGCAGATTATTTCGATACGGAATTGGTTTATGATGAGTCGGTTTATCAAAATATCGAATCTCTTTATCGCACTCGACCGAGTGTGTTGAATGAACTGACCAAAGCGCAAGCATTGGTTCCAAAAGCTTGTACCGTAATTCAAAATAGAGTGGGTACAGCACCGATTATGTGGTTTGAGCGCGATGAGAAAGTGGTTGTTTCTATGCCGGGCGTGCCTTTTGAGATGAAAAAGGCAATGACGGATGAGGTAATTCCGCGTTTGATGAAAAAGTTTAATAGAAATGCGGTTATAAATCAGACAGTTCAGGTGTTTGGATATGGCGAATCATCGCTGGCTTTGAAAATAGAGGAGTGGGAGAATGCTTTGCCGGATTATCTGCATTTGGCTTATTTGCCAAGTTTTGGTTTGGTAAAATTACGACTTTCGGGAGCATTGACGAACGGGAATGAGTTGCAAGCTGAAATAGACAGACAGTTCGGACTTTTAGATGAAATACTTGGAGATGCGATTATTGCTCGAAATGACTTTCCATTAGAAAAAAACTTAGGCGAGATGCTACGTGCCAAAAAACTGACAATTGCAGTAGCTGAAAGTTGCACAGGCGGCAATATCGCGCATAAAATTACATCCCTAGCCGGAAGTTCGGAATATTTTATCGGCTCTGTAACAGCTTATCAAAATGAAGTAAAGGAGAATTTTCTCGGAGTAAGTTCCGAGGACTTAAAAAGCTATGGTGCAGTAAGTCAACAGGTGGTGGAGCAGATGGCTGAGGGAGTTCGAAAAAAGATGAACACTGATATTTCCATTGCTACATCCGGAATTGCAGGACCAAATGGTGGAACGGAAGAAAAGCCTGTTGGAACTGTTTGGATTGCTGTTTCAATGAAAGATAAAACTATTAGTCAGAAATATTATTTTGGAAATCATTCCCGTGAAAATATCATTGAAAGAAGTACCGTGTCAGCAATGATTTTGGCGATGGAATTAATAAAAGGAATCTAGCAATTTTCACAGAATTTCATTCCTTTTGGAAGTTGTTTTAGAGGATATTAAAGTGTTAAATTTTAGAAAATTAAAAATATCCTTTAATAATATTTGCATAGAATAAAAAAAAACAGTATTTTTGCAGTCCGTTTTTGAGAAAAAATAAACTAAGAAATTAAAAAGATATACAGCGATGTCAAAAATTTGTCAAATAACCGGCAAAAAAGCAATGGTAGGGAACAATGTTTCACACTCAAAACGTCGTACCAAACGCACATTTGATGTAAACTTGTTCAGAAAAAAATTCTACTGGGTAGAACAAGATATGTGGATCAGCCTAAGAATATCGGCAGCCGGATTGCGTACCATTAACAAAATAGGTTTGGATGCAGCTATTAAACAAGCTGCAGAAAAAGGGTATTTATACGTATAATTAAAGGGGGAAAACACGATGTCAAAAAAAGTAAAAGATGCAAGAATACAGGTGATTTTAGAATGCACCGAGCACAAAGCAAGTGGTATGCCGGGTACATCTCGTTACATTACAACGAAAAGTAGAAAAAACACCCCGGGAAGAATGGAGTTGAAAAAATACAACCCAATTCTGAAAAGAATGACAATTCATAAAGAAATCAAATAAAATATTTAAGTTATGGCAAAGAAGGCGGTTGTAAGTTTGCAAAAAGGTGAAGGTCGTACCTTTTCCAAGGTGATTAAGATGGTAAAATCGCCTAAAACTGGTGCGTACGTATTCCAAGAGGAAATGGTGCACAATGAAAAAGTTAAAGAGTATTTGGCAAAATAAGTTTTTGTCAAGTCTGAAAAATATTTAATCCTTTCATTTTATAATGAAAGGATTTTTTTTTGTTATTGATTGAAAAATATTAACTTTGTGAAATGTAAAAAACTGTCCGATTTAATCGGTTGTTTGTTGATTTTTTTTTGAAACACCTGCTTTCGCAAGTAGGATTAAAAAAATAAAAAAATATGGCGTTTTTTGGATTATTTAAGAAAGAACAAAAGGAAACTCTGGATCAAGGTTTGGCAAAAACCAAAGAAAATGTGTTTTCAAAGTTGACTCGTGCTGTAGCAGGTAAGTCAAAAGTGGATGATGAGGTGCTTGATAATCTGGAAGAAGTGCTTGTAACTTCTGACGTAGGTGTGGATACTACACTGAGAATTATTGAGCGTATTGAAGATAGAGTAACTAGAGATAAGTATTTGAATACGAGTGAGCTGAATGTGATTTTACGAGAAGAAATTGCCGCGCTTTTGGCTGAGAACAACGAAACTCAGGTGTCGGATTTTGATGCGCCACTACCTGCTTCGCCATACGTGATAATGGTTGTTGGGGTGAATGGTGTGGGAAAAACAACTACCATCGGCAAATTGGCTTATCAATTTAAAAGAGCCGGAAAATCTGTCTATTTAGGTGCGGCAGATACGTTTAGAGCTGCAGCCGTAGATCAACTTGTTATTTGGGGTGAGCGTGTAGGTGTACCTGTAATTAAGCAAAAAATGGGTTCCGATCCGGCTTCTGTGGCTTATGATACGCTTGCTTCCGCCAAAGCAAATAATGCGGATGTGGTAATCATTGATACGGCAGGACGACTTCATAATAAAGTGAATTTGATGAATGAGCTTACCAAAATTAAAAATGTGATGCAAAAGCTTATTCCCGATGCACCGCATGAGGTTTTGCTTATTCTTGACGGTTCAACCGGACAAAATGCTTACGAGCAGGCTAAACAATTTACAAAAGCTACAGAAGTAAATGCACTGGCTGTAACCAAATTGGATGGAACTGCTAAAGGTGGTGTGGTGATCGGTATTTCAGACCAATTTAAAATTCCGGTAAAATATATCGGTTTGGGTGAGCAGATGACTGATTTACAGGTGTTTGATAAAGAAGAGTTTGTAAGGTCGTTGTTTGAATAATAATTTCTCTTATGAAAAACTGTCCTAATTGTCAAGCTGAAATAGAAGATAGTTTTAATGTTTGTTGGAACTGTAACTATTCCATTACGGAAGGTAAAATTATTGAATTTAAGGAAGATATACCGGGTTCAAGAGAATTAAACTGTTTGAGATGCGAAACACCGATGATTTTTTCCGGTAACTATCGCTTTCACGAAGGTACAAAGTTGGGTGTTTTTGGAAACTTTTTCGAATTATTTGTCAATAGAGAAACTTTCGATCTCTATCTTTGCCCGAAATGTGGGAAAGTAGAGTTTTTTGCACCGTTAGGTTGATATAAAATAGGGTTGTGAGAGTCGGATAAGATTTTATGAAAAAAAATACTGTTGATATTATTACGTTGGGTTGTTCAAAGAATTTGGTTGATAGTGAGCAGTTGATGAGGCAATTTGATGTATTGGGTTATAAAGTGCGCCATGATGCTGAAAATCCTGATGGTGAAATAGTGGTAGTAAATACCTGCGGATTTATTGGTGATGCCAAAGAGGAAAGTATCAACACCATTTTACAACTGGTTGAACAAAAAACTAAAAACTCAAAGCTGTTTGTAATGGGTTGTTTGTCGGAAAGATACTTGGCTGAATTGGAAAAAGAGATTCCGGAAGTGGATAAGTATTTTGGGAAATTTGACTATACAGATATTCTGAAAGAGATAGGACAAGAGTATCGTGCCGATTTACGCTTGGAGCGTGTGTTGACTACGCCGTCTCATTATGCATACATTAAAATATCAGAAGGTTGTAATCGTTCTTGTTCGTATTGTGCTATCCCGATAATTACAGGGCGACACCGTTCGCGTTCGATGGAAGATATTGAATATGAAGTTCGAAAATTAGTTGAAAAAGGAGTAAAGGAATTTCAGTTTATTGCGCAAGATTTGTCTTCCTACGGAATTGACCGTTATAAAGAGATGAAGTTAGCGGAGCTTGTAGAGCGAGTTTCAGATATTCCCGGTGTGGAATGGATACGTTTGCATTATGCTTATCCGGCACATTTTCCCTTTGATGTGTTAGATGTAATGCGTAATCGGCACAATGTTTGTAAGTACTTGGATTTGGCACTTCAGCACATTAGTGACCCAATGTTGAAAAAAATGCACCGTCATATTTCTAAGGCTGAAACCTACGAACTAATACAAAGAATACGAGAAAAAGTTCCGGGGATTTTTCTACGAACTACTATGCTGATAGGACATTCTGACGAATCAGAGCAAGATTTTGAAGAGATGAAGCAGTTTGTGCGTGAAATGCGTTTTGAACGATTGGGCGCATTTGCTTATTCGCATGAGGATGGAACGTATGCGTATAAAAATTACAGCGATAATATTCCCGAAGAGATAAAGCAAAGTCGTTTGGATGAAATAATGGAAATTCAGCAAGAAATTGCGAGTGAAGTTAGTCATTCTATGGTTGGGAAAACGCTTAAAGTAATCATTGATAGGAAAGAAGAGGAGTATTTCGTTGGACGCACCGAGTTTGACTCGCCGGAAGTGGATCCGGAAGTTTTGATACCAGTTGGAACTAGAGGAGTTAAAGTGGGTGATTTTTACAATGCAAAAATTGTATATGCCAATGATTTTGAATTGTTTGGTGAGTAATTATTTAGTACTTTTGAAATCGAAATAATATAATATTATGAATAATAAAGAGTTAATAGCTAGTATTGCTGCTAAAACGAATTTGCCAAAAACAGAAGTAACTTATCTTTTAGAGGCATTTGTTGAGACTGTTGCTACTCAGCTGAAAGAAGATAATCAAGTTGGATTTCAAGGTTTTGGAACTTTTGAAGTACGCAAAAAAGATGAGCGACTTTCGGTTCATCCCCTTACAAAAGTCAGAACTATGATTCCACCAAAGTTGGTTGTAGGTTTTAAGCAAAGTCAGATTTTGAAAGAGAAACTTAACTTTTAATTAATTGGGTATGAGCAAAGAAAGAATACGAATATCAGTACAAGAATTGATAGATTTGATGGTAGAGAATAGGACAATAACTAAAAAAACTGCCGATGAATTTATCAGAGTTTTGCTTTCAACCATTGAAGATGCCTTGATAAATGGTGAGCCTGTAAAAGTAAAGGGTTTGGGAACTTTTAAGTCGCAATGGAATGAGCCGAGACGTAGTGTGGATGTAAATACCGGTGAGGAAATCATAATTGAAGGTTATTATAGAGCTGTTTTTATTCCGGAAACTTCATTGAGAGATACTATTAATGAACCTTTTGCTCATTTGGAGCCCGTAGTCATAGAGAGTCCTGAAGAAAAAACGGAGGAAGTACTACAAGATGTTGTTGATGAGATAGATGAATCTCGAAGCATAGATAAAGATGAGCCTTTACGAGTTTTTGAAGAGCAAGCTGAAGAAATAAAAGAACTTTTGAGCGAAATAAACTCTATTTCTTCCCAAAAACCGATAGAGCCTGTGATTGAAAAGAAAGAGGAAAAACCATTGGTACTTGAACCTGAAGAAATAGAAAAAGTGCTACGAGATATGGAGGAAGTAGATGCAGATGATATGGATGAGGCGACACAAGTAGAAGATGATGATATTTTAGACGACGATGACATTTTTATTGAAGATGAAGAGCCAATTGTTATTCCGGAGCAAAAACCTAAGCATGTTAAGGTAGTAGATAGTTTTGATGTTGTGCGTGATTTGTCTTTATTGCGTTCGGGCGATGATGAACAGCTTGAAAAAGAAAAAATAGAATATAGTGATGAGGAAGTTATAAAAACAGATATTGATGGTGAGTTAGACAGTGAGTTTGTAGAAGAAGATGAATTAATTGTTGCAGAGCCAGTTACTGAGCCGATTTCAGATACGGAAATAGGATTGTCCGAAGAAAAGGGAAGCGATGAAAAATCAGAAGAGGAAAATGTAGAATTTGATAATGAAGAGGTTGTTGAAATAGACGATAAAGATAAATCGGCAAGTGAGTTAGTAGAAGAGGGTAGTGATGCTGAAAAAGAAGAACAGACGGTTGAAGAACCAATTTTTATACCGGGTTTTGATACAGGATTAGGATCTTCCGAAGAAAGAGAAGAAACTACTAGTGTTGAAAAAATAGATGATAAACCAAAGCTTACTAAGGCAGATAAAAAAGATGAAAAGAGTAAAGTACCTAAAATACTGATTTATCTGTTAATACTGTTCGCATTGGTAGCGATAGCTTGGTTTGTAATTAATTTGAGAAAGTACTCAGAGTTTAAAAACAGTCAAAAAAAAATTGAAAATTTAATGGACTCTACGGCTGAAGCTTTGAGAGTCAAGGAGATAGCGGACATGTTAGCTCGGCAAGATAGTGCGTTCGTTACGTTAGACTCACTAGAGCTTGATAATGATTCCATAAATTTTACTAATGACCCAAAAACTTCAGGTGCTGATACAGCAAAGCCTATAAAGAAAATAGAGGAGAAAAAAGTAGAAAAAAAGGAAGAGAAAAAAGTAGAAAAAAAGGAAGAGAAAAAAACTAATACAGTTGTTGTTTCTTCCGACAATGTGTTTAATGCCAAACGTTCGTATAATGAAATCTTAGCAACAGAAAGAATGGTTGCGGGTAGTCGTTTAACCACATTTGCAAAAAAATATTATGGAAACGCAGTTTTTTGGGTTTATATTTATGAAGCGAATAAATCAAAAATTGCAAATCCCAATAAAGTTTCGATCGGTATTGAAGTTAAAATCCCTAAATTAGACCCAAAACTGATTGATACGGGAAATCCAGAGTGTATTAACTACGCAAAAAAACTTCAAACTAAATATCTTGCTCAATAAAAGTTTTTAAGGAAAAATCTTGAAAAAGGATATAACGTTTTAGGAAGTGTCTTATAATCTGTAATACATTTTATGAGATACTTCCTATTTTTTTATAACTTTGCAGTAAAATTTACAACTAATGAAACTTTCAAAAATAGCTACAATTTTAAATTCCGGTTTGGAAAAATTGCCGGATGTGGATATTCAATGGTTACTGACCGATAGCCGTTCGCTTTCGTTTCCGTCTGAAACTCTGTTTTTTGCGCTTAAAACCGAACGAAACAACGGACATAAATATATCTCTGAGCTTTACCGCCAAAATATGCGTTATTATGTGGTAAGTGAACTTCCCGCTGACGCTAAAAATATGCCTGATGCTGTGTTTATCAAGGTGGAAAATACACTTTCGGCTTTGCAAAAGTTGGCTGCAGCACATCGTTCACTTTTCAATATTCCCGTTATCGGAATTACGGGAAGTAACGGCAAAACGATGGTCAAAGAGTGGCTCTACCAACTGCTTAGCGACGATTTTCGCATTGTTCGTTCGCCACGAAGTTACAACTCGCAAATTGGCGTACCGCTTTCCGTTTGGTCGCTGAGTGAAAATAGTGAGTTGGGAATTTTTGAAGGGGGAATTTCGCAGATGAATGAAATGGAAAATTTGCAACCCATCATTCAGCCTACCATCGGGATTTTTACCAATATCGGCGATGCTCACCAGGAAGGTTTCGGCGGATTAAAACAAAAAGCTGATGAAAAAGTGAAACTTTTCACCGATGCCGAAGTGCTTATTTATAATTCGGATGAAAAGTTGATTGAAATTTCCATTGTGCAGGCAAATTTGAAAGCCAAACTTTTTTCATGGGGAAAGAAAAACAATGCCGAACTGCAAGTGCTGAATATTGAAAAAAACAGCACAGCGAAAATTGATTTGAAATATAAAAATCAGTCATTTAGCGTAGAAATCCCATTCACGGATGATGCGTCCATTGAAAATGCCTTGCAGTGCGTTTGTGTGCTGCTTTGTTTTGATTTTCCGAAAGAAATCATTGCTCAAAAGCTGCTTAAGTTAGAGCCTGTAGCAATGCGTTTGGAAGTGAAAGAAGGCACAAACGGCTGTCAGATTATCAACGATACTTACAATTCCGATTTGAATTCGCTTGCCATCGCGCTCGATTTTTTGAGTCGCCAGTCGAGTAGGCGAGAGCTTTCACGCACGCTGATTTTATCCGATATTTTACAAAGCGGATTTACTGCCGACGAATTATATGCTGCTGTTTCAGAATTGGTTAAAACAAAAAACATCCAAAAAATAATTGGTGTGGGAAGTGAAATTTCCAAACAGGCAGATAAATTTACCACAGCCGAAAAATACTTTTTCCACCATACGGATGATTTGCTGAAATCGCCTTTGATGCGTGAGTTTAAGAATGAATCTATTCTGCTGAAAGGCGCACGAAGTTTTCATTTCGAAGATGTATTGGCGCGATTGGAACAACGAGTGCACGAAACTACGCTCGATGTAAATATGAATGCGCTGATAAATAATTTGAATTATTTCCGCTCGAAACTTCGTCCCGAAACACAAATGATGTGTATGGTAAAGGCGTTTGCGTATGGAAGTGGTTCGGTAGAAGTGGCTCGTATTTTGCAAAATAACCGCTGCGATTATTTGGCGGTGGCTGTGGGTGATGAAGGTGCCGAACTTCGCAGGGAAGGTATTCGCGTGCCGATAGTGGTGATGAATCCTGAGAAATCGGCTTTTGATACGATTTTTGATAATAAATTAGAGCCTGAAATTTACAGTTTTGCGCTACTGAAATCTTTTATCGCATCTGCAGAAAAGCTTGCTTTAACGGATTATCCCATTCATATAAAAATCGATACAGGAATGCACCGATTGGGTTTTGAGCTACGTGATATGCCTGAACTGATTAAAGTGCTGAAAAATCAAAATCAGGTAAAAGTTCGTTCAGTCTTTTCTCATTTGGTGGGGTCGGATAGTGCTGAATTTGATGACTTTACACATCAGCAGTTGCAAACTTTTACCACTTGTGCCGATGAACTGAGCAAAGCTTTTTCACACAAAATATTACGCCATGTGTTAAACTCAGCCGGAATTGAGCGTTTTCCGGAATATCAGTTTGATATGGTACGTTTGGGAATCGGCTTGTACGATGTGAGTGCATTGCCCGATGTGAAATTAGAAACCGTAAGCACGCTGAAAACCATTATCTTGCAAATTCGTGATGTAAAAGCTGGTGATACGGTGGGTTACAGCCGAAAAGGTGTGCTTACTCGCGACAGTCGCATCGGTGTTATTCCGATTGGCTATGCCGATGGTTTTAATCGCCGATTGAGTAATGGTTTGGGCGAAGTTTGGGTCAACGGACATCGTGCAAAAGTTGTTGGCAATATCAGTATGGATATTTCTATGATTGACCTGACGGGAATTCCTGCCGAAGAAGGCGACAGAGTAGAAATTTTTGGTGAAAATATTACTATTCAGGAAATTGCCGAAAAATTGGAAACTATTCCTTATGAAATCCTTACCAGCGTTTCCAGAAGGGTGAAAAGGGTATATTTTGTGGATTGATGCCCCCTAAATCCCCCTGAAGGGGGACTTTTTGGTGCAGCAATATATCATATTTATGGGGTTCAACGGCTTCCAGCCATTGATTCAATATAGATAAGACAATTGATATTAATTTTACTTCATACCGTTTCTAACGCTTTCAATCTTGTTCAAAGCGGCTATCAATTGGCTCAAAATCTTAAAAAAGAAGTTGGGTTAATGATATATGTGGAAAAGGAGAGTGAAGTTGAGGCAAAGAAAAACGAAATAGAAAGTTTTTTTGCCAAAAATGGTTTTGAGAATGTAAAGGTGATTGTTCGTTCCGGTTCTGCCAAAAATTTAGCGCAAGATTGTGAAAAGATAGAATCATCTTTTTTATTTATTCAGTGGACTGAAAAACAAAAAAGGCAACTGAAAGCTTACTTGAAATATTGTCGGGACTTGCGGATTCCGTATCTCTTTTTCAAGGATGAATTTTCAGAGATAAATTTTGAAAAAGTGTTGCTTACTGTAAGCTTTTTGATAGAAGATTACGAAAAAACTCAGTTTGCTTCGGCTTTCGGGCGGTTTTGTGGCTCAGACATAACTGTTTTACAGGCAAATGATTACGGTTCCAAAGCTGCTCGCACGGTGGAAAAGATGAAACAGATTTTTGATAAGTTTGATTATACATACAAGGTAGAAAAAGCCAAAGCAGATAGTTTTAAGCTTGATAAAGAATCCGTTCAAAAAGCAGAAAATGAAAACTATGACATTCTTATCCTTTCTGCATCAAGGGATTACGGATTGGATGATATTATTTTTGGTCCGAAGGAGCTGCATTTGGTAAGAAAATCAAGAGTACCGATTTTGTTGGTAAATCCGCGTGGAGATTTATATACGCTCTGTGATTGATAAGAAAAAAGGTAGAATTTTTAGAGAAACTATTTCGTTTAACACAGTAGAAAATGTCTATCTTTGTAAAAATAAAATTTAACGAAAATGGAATCGCAAGGTATTTTAAAAAAGATAAGAAAAATCATATTGAATAAGTACGTATTGGTGCTTATTATTTTTATGGTTTTTTTCCTGTTTTTTGATAAGCACAACTTAGTTTCTCGATGGAAAACGGGTAAGCGGGTGAAGGATTTGGAAAAAGAGATAGAATTTTACAATGAAGAAATCCGTTCCAACAAGCAAAAAGTAATCGAGATGCAATCGGGTGATGAAACGCTCGAACGCTTTGCACGTGAGCAGTTTTATCTGAAAAAAGACAGTGAAGACGTTTTTATAATTAAAGAAGAATGAGTAAGAATTATTTGAATATAATGCAATTAATCGGCTCTGTGTTGGTTTTTGCAGGTGCAGTGTTTCAATTGTTTGACTTTGATTATGCCATATCAAAGTATATTTTCTCGTTGGGAGCATTATCTTTGATTGTGGTCTATTTTACGCAGAATTACCAAGCCAAAAATGAAGACAAACGAACACAAAGACAATACCGTTTGATGATTTTCGCATCTCTGTTTTTAGGTGTATCGGCTTTTCTGATGTTCAAAAACGATGAAAGATGGGTAGTGCTGGTGCTGGTTTATGCCTTGATTTCTGTTTTTCTTTCTTTTCGTGGGAAAAAGAGAGAGTAGTTTTTTACCCGGCGGCTGGCTTTAAGTCAGTCGCTGAGTTTGTATAAAGAAAGCCAACTAAATCATTGTGAGATAGTTGGCTTTGTCTTGTTAGTATTAAATTTATTTATTTCTTTTTGAATTTTAGATAACCATCTGTGTAATAGGAAATTTCTTCATCACAGCAAGTTAAAAATCCTGCACCTTTCAAAATAAGTGTCTTATTCGTTAACTCAACGATTTCATAAACGTCAAAGTAATCATCACCAATAAATATCAGTTCGTCGTCTTCAATTGTCCATGGCGGTGTAGTGGAATAATCATTTGTTTTGAAATTTGGTGGACATTTCGGGTTTTCATTAGAACCTGTGTAAATAATTTTCACATAATCAAATTTGTCGGAAAATTCAATTTTTGAAGTTTTAAAACAGCCGTTCCATTGCGATAAAAGGTCTTTTGAACTTGTTCCGTCTTTGTTAATATCAATCGGAGTATCATTGTACCATTCAGTAAGTTTCCACACACCAAGAATTAATTCATTTTTAGGTGTAGTTGGTTGATTATTACAACTTACTAAAAAAAATAAAAGAAAAGGGAGAAATAAATACTTTACCTTCATTGTATTAATGTTTTTATTTATGGAAGTTTTAGATTGGTAATTTGAACAACCGTTCCAGCCATACAAAAACTTCCAATGTCCTTAGGAATTTGGTATTGAATAAGTACCTTTTGGTTTTCTTTTAGCGGCACATCGAAATCATCTAAATTAATAGGTTCTAATCTTTGTCCATCTTCTAAAATAATCATCCAACCACAAGCGTCAAGTCCAGTCATATCTGTAAGATAACCTATTTCATATTCACTTAAATCCTCTTTATTTATACAAGAATTCAATGTTACAGTGAAAAATGTCACTGTTAAAATTAAAATTAGAAAAAACAAATGTTTTGTTTTCATTGTATTATATATTTAGTGTTAGTTAATTTACATTACAACTCACTTAACACTCTACGGATTTTTTCGTAGGTTTTAATGGTATTTGGAACAAGTGGCAAGCGCAACTTATTCTCTATCATTCCCATAAGTGCAAGCATACTTTTCACGCCGGCAGGGTTTCCTTCTACGAAAAGCAGTTCGATTAGTTCAGTAAAACTGTAGTGAATTTGTCTTGCTTTATCGTAGTCGCCTTGAAGTGCCAAGCGAACCATTTTACTAAATTCTTTTGGGAAAGCATTTCCAATTACGGAAATCACGCCCACTGCACCGAGAGTGATTAGTGGGAAAGTAATGCCATCATCGCCGGAAATAACAGAAAAGTCAGTCGGTTTGTTTTTGATGATTTGATCTATTTGCGAGAAATTTCCGGACGCTTCTTTAACGGCACAAATATTTGGAAATTCATGAGCTAATCGAAGGCTTGTTTCGGCAGTCATATTTACGCCTGTTCGTCCCGGCACGTTGTAAAGAATAATGGGTAGAGGAGAGTTTTTGGCAATAGCTGTATAGTGCTGATACAGACCTTCTTGCGATGGCTTGTTGTAATACGGAGTAACGGAAAGGATAGCATCGTAACGGCTCAAATCGGTTGTTGCTACTTTGTGAACAATTTCTCTTGTGTTGTTGCCGCCAATGCCGTAAACCAGCGGAATGCGATTAGCAGCCACTTCGGCTACAAAGTTCTTGATATCTTCTTTTTCAACTTCTGTCAGCGTTGGAGTTTCAGCCGTAGTGCCACACACCACCAAGTAATCGGTTCCATTTTTTATCTGATGCTCAATCAACTTTTTCAGCGCATCGTAATCAACCGACTCATCTTCTTTGAAAGGCGTAACCAGCGCAACACCCATCCCAACCAATTTCGTGTTCAACATTCCTTTGTATATTACTTATTTATAAGTGAATCCTAATTTTTATTTTCAAAATAATGCTTTTTTTAGCACTTTGTTGTCAAATGTCTTTTTTCGAGTGCAAAAATAGTCAAATTAATCCTTTGTTTCTATTTTTTTAAGATAAAAAATCAATTGTTCGAAAAGATACTGTTGGTCGGTTTGAAATAAGCTCTTGTTTAAATCCTGATATTCTATTTTTCTAAGTTCTTCCTCAGTTGGATTTTCAACGGGTTCTTCTTGTGGCGGTATCTTGAATACAAAATCCAGCAATTTATCGGTTGAATAGCTTATTCCGGCTTTGAAAGCGGCATTAGCGTACATTTTTACATATTGTAGCGGCAGAATTTCCTTTAACGTCAGGTCTATCAGCATGTCGTACTCTTCATCTTTCAATTCTCTCAGAAAGCTCTCTTTGGGACATCCGAGCCAGTCCAATGATTTACGGTCTAAAATTTTGAATGTGGGTAAAATGGCTGTTGAACTCATTTTTATATTCAAAAATCCCCAAGCAAAAACTTTTTTTCCGTCAGAAGCGAGTTGTTCAATCACTTGTTTGATAAATTTATTTTTCTCAGTATAATCACTTTCAAAAACTAATAAAACTGTTTTTGCATTCTTGTAATTCACACTTCTTTGCTGACGTGAGTTTTCTTGCAAGTGCTTTTTAAGTCGCCTTTGGAATATATATTGTTTGAGTTTTTTCATACTTTTCTAAAACAGTAGTAAACATAGATGGATTTGCACTCATTCTCTTGCTTTCGTAAACATAGAAAAAATATCGAAGATATTTTTAAACTATGTTCTCGAAATACTACAACTTTGTAAATAATAAGCTTAAAAATAAACTATTGTTCTCTATGTTTTAAAATTCAAAATAGGTGTTAATCAACAAAATTAACTAAAAAATAGAATTATTTCCCTATCAATTTCAAGAAATCTTCTTCACTAAGTAATTTTATACCTAATTTTTCAGCTTTTTTAAGTTTTTCAGGTCCCATATTTTCGCCTGCAAGTATAAAACTCGTTTTACCCGATACGCTTCCGCTGTTTTTTCCGCCGTGCTGCTCAATCATTTTTTTGTACTCGTCGCGTGAGTGATGCTTAAATGTGCCGCTGATTACTATGGTTTTCCCTTCGAGTGTGTCGCTTTTGGGTTGCATCATATCTTCGCTCACAGCAAGTTGCACACCGGCAGCTTTTAGTCGCTCAATTAATGCTCTATTGTGTTCATTTTCAAAATATTGCACTACACTTTCGGCAATTTTTATTCCAATTTCATCTACCGTAACTAGCTCATCAATTGTGGTGTTTTCAAGTTTTTCAATGGACTTATAATGTCCTGCCAGCTTTTTGGCAACCGTCTCACCTACGTAGCGAATTCCCAGTGCAAAAACCACCCGCTCGAATGGTACTTCTTTGGATTTTTCAATGCCATCCATAATATTCTGTGCTGATTTTTCGCCCAATCGTTCCAATCCGGCAATATCCGTCAATTTCAAATCGTAAATGTCGGCGATGTTTTCGATAATGTTGTTTTGGTAAAGTAAATTAACCGTTTCACTTCCCAATCCGTCGATATTCATCGCTTTTCGACTTACGAAATGCTCAATTTTTCCTTTAATCTGCGGCGGACAGGCGTACTCGTTGGGACAGTAGTGCGCAGCTTCGCCTTCTATCCGTATCAATTCAGTTCCACATTCGGGACAGTTTGTTATGAATTCCACTTTTTCGCCGTCATCGTTTCGTGTATCCGTATCCACGCCGGTGATTTTTGGTATAATTTCCCCGCCTTTTTCCACGTAAACCATATCGCCGATATGCAAATCAAATCCGGCAATAATATCCGCATTATGCAAGGACGCTCGCCTTACGGTCGTTCCTGAAAGTTGTACCGCTTCCAAGTTTGCCACAGGCGTTACGGCACCGGTGCGTCCCACCTGATAGCTGACTGAATTTAAGCGTGTTACGGCTTGCTCAGCTTGAAATTTATAGGCAATTGACCAGCGTGGCGATTTGGCGGTAAACCCAAGATTGCGTTGTTGGATAATTGAATTTACCTTGATTACCACGCCATCCGTGGCAACAGGCAGGTTTTTTCTTTCCACATCCCAATAGCGCAAAAACTCAAACACCTCTTCAGGATTTTTGCAAACTTTCACGGCATCAGAAACCTTAAATCCCCATTTTCGTGCTGTTTCCAGATTGTCGGAATGCGTTTCAGCGGGTAAGTCTTCGCCCAATAAATAGTAGAAAAATCCGTCTAACTTTCGCTTAGCTACTTCGGCAGAGTTTTGCATTTTCAATGTTCCGGCAGCAGCATTTCGCGGATTGGCTAATAGCGGTTCTTCCTGTTCTTCGCGTTCTCTATTAAGTTCATCAAACACAGGCCAAGGCATCAAAATTTCGCCTCGTATTTCAAACTTTTCAGGGAAATCGGAACCGTGCAATTTCAGTGGAATGCTTTTGATGGTTTTGATATTGGCAGTTACATCATCGCCCTTTTCACCATCGCCACGCGTTACCGCACGTGCCAGCTCACCGTTTTCATAAATCAACGAAATGGAACTTCCATCGTATTTCAGTTCGCACACCAACTCAAAGTCAGCATTCAACAGTTTGCTTGTACGTTCATAGAAATCAAGCACTTCGCCTTCGGAATAGGTATTGCTCAGCGAAAGCATCGGGTATTGGTGTTTTACCTGCTCAAAACTGACATTCAAATCACTACCGACACGTTGGGTAGGGGAGTTGGGGTCAAAAAACTGCGGGTAAGCCTCTTCCAAATCTTGAAGTTGCCGCATTTTTTTATCAAATTCAAAATCTGAAATCGTCGGTTTCGCCAACACATAATATTTATAATTATGCTCATCAAGCTCTTTCCGAAGTGCCTTGATTTGCACTTCAATTTCATTATTTGAATTTGTGTTTTCCGAAACTTCTTGTTCTATATCGCTAAATAAATCTCTCATTGATAGTTGATTAGTTGGGGGTTGATGAAACAGCAAACTGATCCGACTGTTGGCGGAGCATTTTGCTTTGCTTATAAATGCTGTTTTATTATTTGAAAATGTCGCAGCTACGCAGCTTTCTGTGGAATAAATGAATTTAAAACTACCATAATTACGGTGCTACGCACCTAAAAAGCAACGTAGTTGCGAAATTATGGTAGAGTATTGCATAAACATCAATAGTGAGCTGCGTAGCTGCGACATTATGTTTTTTTATTGGACAACAGGTTAAAATCAGATTGTAACCAATATCAGTTTCATGTATGCCTAAAATGCCTACCACTACTCATACCTAATAATCGCCGCCGGCGAAATTTTAGTAATCAAATACGAAGGTCCGATTAGCATCAAAATAGACGTAATCAGCGTACCTATATTGAGTAAAATAATGTAAAGCCAATTAAAAGTAATCGGAACGGTGGATGTGTAGTAGGATGCAGGGTCGAGCGGAATTACTTCAAACTGATACTGAATAAAGCAGATGGCAAGACCGATTACATTGCCCCAAAACATCCCTTTCCCGATTAAGAAAATACTTTCATACAGGAAAATTTTACGGATAGACCAGTTTTTTGCGCCATAAGATTTCAGAATACCAATCATATTCGTTTTTTCCAAAATTAAAATCAGCAAACCCGAAATCATATTAAATCCAGCCACGGCAAGCATCAAAAACAGTATAACCCAAACATTCATATCCAGCAAATCCAACCAACTGAATATCTGTGGATTAATCTGTTTGATGTTCTGCACAAAATAACCGTTTCCGTTTTCGTCAAATCGATTGGCAACTTTGGCATACACCTCTGAATGTGCCTTGTCCAAATGCTCAAAATCGTCAATTAATATTTCCAATCCGCTGAAATATTCGGGTTCCCAGCCGTTTAATCGCTGCGTGATACGAATATCGGTCAGAATAAACAGCTTATCATATTCAGCGAAATTGGTGGAGTAAATTCCCTTTACCGTAAATTTACGCACACGAACTTGCTCTTGAAAAAAGTAGGTAAAAAAAGCATCACCCACTTTTAGTTGCAGCATATCCGCCAGCATTTTGGAAATAATCACCTCGTTGCGCGATGTGCTGTCCGATAAATTTAAGATTTCGCCTTCTACCAAATTGGACTTGAAAAATTCCCAATCAAACTCTTCGCCCACACCTTTCAGCACCATTCCTTCGAAATGTTCTTCCGTTTTTATAATGCCCGGTTTAGTTACAAATCGCTGATAATGGCGAAGTTCCGGAATGGATTTTAGCGAACTCAGCAAACTGTCATTCAGTTTGATAGGCTGCATTTCGTAGGAATTGTTATTGTCAAAATTGGTAATCTGAATATGCGAGCCGAAACCGATGGTTTTATTTCTGATTTCTTGCTTAAACCCGACCACCACGGCAATTGCAACCAACATCACAGCTACACCCACCGCTATCCCAATGGTAGCAATACGCACAGCAGGACGAGAAACATTTTTCTCGCCCTTCTTCTCAAAATGAATGCGTTTCGCTATGAATAGTTCCAAGTTCATTGTTATTCAGTAGATGGTAGTCGGTAGTTAGTAGTCAGTTAGTACGCACCATATTTAA
Organism: Bacteroidales bacterium; assembly: GCA_012837935.1. Classification (GTDB taxonomy): domain Bacteria; phylum Bacteroidota; class Bacteroidia; order Bacteroidales; family Paludibacteraceae; genus UPXZ01. Next base: position 38,904 of record DUQG01000076.1, read on the forward strand.
TATGTCAGCATTATTTCTAAAAACCGTATAATTTTATTTGACACAACTTGTCCGACAAAGGCGGATAGAAAACATTTAGAACATATAGTACACATAGTTTTTTATGAATATCCGCATACGTTCCTAAATGCAACAACTTTATGTTTAGCACAGGGACTAACCGCTTCAAGTCGGTTCGTCCCGTTGTTGATTGATTGTAAAAAGGCAATCTTTCTGTCGGCAACGCAACAAACCGCATAAAGCGGTTGGTTGCAGTAGTTACAATCAACATATTGACATTCATTGGGAATAATTGCGGATAATCACATAGTTTTTTTCATGATTGAGATTAACGCTAAATATACAAGTTCACCCCGATAGCTATCGGGGTGAATAAAAATAAAATTTTTTATTTTCCCCCCTATCGTAAAGCAATGAAGTAACAATAACGGTCTATGTGGACTAAAAATTGACTTTAAAAACTATATGGTACTATGTGATAGAGTACTATATGCAACTATGTGTCAAAATATTTTGTTTAAGGAACTATTACAGATAATATATATTCCTCGCTGTCTATCATCCGTCATCTTTTATCTCTTGTCTTTGCTCTTTGTTCTTTGTTCCTTGCTCTCGCAAATCACTTATTCTCTTCCACCCATTTCCTTGCATTTACAAACGCTTCAATCCAAGGTGTAACTTCATCTGAATTAACACGTTCGGTCGGGTAGTGAGCACATTGCCACGGGAAAATTGCACGTTCCAAGTGCGGCATCATAGCCAAGTGACGACCGTCTGCCGAGCAAATTCCTGCCACAGAATAGTCCGAACCGTTCGGATTTGCGGGATAGCTGTCGTAGTTGTATTTAGCAATAATATTATAGTCACTTTCATCCATCGGCATTGAGAATTTACCTTCGCCGTGTGCCACCCAAATTCCAAGTTTGCTGCCTGAAAGCGTATTAAACATCACCGAATTATTTTCAGGGATTTGCAAGCTTACAAACGAACTTTCAAACTTACCGCTTTCGTTGTGCAACATTCGAGTACGTTTTTCGTGTTCAGGATTAATCAGGTTCAATTCCATCATCAACTGACAACCGTTGCAAATTCCCAAACTCAATGTATCGTTGCGTTTGTAGAAATTATCGAGTGCCGCTTTTGCTTTTTCATTGTATAAAAATCCGCCAGCCCAACCTTTTGCAGAGCCAAGCACATCCGAGTTAGAGAAACCACCGCAGAATACAATCATATTGATGTCTTCCAAAGTTTCGCTACCGTTTGCAAGGTCTGTCATATGCACGTCTTTCACGTCAAATCCCGCTAAATAAAGCGCGTACGCCATTTCGCGTTCGCCATTTGTACCTTTTTCACGGATAATGGCTGCTTTTATGCCGCTCTCTTTTCTGTCGGGGGAAATTCCGTATTGCGAAAGTTTTCCGGTAAAATCTGTCGGGAATGCAAATTCAAGCGGCTGTTTTTTATAGTTTTCAAAACGTTCCGTTGCTTTTGTTTCGCCGCTCTGTTTTTTATCCAATAGATAAGAAGTCTCGTACCAAATATCTCGCATTTCATTGATTGAGAATGAATAAGCCAGTTTTTTCTTGTGAATTTCAAGACGGCGTTCTTCGATTGGACTGCCAATTTTAGCAAAGCCTATTCCATTAGCTTTCAATGTTTTTTCTACTGCAATCGTATCTTTTACTTGAATGATTACGCCCGGATTTTCTGCAAATAAAACTTCCACCAAAGAGTTTTCAGCAATTCCTTCCAACTTGATTTTCAGACCGCCTGAATTGTTTGCAAAACACATTTCAAGTAGGGTAGTAATCATACCGCCGGCAGAAATATCGTGTCCGGCAAGGATTAAATCTTTGTTAATAAGACTTTGAATGGTTTCAAATGCAGCTTTGAAATATTCCGTATCTTGCACCGTTGGAGCTTCTGCACCCACTTTGTTAAGCGTTTGTGCCAATACGGAACCACCCAATTTATGTTTATCAAAAGAGAAATCAATATAGTAAAGTTGAGTGTCTTTGTCGTTGATAATTAGTGGACTAACTATCTTTTTAATGTCAGAAACTTCCGCTGCTGCCGAAATAATTACCGTTCCCGGTGCAAAAACTTTTGAGCCGTCAGGGTAATTTTGTGTCATCGAAAGGCTGTCTTTTCCCGTAGGGATATTAATTCCGATGGTGCTTGCAAATTCGCTACAAGCTTCCACTGCTTTATACAGACGAGCATCTTCACCCGGATTTTTACAAGGCCACATCCAGTTAGCAGAAAGCGAAACGCTGCTCAATCCATTTTTCAACGGTGCCCAAACGATATTGGTCAATGCTTCTGCAATCGCCATTACAGAACCTGCTGCCGGGTCAATCAGAGCCACTTGTGGCGCATGTCCGATGGAAGTTGCGATACCTGCTTTCCCACGATAATCGAGTGCCATTGCACCTAAATCGCTGAGTGGCAATTGGATTTCACCGATAGTTTGTTGACGAGCCACTTTTCCGGTTACGGAACGGTCCACTTTGTTGGTCAACCAATCTTTACAAGCCACCGCTTCCATTCGAAGTACATTCTGCAAATATTCCTGCATTTTTTCTTCGTCAACTTCCACAGGTGCATATTTTTCATCGATGCTATTGTCAACCATCACGGTTTTTGGCGGTTTACCAATCATATATTCAAGTAGCAAGTCAATTGGTTTTTCGCCGTCTTTTTGTTTGAATACAAATTGCATATCATCGGTTGTTTCGCCCACTACGTACATCGGTGCACGTTCACGTTCTGCAATTTTTTGCAAGCGTTCGATGTCTTCTTCTTTTACCAAAAGTCCCATGCGTTCCTGACTTTCGTTGCCGATAATCTCTTTGGCACTCAAAGTCGGGTCGCCCACAGGCAGTTTATCTAATTCAATCACACCGCCGGTAGTTTCCACCAGTTCCGACAAGCAGTTCAAGTGACCGCCTGCGCCGTGGTCGTGAATAGATACAATCGGGTTGTTGTCGCTTTCAGCCAATGCACGAATTACGTTTGCCACGCTTTTTTGCATTTCAGGGTTCGAACGTTGCACGGCATTCAGCTCAATGGCATTATTAAATTCCCCCGTTTCCACAGATGAAACAGCGCCACCGCCCATTCCGATGCGGTAGTTGTCACCACCCATTACCACCACTTTTTCGCCGGTTTCCGGCGTGCCTTTTAGTGCATCACGTTTATTCGCCATTCCCACACCGCCGGCAAGCATAATTACCTTGTCAAAACCGAAAGTTTTATCGTTTTCTTGATGTTCAAAGGTAAGCACAGAGCCACAAATCAGCGGTTGTCCGAATTTATTTCCAAAGTCGGATGCACCGTTGGATGCTTTAATAAGGATTTGTTCCGGTGTTTGATAGAGCCATTTGCGCTCTTTAAGCGGTTTTTGTTGCGCATCGGGACGAAGGCGCGGGTCGGCGGTCATATAAACTGCTGTTCCTGCCAACGGCAAACTCGCTTTTCCACCGCCCAATCGGTCACGAATTTCACCGCCTGTTCCCGTTGCAGCGCCGTTAAATGGCTCAACGGTGGTCGGGAAGTTATGTGTTTCGGCTTTCATCGAGAGAGCAGTTTCTATTTCTTTTGTATGGAAAAAATCTGCTTTATCTTCAGATTTTGGAGAAAATTGCTCTACTACAGGACCTTGATTAAAGGACACGTTGTCTTTGTAAGCAGAAATTAAATCGTTCGGATTATCTTTTGAAGTCTGTTTGATAAGTTGGAAAAGCGACATCTCTTTTTCCTCGCCATCAATGATAAATTGTCCGTTGAAAATTTTGTGACGGCAGTGCTCAGAGTTCACTTGTGAGAAACCAAACACTTCGCTATCAGTAAGTTGTCTGCCGATTTTCTTAGAAACATTATTCAAATACTCAATTTCATCTTCGCTAAGCGCCAAGCCTTCTTTTACATTGTAAGCCGCAATATCATCAATGTAAATAATGCCTTCCGGCTCTTTGTCCACCAGAAACATATCCTGATTTAAGCCGTTGTATTTGCGTTGCAGCATCGGGTCAAAAGTGCCTTCTGCAGTGAATGGGAAAAATTCTTCTATACGCGTAATGCCTTCGATGCCCATGTTTTGGGTAATACCTACCGCGTTGGTCGCCCACGGTGTGATAATCTCACGGCGCGGACCCACAAAAACGCCTTCCACAGTACTTGTGTTAAGCGGTTTAGCTTCGCCAAATAGCCAGATAAGCTTGTTAGTTACTTCATCGTCAAATTGTGATGTGCTTTGTACAGCGTAGATGTGCTGATCGGAAGATTGGAAAAAGTGTATCATAACTAAAAAATAACGAATATTTTCTTATTAGATTGGTGTTATAATTAAGCTACAAAGATAGTAATTTTAAAGTGTTTTTCTTTTCATTTTGCCATTGAAATTCTTATTTCAAATATAGTTTGTGTATATTTTCTTAAATGATTAATTTTGTCGTCAATAATTGAAGAAAAAAGAGAATTTTATGAAAAAGATAAGAGTAGCAGTATTGGTTTTGTCAGTGATGTTTTGTGGTTTGGTATTTGCTCAAAGTAAAGGAACAGTTGGTTTTTCTTTTTCTGCGATAAATAAAAATGCCATGGTCAATACCGCCAACAAATATTATGAAAATACCACCGTTGGACGTGGATTTATGTCATTTGAAGCGAATTACTGGCATCCAATTACAGATTGGCTTGAATTGGAAACGGGACTAAATTATAGCAGACAACGTTTTGATGAAATTTTGCCATTGGTTGATGGCGAAGCGGAACCACAGATTAATAAAAAGGATGAGAATTTATTGAATATTCCTATCGGTGTAAAGGCGGAATTCTTAAAATATGGATTTGTAAATTCTGGTATTTTGGTGGATGTGACGCATGAAGCTGGAATTGGTTCTTATTTTGGTGGTGGGGTAAGCTTTGTTTCACCTGTCGGATTTGGTGTTTTTGTCAATCCTTATGTGAAAATGCACTCTATTTTACCCGTTGATTTTAATTTTACATCCAGAAAAGTCCTTGAAATGGGAATAAAAATTGGTGTAAGTTACAAACTGAGCAATCCGTATAGAAAAAGATAGTTAAGGAACCACCATCTGAATAGCGTTTGGAATAATCGAAATGGAATAGTTAGTTGCGTCTTTGAGAATTAAACCGTCGGCTTCCACGGGAATATGTTTTTCTACTTCAACGCTTACTTCTTTTGTTCGGAAATAATTTATGGCAGGATGCTTGGTGAGTTTACCATTGAAAAGCTTGCCTAATGCAGTTAATATATCTTTTACTGTCGGTTTTTCCACAAACATCATATCAAAAATGCCATCGTAGGGTACTGCTTGCGGGTTTTGTTTAATGCCACCGCCGGTATAAGGTCCGTTGGCGATGTTCATGGTAAACAGTAGCGGATTGTATTCTTTGTCGTTGATTTTTAACTTTGTCGGAAATGACTTGTAACCAAACACAGCGGAAACTAACGTAACAGTATAAAGTGGCGAGAAGCTGCCAACATACTTTTTCATTCTGTGCGTAACATTCACCACTTCGGCGTCAAGTCCAAATCCTATTGAGTTGATAAAATAACGCTCTTTATGCAACTTTTCCTTGTCCCGATAGTCCACTTTTCCGATATCTATCAGTTGAGTTTTGCCTTTTAGAAAAACTGCTAAGGAAGCTTTGTCGTTTTTTGTCAGCTTCCAAAATCTTCCCCAATCATTTCCCGTTCCTCGTGGTAGCAAAGCCAATTTTATCTTTGAACTGTCTTTCGGTTGAGCAGCGAATATACCGTTTACGACTTCACTAACTGTCCCGTCGCCGCCTAATACAAGGAAATTCAGGCATCCTCTCTTTGTATATTCTTTTGCAATTTCAATAGCGTGACCAGAGTAAGCAGTTAATTTGAGAATATAGGAAATGCCGGCTTTGTCGAGTTCGTTTTGTACAAACCTACGCTGCCGCTTATATCGACGTTTTCCGGCGGTTGGATTCGTGATTATTAGCCAATGATTGGGTGTGAGAGTTTCTTTGAACATATTTATTTACTCATTAAATACAAGTCAAGCAACGTAATTGCTGCCATAGCTTCTACAATGGGAACTGCACGTGGAAGTACGCAAGGGTCGTGTCTGCCTCTTGCTTCCAGTTCTACGCTTTTTAGGTCTTTGTCAAGTGTGGTTTGTTTTTGCAAAATGGTGGAAACGGCTTTGAAAAGTACACGGAAATAGATGTCTTGTCCGTTGCTGATGCCGCCTTGAATGCCGCCCGAATGATTAGTGAGCGTGCTGACTTTTCCGTCTTTCATAACAAATGGGTCATTCATCTCTTTTCCTGTCATAGCTATTCCTTCAAACCCTTTTCCGTAATCAAAGCCGTGTGTGGCATTGATGCTGAGCATCGCAGCCGCCAATCGAGCTTGAAGTTTCCCGAATACAGGCTCTCCCCAACCCACGGGAACGCCTTTTATAACGCAACTTACCGTTCCGCCGATTGAGTTTCCTTCGCTGCGAAGTTGATTGATATAGTCTATCATTTCTTGAGCGGTTTCTTGTTCCGGACAGCGCACGATATTGCTTTCTACTTGCGATAAATCCAGCTTTTCATAGCTGTTTTTTACGGCAATATGTCCCACCTGCGAAGTGTAGGCTGTAATTTCAACACCTAACTGCTTCAAAATCAATTTCGCAATGGCACCTGCTGCCACCCATCCGGCGGTAGTGCGTGCCGAACTTCTGCCACCCCCGCGATGGTCGCGAATTCCATATTTTTGTTGGTAAGTGTAATCGGCATGTGAAGGACGATAGATATCTTTCAGGTGGTCGTAATCCTTGCTCTCTTGATTTTTATTCCAAATTACAAAGGCAATGGGTGTTCCGGTCGATTTTCCTTCAAAAATCCCCGAAAGAAATTCCACTTTATCTTCTTCCTCACGTGGTGTGGTAATTTTGGATTGTCCCGGACGACGGCGTCTCAACTCATTTTGAATAAATTCCTCGTCAATACTAATTCCAGCCGGACAGCCGTCAATAATGCCACCAACTGCCTTGCCGTGCGATTCGCCGAATGATGTAAATGTAAAAAGTTTGCCTATTGTATTCATTGTGTGGTTAAATAGTTGGCTACCTACCTGCTGCAGGCAGGGTTTACTAGTTAAATAATTTATTTTAAAAGTAGCAGTTAAAATCCTAATGTAGAACTTAAAATGGATTATATTTCTACATCAGCTATTACGCTAAGTGCTAAACCAATAGTCTAAATAGCCTATTCATATTGTTGCAATTATATATGTCTCACAAAGATAATCAATTATTAGTTACCAAACGGTTTTTAGATTGCCAAATAAGTAAAAAACCTAATAAGGATAAGCCCTATTAGGTTTTTATACTGTTGAAATGCAATAATCTTAAATTCCGGCAATTCGTTTAATTTCATCCATTATCGCTTTTGCAAAGTTGTCAGCCTGTTCGGGTGTTCCTGCTTCAGAATAAATACGGATAATGGGTTCGGTGTTGGATTTACGAAGGTGTACCCAACCTTGCGGGAAGTCGATTTTTACACCGTCGATATCGTTAATTTCGTATTGTTTGTAGCTGCCTTTGATAACTGCTAAAACGCCATCCACATCAATTTGCGGAGTAAGCTCTATTTTATTTTTACTCATAAAATAGTTTGGATAGGTTTTTCGAAGTTCGCTTACTGTCTTTTTCTCTTTTGCCAAATGGCTTAAGAACAGCGCAATACCTACCAATGCATCACGTCCGTAGTGGTTTGCAGGGTAGATAATTCCACCATTTCCTTCACCACCAATTACAGCATTGCTTGCTTTCATTTGTGTCACCACGTTTACTTCACCTACGGCAGATGCAGTATATTCGCAGTTGTATTTATGTGTAACATCTCTTAATGCACGAGTAGAGCTCATATTTGAAACCGTATTTCCGGGTGTATGTTGCAATACATAATCTGCCACGGCTACAAGGGTATATTCTTCACCAAACATGCTTCCGTCTTCACCGATAATCGCCAATCTGTCCACATCCGGGTCAACTACAAATCCTACGTCAAATTTTCCGGATTTCATCAGGTCGGAAATTTCTGTAAGATGCTCGGGTAGGGGTTCCGGATTGTGTGGGAAGTGTCCGGTTGGGTCGCAGTAGAGTTTTTCTACCGTTTTCACGCCCAAAGCTTCCAGCAGTTCGGGGATAGCAATTCCACCTACAGAATTTACACAATCAATCGCCACTTTGAAGTCGGCAGCTTTGATGGCATCTACATCTACCAAGTCAAGCGAAAGAATTTTTTCTATATGTTTTTTAGTGTATTCGTCGCTTGTGCTAAGCTTACCGATATTATCCACTTCTGCAAAAACATAGTCATCGGCTTCTGCTAATTTCAGAATAGTTTGTCCTTCTTTTGCATTAAGGAATTCGCCTTTTTCATTCAAAAGTTTTAGTGCATTCCACTGTTTTGGATTGTGACTTGCAGTAAGAATAATTCCACCGGCAGCTTTTTCCGCTTTAACCGCCATTTCGGTTGTTGGGGTAGTTGCCAAGCCAATGTCCAATACGTCCATTCCCATACCCATCAGTGTTCCCACGACTACCTTGTTGACCATTTCGCCTGAAATACGTGCATCACGTCCAACTACAATGGTTTTGGAATCTGATTTTTTCGAAGAAAGAATAAAACTTGCATACGCAGAAGTAAACTTCACTAAGTCAAGCGGACTTAATCCTTCACCGGCACGTCCGCCAATAGTACCTCTGATACCTGAAATAGATTTAATAAGTGCCATAGTATTTTGTATAAGTTAGAGATTTATTATAATGTAAACATAAACACCCCTTCATCTAATCGATAGGGGTGTCTATAATTTATTTGATACTTGTGATTTTTAATCTGTAAATAACCGGATATAGCTTGTACCTGTCTTTGCTATATTCACTTGTGTTGAGTCCGGAAGGTACAATTGCCATAGCTTCAGAGTATTTATATTTCATAAGTCCGATGGCTTCTTGCAAACCTACACCCATGTATAAGCTTACAGAAGCGCTGCCATAAATAAATGTTATCGGCTCTTTGAAGTCGCGTGGTTCCCAGTTTTGTCTTCGAATGCTGTTTTCTTCATCTATATTTCTTTCAATATAGCGAAATCCAACTTGTGTGTTACTGCGTATCGAATCAGTTTTTACGCCTTCGTTTATCATATGAAAATAAAGTCCGGATGGCGATTTGTAATATACATTTTCCCCCCATTCTCCCGATTCTGGTAGGGTAGTAACTACCTGAATATTATTGCTTTTTATGTAATTTTCAATAACTACTTGCTCTTCATCTTGTAGTTGTGAGTAAGTTTTACCTTTGTTACATGCTGTGCTAAATACAACTATCATTAGAGTGAGTAGAATTGTAAGTTTCGATTTCATATTATTCTGAATGTAATTAATCGTGGAATAAAGTGCAAATATCCGATTTTTGTATGAAATATAAAAGTTAATTTTTAGTAATGATGCAGTTTATTTGATAAAAAATCTAGTTAAATAAGATTATTAGTGCCTTTCAACAAAAAAGATAAGCGTAGTGTAAGGCTTCACCCATTCATTTCCCTGTGCACCGAATGCCAAATAAGACGGTATTATAAAGCGTGCAATATCACCTTTTTGCATAAGTTTTAAGCCTTCTTCCAGTCCGGTAGGAATCTGTTTTTTTTCAAAATCAATGGTTTTATTTTCTTCTAAATCTAACATAGTTCCATTCATGGAAAACATTTGATAACTGAAATTTACGACTTTTTCTTCAAGTTTCTGTTTAGCGTTGTTTTGTCTTTCAAAATAATACCAAATGCCTGATTCGGTTTTTGTAAACTGCAAGTTTTGCGAAGCAAGAAAAAGCACGATAGCACTGTCTTCGCTTAGTGTAACTTCTTTGTTGAAATCACGAAGTTTTATTGTAGCTGAATCTACAACATGTGATTTATTTGACGGTAATTGTGGTCGCTGTTTTTTGCAAGAGGAAACAGCAATTCCTATCAGGAAAATTCCCAATAAACAAATTGATATTTTATTCTTAAATAACATTTCTATCTGATATTGGCAATACTGATAATATCTGCGAAAACTCCGGCGGCAGTAACGCTTGCACCGGCGCCGTAACCTTTCACAATTAGCGGGAATTCGTTGTATCTCTCGGTTTTCATTAGCACAATGTTGTTACTGCCTTGCAGGTCGTAGAACGGATGCATGCTGTCCACAGCTTGTAGTCCAACTTCGCATTTTCCGCGATCCATTTTTGCTACAAATCGCCAACGCTTGCCTTCTTCCGCTAGTTTTTTTCGTTTTTCTTCAAACTCTGCATCCAGTTCAGGGATGTTTTTCCAGAATTCGTCCAACGTGCCTTGGAAATATTTGTCGGGAATAAATAGATTTTTCTCTACATCTTCTTGTTCTACCACGTAGTTTGCTTCACGTGCCAAAATAACCAATTTACGAATCACATCTTTTCCGCTTAGGTCAATGCGTGGATCCGGTTCTGAGAATCCTGCTTCTTTCGCCATCATGATAGCCTTGCTCAGCGGAATTTCTTCGCTTAACGTGTTGAAAATAAAGTTCAAAGTACCTGAAAGTACAGCTTCCAATTTCAAAATGTTGTCGCCGCTATTCGTCAGGTTATTCATTGTGTTGATAATTGGTAATCCGGCACCTACATTGGTTTCAAATAAGAATTTTACACCTCGTTGACGTGAAGTGCGAATGAGTTTCTCGTATTTATGATATTCGGATGAAGCGGCAATTTTATTGGCAGTAACCACTGAAATATTGTTGTCGAGCAGACCTTGATACAAATCAGCAATTTCCTGACTTGCCGTACAGTCCACAAAAACAGGGTTGTAGATATTCATTTTCAGAATTTCTTCTTTAATGGCTTTGGCGGATGCAGGTTGACCCTCAGTTTTTAATCTCTCAATGCAGTTTTCTAAATCAATTTCCGGACGATTGAAAGTCATTTTCTTGCTGGATGCAATTCCTACCACGTTGATTTTCAAACCATTTTGATCCATCAATTTTTGACGCTGATTTTTGATTTGATCTAATAAGCTACCACCAACTGTACCCACACCAACTACAAAGAGGTTTAGTACTTTGTATTCGGATAGGAAAAATGAATCGTGGATTACGTTCAACGCTTTGCGTAGCACAGAGCGGTCTGTAACAAATGAAATGTTAGTTTCCGAAGCTCCTTGTGCACAGGCAATTACGTTGATACCATTTCTACCAAGCGTGCCAAAAAGCTTTCCGGCAATACCCGGTGTTCGTTTCATATTGTCGCCTACAATAGCAACCGTAGCCAAATCATCTTCGGATATTATATCGTTGATTTCGCCTTGCTGTATTTCTGTCTTGAATTCATTCCGAAGAACTTCTACAGCCAGCTTACAGTCAGCACTTCTCACACCGATAGATGTGTTGTTTTCTGATGATGCCTGTGAAACCATAAACACACTAATTCCATTTTTTGCCAAAGCACGGAATATTCGATAGTTTACACCGATTACTCCCACCATTCCCAAACCTTGCACGGTAATAAGTGAGGTGTCGCTGATAGACGAAATACCTTTAATGGCTTTTGTTTCTCCGTTTTTAGTGGATTTTACATCACCGGAAATTAATGTTCCTGTTGTATTGGGTTTAAAGGTGTTTTTTATTTCAACAGGAATGTTTTTATGATAAACCGGAAAAATTGTAGGTGGATAAATCACTTTTGCACCGAAGTTGGATAATTCCATAGCCTCACTAAAGCTCAAATGCTCAATGATATAGGCATTGCTGATGATTTTTGGGTCGGCAGTCATAAAACCATCTACATCCGTCCATATTTCTAATTTGCTGGCGTTCAGTGCGGATGCAATAATAGAAGCCGTGTAGTCTGAGCCACCACGACCAATGTTAGTTACGTAACCTGTACTGGCATCTGTAGAAATAAATCCGCCACAAACAGCCGTTTGAGAGAGATTTTTGAAAGTTTCATTTACGAGTCTGTTGGTAGTTGGGAAATCAACAATATGCTTATCAAACTGCATCACAGATTTAATGAAATTTCTGGCGTCATAATGAACAGCGTCATCAATAAGTCTGCTGACAATGATAGATGAAAGGATTTCGCCGTAGCTGACGATGGTGTCCGTAATACGGGTAGAAATATCTTTTATTAAATAAATTCCTCTGAAGATATTAGTTAAGTCGTTGAATTGCTCACGTAGCAATGCAATTGTTTCTTCTTTACGAGTTTCAGGAATTACTTTGTCCACCAAGTCATAATGGCGTTCAATCATCCCTTCGTACTCTTTTAGGTAATTGGCATTGCCTTCGGAAGCCATTTGTGATGTTGCATAAAGAAAATCTGTAATTCCTGAAAGAGCAGATACTACAACTATTACCGGTTCTTTTTGGCTTTCAACGATTTTTTTTACCTCAATCATGCCTTCAACGGAACCAACCGACGAGCCACCAAATTTTATTACTTTCATCCTATTTGTTCGTTAATATTTTAAATTTTCAAAATTACTCATTTTCTCACAATTATACACAAAGTTCCACCTTTTTTAGCAAAAGAGTTGTTTTTTTTCAAAATTTACTGTACTTTTGCAAAACTTTTTGGAACAAGGTCCGGTAGCTCAGCTGGATAGAGCAACTGCCTTCTAAGCAGTAGGTCATGGGTTCGAATCCCGTCCGGATCACAAAAAACCGTAATACATCAGTTTGTGTTGCGGTTTTTTGTGTTTATTTGGAATGATTTAGAAGAAAATAAAAAACTACAAGATATTCTTTCTTGTAGTTTTTTATTTATAGTTTTGTGTTTATTATTGCTAAACAATTATTTAGTATCCCCACTTTATATAGACAGAGCCCCAAATAAATCCGGCACCAAAGGCGGTTAATACAAGTTTATCGCCTTTTTTGAACTGTTTTTCCCATTCCCACAGAATAAGTGGAATGCTTACAGAGGATGTGTTGCCGTATTTCTGAATGTTGATACATACTTTTTCGTAAGGAACGTTGGTGCGCTTAACTACGGCATCAATGATTCTTAAATTTGCTTGATGTGGGATAAGCCATGCTAAATCATCAGCAGTAACACCGTGTTTTTGCATAATTTCAGCAGAAGTTTCAGCCATATTCCAAACGGCATGTTTATATACATGTGTTCCTTCTTGATATACAAAGTGTTCTCTATTATCTACAGTTTCATGGCTTGCCGGACGAGCAGAGCCACCTGCTTTCATATGAAGATGCATGTAGCCGACTCCATCATTTCTTAAAATAGCATCAACAAAACCCACATCTTCAGTAGTTGGCTCAACTAAAGCACAGCCTGCACCATCACCAAATAGAGGACAGGTGCTGCGGTCTGTATAGTCAACTATTGCCGACATTTTTTCAGCAGACACTATTAGTATTTTCTTGTACCTACCGGACATTATATAACTTGAAGCTGCATCCAGAGCTACTAAAAATCCTGTACAGGCAGCTTGAATATCATAACAAAAGGCGTTTTTTATTCCGACTTTCTTGGCAATAATAGATGCGGTAGAAGGGAATAGATGATCAGGTGTGGAAGTTGTGCAAATAACCATTTCTATCTCATCCGGATTTACAGCTTTTTTAGCGAATAAATCTTCCACTGCTTTTGCGCCAAGATACGATGCACCTTGTTTTGCGTCCTTTAAGATACGACGTTCCTTGATACCTACGCGTGTTGTAATCCACTCATCGCTGGTATCGACCATTCTACTTAATTCGTCATTTGTTAGTTTATATTCGGGTACATACCCTCCAACGCCTGTAATGACAGCATTAATTTGCGACATTTTACCGATTTTTTAAAATAGGAAAATCAAGTAAATACATTTATTAAAGTATTTACTTGATTTATTAGAAATTATTGTTATTCAGCAAAGTTTTTTTCGATAGCTAATTTACCTCTGTAATATCCACATTCCGGACATACAGTATGATAAATATGACTTGCACCGCAGTTTGAACAGGTTGCCAGTGTTGGCAATTTAGCTTTGTAGTGTGTGCGTCTTTTTGCTGTTCTGGTTTTCGATTGTCTTCGTTTAGGATGTGCCATTTTAATTCTCTTATTTAATTGTTATTTTCAAATATATTTTTCAAACCGTCCCATCGCGGGTCAGTAGTTGTTTCTTCTTCTTCAAAATCATCGTCTCCGAAGTCGATATCATCGTTTTCTTCATCATCTTTTTCTATGGTTACATATTTTTTCAGCTTGCTTACCATTGTTTTATTGCATTCGCCCGGTGCGTGTACATGTTTAATTGGGATGTTAAGCACGATAAATTCGTACAAAAACCAAGCAATATTTATTGCGCCCTCTAATTCCGGTACAATTACAATGTCGCCTTCTTCGGAAAAATTTTCACCAAATTTCACCTGAAGTTTTTCTTTGTGTTGAATGGCTAAGTCCATATCATCCAGGCATCTATCGCAAGGAACTTGAACGGTGCCATTCACATCGAAAGAAAGTTCGTAAAGTGAAGCGTTCTTTTCTACAACAAGTTTAACCTTTACATTACCTTGTTGGACTTCAGGACTATCAATTTTTTTGAAATACTCATTATCTAAGTCAAATTCATAAGTTTGACTTCCGGATTTAAGTCCTTTTAACGAAATATTGTATTGGTCAAATTTGCCCATTTTTTGGTAAAATTGAAAAAACTGTGCAAAGGTACGAATTTTTGGATTAAAATAAAAGCATTGAAGTAAAATAATTATTACTTATGTTGTTTATTCTCTTGTTGTTTGGGAATAATTATTCTAAAAGTCGTTCCTACGTTGATTTCCGATTGTTTTACAAAGATTTTCCCTTTGTGATATTCTTCTACAATTCGCCTAGCCAAAGAGAGTCCAAGTCCCCAGCCACGAGCTTTGGTTGTAAATCCGGGTGTAAAAATAGCTTTATGTAGTTTTCGTTCCATTCCTTTGCCGTTGTCTTTTACATCAATAATCACATCTTTTTGATTTTCATTGATATAAATATCCAATATGCCGCTTCCATCCATAGCGTCTATGGCATTTTTACAAAGATTTTCTATTACCCATTCAAATAGTGGAATGTTAAGCGGTGTGGTAATTGAAAATTTTTCAGATGTATGAAGCGAAATTTTTACTTTGTTGGAACTTCTGTTTTTGATGTAGTTTACTGCATTTTCCAGTGAAACGACGATATTGGTTGGTTTAAGGTCAGGTTTGGAACCTATTTTGGAAAAACGATCGGCAATAATGCTCAGACGCTGCACATCTTTTTCCATATCATTTATCAGTTTGCTTTCCTCATATCGAAGTTTTAAAAGCTCTGTCCAAGCCAAAAGTGAAGAAATAGGCGTACCCAACTGGTGTGCAGTTTCTTTGGATAATCCTACCCAAACTTGATTTTGTTCGGCACGTTTGGTGCTTGCGAAAGCTAAAATAACGATGATAAAAAAGACGATGATAATTCCAAACTGAACAAATGGAAAAATATGTAATTGTTTGAGCAAAAAAGATTCATCATAATATATATATTGAACCAAATCCTCATCCAGTTTAACCACGATTGGTTTTCGCTTTTCCTTCAATTTGGCAATTTTTTCCTTAAAGAAAGCTTCCTCGTTGTGTTTTGGCAGTTTTACATTTCTATGTTGCAGCATATTGTCGTGTTCATCCGTCATGATTACAGGTATCGTGGTGTTGCCTTCAATAATATTTAGAAGAAAATTTACATCGGTATCATCATCGGCAAAAATAAGCTGCTTAGTAGCTTCTGCCCAAATTTCTATTTTCTTAGTCTCTTCTACGGCAAGATTTTCAGCCAGTCGGTTGGTGAAAAAGGTAGAAATAATGACAATAAGCATTGCCACAGCGCTAAAAACGTACTTTAAAATCTGGTTGGTTTGATATATTTTATTCATCTTTATCCGTGTTACAATCAAGAGGCTGGTTTAGAGCCAGTCTCTCGGTGTCCTTGCTCTTTGCTCTGAATATTAACGACAAAAATAATTAAAATTGTTGAATGAATGCAGTTTTTCTGAAAATGTGTATCTTTGTAAAAAAGAAAATTTATGCATAAATCAGGTTTTGTAAATATAGTAGGTAATCCTAATGTGGGAAAATCTACGCTTATGAATGCTTTGGTGGGTGAACGGATTTCCATTATCACATCCAAAGCTCAAACTACGCGTCATCGGATTTTGGGAATTGTAAACGGCGATGATTTTCAGATAGTTTACTCGGATACGCCGGGTGTGTTGAAGCCTAATTATCGCTTACAAGAGTCGATGTTGAGTTTTTCCCGCTCAGCGTTGGCAGATGCAGATATTTTGCTCTACGTTACGGATGTGGTGGATAATCACGAGAAAAACAAAGAGTTTATAGAAAAAGTAAATGAAAACAGCGCTGCTCTGATTCTAATTATTAATAAAATTGATTTAATCAATCAGGAAAAGCTGGAAGAACTGGTGAGTAAATGGCAAACCATACTTCCAAAGGCAGAGATATTTCCGATTTCAGCGACAGAGAAATTCAATATTGAGCCACTTTTCAAACGTATTCTGGAATTATTACCCGAATCACCGCCTTTTTTTGAAAAAGATCAACTGACGGATAAACCCGCGAGATTTTTTGTAACGGAAATCATCAGAGAAAAAATTCTTTTGAACTATGAAAAGGAAATTCCCTATTCGGTAGAAGTGGAAGTGGAGCAATTCAAAGAAGAGGAGAGTTTGATTCGAATTAATGCGCTTATTTATGTAGAGCGAAATTCTCAGAAAGGAATTTTAATAGGAAAAGGAGGAAAATCGCTTAAAAAGGTAGGCATTGAAGCTCGAAAAGATATAGAGGCATTTTTTGAAAAGAAAGTTTTTTTAGAACTTTTTGTAAAAGTGGAAAAGGATTGGCGAAATAAAGACATTAAGCTACGTAGTTTTGGCTATCAGCAAGAATAAACAAGTTGACAATTATACAAATATCTGTGTTTTTGCCTGTTGTGTCTAATTATTGATACAAATGGATGGGAGTTTTAAGAATTTGTTGATAAAATATGGTTATTTTACAAACTTTTTGTATCTTTATATCGTTATAAAAATAGAATCTAATTTATTAACAATTTAATTTTTAAAAGTTATGAAAAATACAGGTGGAATATTAGCAGCGCTTCTTGGAGGTGCAGTAGTAGGAGCAGCTTTAGGTATTTTATTAGCTCCGGACAAAGGTTCAGAAACAAGAGCAAAAATTGTAGACGAATTTGAAACAACTAAAGAAAAAGTAATTGAAGCTCTAAAAAAAAGAGGAATCAATTTAAGTAAAGGTGATTTGGAAGATTTAGTGGATGACATTAAATCGGAAGTAGAAGAAACTACAGCATAAGAAATTATGGCTGAAAAAAACGCAAATACAAATAATGGATTTCAGCAAGTTTTTGTTGAACTGAAGGAGTATGTGCGATTGCAAACAGATTACTTGCAAGTAAGTTTGATTGAGAAATTAACAAAACTTTTTGCCAAAGTAATTTTTGCGCTTGTGGCGTTCTTTCTAATGCTTGGCACTTTCTTTTATTTGATGTTTGCTCTTGCAAACGCTTTAGAGCCGACGCTCGGTTTTGTTGCAAGTTATTCAATTGTTGCAGCCATTTTTTTAGTGTTGTTTGTTATTGCGTTGCTTTTCAGAAAGCGATTGTTTGTAACTCCGATACTTAAAATGATGGTTGAAATTTTCTATGATGAAACTAAAGAGGAAGGAAAACAAGATAATGAAAACGATGCAACGACTTTATGATAATAAAAAAAATCTTCGATTTGAAGATTTAGCGGCAATAAAACGGGATTTAAAATCAGATATTGAAAAGCAACAAGCAAAGTTGCTCAGTTCAACAAAGCGCTTGGTGCCTTTTACTAAGGATTCTACCACATTTTCTTTAAAGAGAAGATTTTTTCCATTATCACTTATTACCACGCCGATACGTAAAGGAAAAGCTTTTTCCTTGATAGAAGGCATTGTGATGGGATATAAGGTAATGAGAAACGTGAGACGAATTTTTAGACGATGAAAAAAGCAAAGGTTGATAATTAAATATCAACCTTCGTTTTTTGTAAAACTTAAAATAACCCAGCGACTGGCTTATAAGCCAGTCGCTGGGTTACCTAAAACAAAATTCTACAACTAAATGGATACAATTATCAACACACAACTTTTGGATGAAATAACAAATCAGGCTAAACAGAGTCCACGTTTGAGAATGAATTATAATTTGCATCGTTCGTTAGATGCAAAAGCACAACGCCTATTAAATGTGCTTGAACCCGGAACAGTTATTCCCATACATCGACATCGGGAAACAGACGAAACTTATATTTTGCTTAGAGGAAAATTGCTTGTAGAATACTATAACGATGATAAAGAAATTTCAGATACTATTACACTAGATATAGCAAATGGCGACTTTGGAATGCATGTTCCGGCTGGTCAATGGCATAGAGTAGAAGCCTTAGAGAGTGGAACCACGATATTTGAGGTAAAGGACGGACCGTATCAGCCATCATCAGACGAAGATATTTTAGTTTAAAGTTTGATTGAATATTACTCTGTTTCTAAATAATTGCTATCTTTGCTTTATTGTTCTAAATTCTAAGTAACGTGTCGAAAATATACAAACCAAAGCTCTGGATTATCCTGGTGGATATATTGATTATTACAATCAATGTTTTCTTCATATTTCTTTTTCTACCGCTTACAACAACTGCACCTTTTCAGAAATACAGCATCCCTCTTCTTATTTTTACTGTAACCTGGATACTTTTATCTTACCTTTTCAAGAGATACGAAAAAGTTTCAAAAGTCAGTTTTTTTAAATCGTTATTACGTCTTTTTTATGTTAGTTTAGTTTCTTTCGTAATTTTTGGAGGATTTATTCTCATTCAGCCCCAAAGTTTATATTCAGAAAATGTACTTACAACTACTATGATGGGCATTTTTTTTCGCTGAATATCTGTTTCTGTTTTTTTATCATGCGTATAAATATGCTACTCAATACGATTTGCCGGCGGTATCAGCGAAATCACGTGAAAATAATTTGTTGAGTGTTAAAAGGTACAGACTAAGTAAAGATGCAATTGATGAGCGGTCAAAACGCATTAAAGACTATTCAGGTGAAAGAGTGTGGCGTTTTCTTGATAAAAATACAGATTTGTATGCAAGTAGTACTTTTGTAATTTCGGAAGTTTCTTTAAAAGAACTTACAGAGGTAGAAATACACCGATACTCAACATTTATCATATTAAAGCGGTTAAATAACCTGCGAGGAATAAATAAAACTTTTTTCTTAATAAATGACAAAATAGCAAATAATGGTTTGTTAGTATGCTGTTATAAGTCTCAGAGTACTATAAAGCAGAAGATTTTCAAAAAACACCCGCGGTTTATAGCGGATATTATTTATTTCATGCGCTTTATTATCCATCGATTCATCCCTAGAATGCTTTTTACATCTCGATTATATTATGATTTGACAGGCGGACAACGACGAGTTTTAACTAAAACGGAAGTGCTTGGAAGGTTAAATTTCTGTGGGTTTAAAATTGAGCGTGAAGCGAAAATTAATGATGAACATTATGTGTTTGCAAGGCGAATAAAAACTGTGCAACCTACAAATTTACGACGCTACGGAGTGCTTATTAAGCTCAAAAGACGTGGAAAAGGTGGAAAACTGTTTAATGTTTATAAATTTCGTACTATGCATCCGTATGCCGAGTTTTTACAAGATTATGTATATGAGAAAAGCGATTTGGCAGAAGGCGGAAAATTCAAGAATGACATTCGTGTTAGCACTATAGGGCGTTTTATGCGTAAATTTTAGCTAGATGAACTACCGATGGTTTATAATCTGCTAAAAGGCGATATGAAATTGGTAGGTGTGCGACCGCTTAGCGAGCATTATTTTAGTTTATATTCCAAAGAATTGCAAGAATTACGTATAAAGCATAAACCCGGTTTGTTGCCACCATTTTATGCCGATATGCCAAAAACTCTTGAAGATATTGAAGAGTCGGAAATAAGATACCTAGAACGATGTGAGAAAAATGGAACATTTATAACAGATGTCAGATATTTCTTCTTAATTTTGAAAAATATTTTATTTAAAAAAGCACGAAGTGCATAGTTATTTTAATTTACACTAAACTTTATGAAAAAGATTTTCTTTAGCTTGATTGCACTTGCATTTGGCTTAATGCTGAGCGCACAAGATATACCGCAACATATCTCGTACAGTCGCATCTATGATTTTGTGGATGAGCTTGCCAATGATGGAGTTATTGAAATAAACTCTGTGGTGAAACCGTATTCACGAAGCTTTATTGCTGAAAAGTTATTGGAAGCAGATGCACAAAAAGAGCGATTAAACAAACGTCAGGTAAGTGAATTAGCTTTTTTCTTGGAAGAATTTGCATTGGAACAAGACCGTTTGCCTGATTTTGAATTTCCACTGATAGAAGGTAAAAAAGGACGCTTAGACTTGATGCCCCCGATGTTTTATTATCGAGATAAGGCATTTAGAGCTAGAGTACAGCCTATTTTGGGAATGCATATCTTAAACAATGATAATGGACAAATTCAGCAACGCTGGTTTGGAGTTGATTTTCAAGCCATGATAGGCAAGCATGTAAGTGTTTACGGAAGTTTACGTGATATTTCGGCAGCCGGAAAATCTAAAATGGAAAATCCACCTCTTTATTTTGAACGTTTGTCAGAGCCTACTTTTTTGACGAATTATCCAGGCTATGAATACAAGCATCCGAGTGATTTTAGTGATTCACGAGGTGGTGTTAAACTTGGATGGAATTGGGGCTCTGTTGGCTTAGTAAAAGACAATGTGGTTTGGGGTGATAATTACAACGGTTCCAATATTATTTCCGGACGTGTGCCTTCTTTTCCAATGATAACACTAAACTTGAGACCTGCCAAATGGTTTGAAATGAATTATATACACGGTTGGCTTGTTTCAAATGTAGTAGATAGTGCAAAATTTTACGTGGAAAATGATGTAAAACGTTGGTATAGAAATCACAATAAATATATTGCAGCGAATATGTTCACATTTATTCCTATTCCAAAACTAAATATCTCTTTTGGAAACTCAATTGTTTATGCGGAAGACAATGTGCAGCCCGGATATTTAATTCCGATTTCATTTTTCAAGTCGGTAGACCATACGCTTACTAAAGGTCTTGGGATAGAAAATCAGAATTCACAACTGTTTTTTAATATCAGTTCCAGAAATATTAAGCACCTACATTTATATTCATCGGTGTTTTTTGACGAGATGAAATTTAGTCGCTTCAAATCGAGTAGCCCGGATAAAAATCCGTTTTCTTTTAAGGTTGGTGGTAAATTGACTAATTTTCCTATTCGGAATTTGAGTGCGAATGTTGAGTTTACAAAAACAAATATCATAAACTACAAACACTCAATAGAGGCTATAACTTACGCTTCAAATAACTATAGCTTAGGACATTATTTAGGTGATAATTCGCAGGAATTATACGCTTCGTTGGGTTATAAACCTATTCGCGGACTGGATTTAGAAGTCTTTTATCTGGATGCCAAGCATGGAAATGAGTACAATATGATGAAATATGATGAAAATGGGGAAAAAGGTACGGTACCGGGAGTTGCTAACTCGTATATAATCAAAATTATTAGCCAACCGTCTTTAGGTGATGTGATCTGGTCAAATAAAAGTTTTGGTTTCAGAGCACTTTACGAAGTCTTCAATAATGCATATGCTGTAGTAAAAATAGAAAGTAGCGATATACAGGGATATGATGCAACATCTGAGGCTATAGCAGGTGAACGACGAATGACTGCGGAAGAAACATTAAATTACTTTACACCGGCGTTTTTGCAAGGAAAAAATACTACAATAACTGTTGGGTTTAGCCTTGGATTCTAATTAGTCTGTAGTGTGTAGTATGTAGAGTGTAGTTTTTTTAGCAGGTAGTATATATTTAAGTTGGGAACAGGAAGTCAGAAGATAGCAAGGCATCCAACATCCGATATCCGGCATCAAACATAAAAATTATGAAACAACCAATTGTCATAGGCATAACAGGAGGAATAGGTGGTGGGAAAACAACGTTTTCTCGACATTTAGCGCATTGTGGTGAATTGGTTTATGATACGGACTTAGAAGCTAAAGTTTTGCAAAATACAAATGAAAGTTTAATAGAGAAAATAAAGGAACACTTTGGTGCTGATATTTATAACTTATCCGGACTTAATCGAGCCAAGTTAGCGAAAATTGTTTTTAATAATCCTGAGAAACTGCAAGTGCTTAATTCAATTGTTCATCCGGCAGTAATTGATGATTTAAAGAGATGGATAAAAGAACATTCCGATAGAAAATTTCTTTTTATGGAATCTGCCATCTTATTTGAAGTGAATCTTAATACATTGATGGATAAAATTGTAGTAATTACAGCACCTGAGGATGTGCGAATTGCACGTGTGATGAAACGTGATGGGCTAGACGAGGAAAGTGTGCGAGCTCGTATCCGAAATCAAATGCCGGAAATAGATAAAATAGAAAAAGCCGATTGGGTTTTTGATACTGATAACGATATACTTCCGAGTCAACGAGTGGATAAGTTTTTAAAAATGATTAATAGCATCTATCCATAAAACCGTATAATCAATTTTCAATTTTACGGTTATTTATTCATTACTCAGTGTTTTTCTTGACGCAATGCTAGTTTAGTTTCTCTATAAACTTAATCATCGAATTTCCCAACTCAGTTTTTCTATCAATATGTCCGAGAACTTCTTGCACAAATGGATTTTTCTCGAAACTACCTCGTACATTTTCAAAGTCTTTTTGTTTTTGAGCGTCATCGCCATCCAACCCAAAACTAGTCATGGAGGCTAAGTTAAACTCTTTTTTAGCGTCCTCATAAAGCATTTTATCCAAGCTCACAACCGACTCGCGCCATAGTTCAATAAAATCTATAATTTCTTTTTTGCTAACTTGATTAATTGGTTTTTTCCAATATTTTTCCAATTTTTCTTGAGCCCAAATCCACTCAAGTTCATAGTAATTGTTGTGTAATAGCCAGCATTCTTCTAAAATTTGTTTTAGCGTAATTTGATTATTTTCTATCTTATCAAGTAGAGCATTGACTTCATTTTTCGGAGCTATCATGCCTGCCAAATCAATCCATTCACCCAAACCTTTGTTATTTTCAGAAACAAGTTTTGATTGAAGGTCAGAAAAATTGGTCGGTTTGGTTTTTTCTATTCTGCTAATCAGTGAGTTGCCTAAAAATTTGTAAATACCTAATCTGTATAAACACAATCCTTTTTTCAAAGCAGAGTTGTTAATTTTACAATTTTGATAAGCATAAATTTCTGAGGTTTCACCGGAAATTTTTTGCAGATTTTCCAACACTTCAATTCCTTTATACATTTTGTGAATAGTATAAGGACTTAGCAGGTTGAAGTTTATAGGGTCTAGTTTTTCTAAATCGGTTCTACTGTCTCTACGTGGCCATTTCTGCGCATCTCGAATAGTCCCTACACTTCTAAGATTAATTCCCGGAACCAAAATACTTTCCGTAGCATTTTCTATCAGGTATGAAAATGGCAAATTTGTAGTGTCGGAGTGTGATGTGTGGCGTCCCATTACTAAGGTAAAAGCTCCGATTTTGGCTGGCCAAAGGATATAAGAA
Source organism: Bacteroidales bacterium (assembly GCA_012837935.1). GTDB lineage: Bacteria > Bacteroidota > Bacteroidia > Bacteroidales > Paludibacteraceae > UPXZ01. The sequence continues at coordinate 62,665 of DUQG01000076.1, forward strand.
TCACTTGTGGTTTTAGAACCTCGCTCCACTACACCTTGATGTATCGGTCCTAACTTGTACATATGATTGCTTTGGTTTGAACCACTTCCGGCGTTAAGAAAGGAATACATACCGGCTATCAGAAGGCTTGATTTGTGGTGCGAAACTGTATAAGGACCCGCAAAAACTGCAGTAGCTTCGCCGTGAAAACCTTGACAATTGGCAAAGAAAACCGAATTGACAGCAGAATAATGTTTATCCATTATGCAACCTTGTCCGATAAAGCAATCCGCAATCAGCGTAGAATCTGTTATTTTTACTCCCGAACTAGCTATAAAGTTTTTGCATTTTACTCCCGAACCTATTTTTACAGGCGCAGATATATTACTGTTAACCGAACCGTTTTTTAAGCTGGAAGTTCCTTGTATGCTCGCACAATCGCCTACCCAAACATTTTTTAATCTACCGCAATTGATGATTTTTACGTTATTCCCAATTCGCCCCATAGTGCTACTTACACTGTCCGTATATTCATCAATCATGTTTTGCAAGCGCGTAATCATTTCGGGTCTATGGCGATAAAATGTTAAAATATAAGCCAATGGAGCTGAAAGATGATTGAAAATAGGAATTTCTCTGCCGCCGGTTTCGTTCATTACAGTTACTCGAATGCCATTACCAAAGCTTGATTTACCTTCTACAAAGATTATATTGGTGTTTTCAATATAAGTTTCATCGCCTATTTCATAATTAGCAATGTAATTATGTATTTTGTCGATAAAAACATCGTTACCAATAGTGCAATTATGGATAGAAGCATTATAGATGCCGCTGTGTTTTTTGAAGCCACCTTCCATCTCAAACACTTTATCGAACCTTCCTAATTTTACATTTCCGGAAAAGTGAACATTCGCTACAAATTCGGGGATAAACTCTTTAGTAACAAGTACGTTGCTCCAGTTTTCTGCCGTACAGCCATAAACTACTAAGGTGGCAATTTCTTTATCTGTTAGGTTTCTGTAGTTTGTCATATTGTTTTATTGTTTTAAGTCTCTTTCCCCTTCAGGACTTCTCCCTCAAGGGGAAGAAGTATGAATGAAGAGCAGTGCTGTAGATGTTTTTATACTTCATTTTTTATTGTCAGCTTCCGACTATCGTCTTCTATCTTTTTTATCTATCTATCTTTTTTATCTATCTATCTATCTGTCTGTCTAATCGTCTGAGAATCTAATAATCTAATAATCTAATTTATTATCAAACTAATCAAAAAATCATAAAAAATCACAGTTCAGACTACTTTAATGTCGTCTCAATCACAGAAATTCCTATCTGTCTATTTAGTCCGACAATCGGCGAAACAAATCGTGTGCCGTTAGGTGTGTTTTGCATTGTTGTTTCTGTGGGTTGAAGTAGCAGGACATCAGAAATCGGCAATCCAATTTCCTTTTTATTACTCGAAAGAATAATAGTGTTGTTTTCTGAATTGATTGCATAGGCTTTTGTTACAATAGGCACTTTGATAATACTTTCGATGTAGAGGTTTGCCTGCTCGAAATTACTGCGTAACATATCGCTGCGAACAGCCCAAGAAAAAACTTTTGAAACTAGTAGATAGTCGTCTTTTTGCAAACTATCCATCTGTTCTTGATGAGTTTCAATCAGCGCGGCATTTTTCTTTTCAAGTCGTGAAATTTGCCATTGTCCCCAAATAAACACCACAATTAAAGCAAATAGCAAAGAAAACGTTACCTTGTGTTTCAGGATATATTTTACCAGTCTATTTGGACGCTTTTTTTGTTTGGTGGTCGTTGTGGTCGTTGTGGTCGTTGTTGTGCTATTGTTTGTTGTGTTTTGAGTGGTCATAATGATAAGTTTTTTTAGAGTAAATTAAAAAAATGGCTGACTTTGATGGGTCAGCCGATAGATTATTTAATAGTCACTTATTCGTGAGCGCCCATTTTCAGAATACCAATCTCTTTTTCAGAAAGGAAACGATACTTTCCTCTTGGAACATTCTTTTTAGTCAGTCCGGCAAAATAGACACGGTCTAGTTTCGTAATCTTATAGCCCAAAGCTTCAAAAATACGGCGTACCACACGGTTTTGTCCGCTATGAATTTCAATGCCAACTTCACGCAAACTGTCATCTTTTACAAAATCCAGCGCATCAGCCTTAACGCTAAAATCACCCAAATCAATCCCGCTGAGAATTTTATCATAATCTTCTTGTTCCAAGTCGCGGTCAAGTCCCACGTGATAAATTTTCTTTTTCTCGTACTTCGGATGCGTTAGTTTGGATGCAAGGTCGCCGTCATTTGTCAATAAAAGTACACCTGTAGTGTTTCTATCCAATCTTCCTACCGGATAAATACGTTCGCTGCAAGCATTTTTCACAAGATCCAGAACCGTCGTTCTGGCATGTGTGTCTTCCGAAGTGGTTACACAGTCTTTCGGTTTGTTGAGCAGGATATATACTTTTCGTTCAATTCTCACCGGTTGATTGTGGAACATCACATTGTCCGTAGGAAGCACTTTTGTACCCAATTCAGTTACTACTTCGCCATTTACAGAAATAATTCCCGCTTGGATATATTCATCAGCCTCACGGCGTGAGCAAATTCCGGCATTTGCCAAATACTTATTCAATCGTACCGGTTTGGTCGGATCTACAAAACTTTGTTTGTGCTCAAACTGTTTTTTCTTGCTATATTTAGCATTTGGATCGTAGTCGTCAGTACGTCTTTTGCGGAAGCTTACGCCATCTTTTTTATTGTCAAAGCGAGTTTCAATATATCTTTCACTCACATCACCGGCTTTTTTGAAACTCAGTCTTCCTGTACCACGTTCATTTCTATCCGAATTGTATCTGCGAGGTCTTTCACTTCCTTCAAAATTCTTTTTGTAGCCTGGTTTGCTATAGCCTGAACGCTCGCTGCGCTCATCATTTCTATCAAATCTTGGCTTATCAAAACTTTTTTCGTCTCTGTTTTGCCAAGGTTTTCGTTCAGAATTAGAGAAGTCTCGTTGGTTATCTCGCTTCTCAAATCTTCTGTTGTCGTTTCTTCTGTAATCATCGTTACTGCGTGGTCTGTCGCTTGATTTTTCAAAGCGTGCACCACCACGAGTTCCTTTGAAATTCTTCTTCTCAAACTGTTTACCGTCACGGCTGGCGTCAGAATTATAGTCTCTGCGCCTGTTTTCATTGTTTGTCTTCATTAAAAATATGTCAAATAAAAATTTTTGCAAAGTTCGGAAAAAATCTTGAATTTATCTCTGTTTTATCCAATTAGTTTTGATTTTGTCCGTTGGAAACGATTGTTTTTCTTCTCAATAACCCGGTGGTTGGCTTTAAGCCAGTCACTGGATGTTAATGATATGCCAGAAATTACTTATCTAATTTTCTCATAAAGCGCTCAATTTCAACCGTTGCACGCTTATGGGTGGCACTTCCAATCAAATTGCTCTTGCTGTCGTGAGCAGTTATTTCAAACTCATAAATTCTTTTTTCCTGTCTGATAAGGGTTGATGTAAATGTAATTTCTTCACTTACTTTGCTGGCTTTTAGATGTTTTACGTTTATTTCTATTCCTACAGTTGTCTGTCCTTCTTCCAAATTTTCGATGGAAAGTATGGCTGTATTTTCCATCCACGCCACCATAGCCGGAGTAGCAAAAACATTTAAGCTTCCTGAGCCTAATTTGCTGGCGGTCATTGAACTATCTACATGAATAGTCTGAGTAAAAGTTTTCATAAAAATTAACATTTGTTGGTGATATATTTTCTTGAAACTATTACAAATATATTACAATATTCCGTTAAATTCATCTAATTATTTTTTTGAAATTTATACAAAAACCGCTCAAAAACTATATGGTTGTGTAAATCAATAAGTTATGAAAAAATGTGCGTAACTTGTTGATAACTTGTAATAAAAAATTAATCAGATTATTAGGCTTTTACAGATTTATTGACTTATTTTTGCAGAACAATTAGTAAAATAAAAATAAACGTTAAAATTATTTATTATGCTTAAAAGAACAAAATTATTGATTTTGTCGGTATTGATGCTGGGCTTCAATTTTTTGAATGCTCAAGTTACTACCTCAAGTATGAGTGGTGTGGTAACCGATGCTGAAGGAGCTGTGATAGGTGCAGCGGTAGTTGCTACTCACACACCATCAGGAACCACTTACGGCGCCGTAACCAACGCAGAAGGACGCTACAACCTGAACGGTATGCGTGTTGGTGGACCTTATACCGTAGTTGTTACCTATGTGGGCTATGGAAAGAGCACAACGAACAACATTACATTGAGTTTGGGTGAAAACTACTCGTTGAATGTGGTGCTTTCAGAAGAAACCTCTGTGTTGGACGAGATAGTTGTAACTGCAACTCGTACTAAATTTACTACCGAGAAAACGGGTGCTGCAACAAATATTACAAATACGCAGATAGCTAATTTGCCTACTGTGAATCGTAGTATTATGGATGTAACTCGTCTATCACCTTATGGTGGTAATGGAATGAGTTTTGCCGGTACAGACGGTCGTACAGCTAACTTTACTGTGGACGGTGCGAACTTTAACAACAACTTTGGTTTAAGTGATAAACTACCCGGTGGCGGCAATCCGATTTCTTTAGAGTCAATTGAGGAATTGCAAGTGGTAATTGCTCCTTATGATGTTCGTCAAACCAACTTTATCGGTGGTGGTGTAAATGCTATTACCAAATCGGGAACCAATACATTCAAAGGAAGTGCTTATGTTTTCCACAAAAATGAAAACTTACGTGGTGATGCTGTTTATGCTCAGCAGATTGCGGGTGCACGTGATAAAGACCGTAATACAACTTACGGCTTCACTGTGGGTGGTCCGATTATCAAAAACAAACTATTCTTCTTTGTAAACGGTGAAATGGCTAAAACCCCAACAATCGTTAATCGTTGGAAAGCTTCCAAAGACGGTAAAGCGGATCCGGATAACTATATTTCACGTACAACAGAAGACGATATGAAAAGAGTTTCGGATTTTGTAAAGCAAAAATACGGATACGATACCGGTTCATACACCAGCTTCCCAGCTGATGAAAGCAACTATAAGTTACTTGCTCGTTTGGACTGGAACATCAACAGTAAACACCGTGTGGCTTTGCGTTACAACTATACGAAAAATCTTTCTTGGTCGGCTACTAACAGGACTTCTATGGACGGTGGAACACGTATGACTGAAGATAGACTTTCTAAAGCCTCTATGGCATTTGCAAATTCATTTTATTCACAAGACAACCTGGTTCACTCATTCTCTCTTGACCTAAACAGCCGTTTAGCGGATAATCTGTCGAACCAATTCTTGGCAACCTTCTCAAAACTGGATGACTTGCGCGGTTCACCCTCTGCTGAATTCCCGTTCATCGATATTCTGAAAGACGGACAATCTTATATGTCATTAGGATACGAGCTATTCACTTGGAATAACGGTATTCACAATAACGTGTGGAACATTAAAGACGAGTTGACTTACTACATGGGTAATCACAAAATAGTAGGAGGTATTGCTTACGAGTATAAAATGGCAGACAACGCCTATATGCGTAACGGTACCGGATATTATCGTTATACAAGTCTTGATGATTTCTTGAACGGTGGAACTCCGGAAATTGTGAACCTTACTTACGGTTACGGTGGTGAAGCAAATCCGGCAGCTCGTGTAAGAACAAATAAAATAGGTATTTATGTACAAGATGATTGGAGCGTAAATGACCGCTTTAAACTTTCTTACGGACTTCGCTTGGATGCTCTTATGTTTAATAATGCTGACCTGATGACCAATAAAGCTATTTTAGATCTTGATTACAATGGACGTCGTGTGGACACAGGAAAATGGCCAAACACTAATCTTATTGTGCAACCTCGCGTAGGATTTGTATGGGATGCACTGGGAGATAAAAGCTTGAAATTCCGCGGTGGTACCGGACTTTTCTCAGGAAACTTACCGTTGGTGTTCTTTACCAATATGCCTACCACGGGTGGTATGGTTCAATACCAAGCTCAAATCAATGCAAAAGAAGCAGCCGCTAAAGGATTTTCAATGGATACCTTTGCAGGTGGTTTAGTAACTGATGCAAATGGAAATGCAAATATCAAAGCTCTATATGATAAATTGATTGCATTAGGTTATCCTTCAACTATCTCTCCGGAAGAAGGAACAAAACCTTCATCAATCTCTGGTGTAGATCCGAACTTCAAAATGCCTCAGGTATGGAAAACATCTTTGGCTGTTGATTATTCATTCCCGACTTCTTTCCCATTCTCTGTTTCAGTAGAGGGAATTTTCAACAAAACTATTAACGGCGTATCCATTTCAGACTGGAGTATTCCGAATGTAGGTGGTTTTGCTCGTTTTAACGGCGTAGATAATCGTCCGATCTATCCTGCAGGATATCGTACAGGAACAAAAGCATTTGTTCTGGAGAATACAAGTCGTGGTTATGGATGGTCTGGTAATATTACTCTGAATGCTCAGCCTACAAAAGCACTTAGCTTAATGGCAGCTTATACACGTACAGTTACTAAAGATGTAACCGGAATGCCGGGTTCCAATGCTGAATCTGCATTTACTTACGTACCAACTGTAGAAGGTCCAAATCACATTAAACTACACAATTCACAATATAATACACCGCATCGTTTGGTGGCTTCCGTAACTGCACATGACAAAGGTGGAAATCACTACAGCATTATCTACGAAGCTTGGCAAGGCGGCGCAAGCTATTCTTACATGAACACCAAAGATATTAATGGCGATGGTTATAATTACGATGTTATTTACGTGCCGACTGACGAAGAGGTAGCTAAAAACGAATACCGTTTTGTATCTGAAGATGATAAAACTCGCTTTATGGACTATGTTCATAATAACAGCTATTTGAAAAAACGTCAAGGTAAATATGCTGAAGCATATAGCGTTTATTCACCTTGGGTACATCGTATCGACTTTGGTTACAAACATGATTTTGTGTTAAAGATTGATAATACAAAACATAAACTACAGTTGAGTCTGGATGTGAAAAACGTGATGAACTTATTTAACTCAAATTGGGGTGTGGCGAAATATCTAAACCCTGAAATTGGTTCAGATCCTCGTATCCTAACTTATGAAGGCGTAGATGCTGATGGCTATGCCACATTCTCTACTCCTAAGTCTATTCATGCAGACACTGAAACATTTACTCCAAGTTATTCTTTGGGTCAATGCTGGTATGCATCTATTGGTATTAAATATATTTTTAACTAATTAAAAAACTTAGAAAACATGAAATTTAGATATTTATTTCCGTTATTTTTTGCAGTGCTTGCCTTGATGACAAGCTGTAAAGAAGAAAGTGAGGTAACATTGCTTGACGATGTTCAAGTATCGTCATCGTATGTAGCTATTCCGGTAGAGGGGGGTGAAACAAGTATTACCATCACAGCAAAGGATAGCTGGACAGCAGAGAAAGTAACTACCGATAAAAACAAGGTAGAATGGCTAACTCTTTCTGCATCATCCGGCAGTGCAGGAGAATCTACTCTTAAATTTACAGCTCCGGCTACCTTAGATGGACGTACTGCCGAAGTGCTTATTCACAGTGCAGGTAAAACTCAGCGAATCAATGTAATGCAAGGTTTGTCGAAAATTGCAACTGCTACATGTGCGGATGTCATTGCAGGTCCGGACAGCAAAACTTATCAGGTAACCGGAGTGTGTACGGCAATATCAAACACACTATACGGTAACTGGTATCTTACTGACGAAACCGGCACTATTTACATATATGGAACACTTGATGCTAAGGGTGGTTCTAAGAACTTTTTAAGTTGGGGACTTGAAGTGGGTGATGAAGTAACTGTTCAAGGACCGAAAACCACCTATGGTACGGTAATAGAATTGGTAGACGTAACAGTTATTAAAATAAATAAATCACTTATAAAAGTAGATTCGGTTGAAAATGCAGAACTTCCGCTTGAAGGTGGTGAGTTTGTTGCACATCTTACTTGTAAAGGTCAAGGTGTATCTGTAGATATTCCGGAAGATGCTAAATCTTGGTTATCTATCTCATCCATTCAATCAAACGAAAAGGGTGCTATTGTGAAATTTAAAGCAGAAGCCAATACAGGCGGAGATAGAGGCACTACTATTACATTTAAAACTACCGATGGAAAGAAAAACTATACTACGGAAACTCTTCTTTCACAGAAGGGTGCTATCATAAAAGCATCTATTGCAGAGTTCCTTGCAGCAGAAGTAGGCGACACACAATATCGCTTGAGTGGAGTTGTGGTAAGTGTAGCAAACGAGAAATATGGTAATTTGTATCTACGTGATTTTTCCGGCGAAACTTATGTATATGGTATTAAAGACTATACAGCAAACATGCTGAAAGCAGGTGATATTATTACTATTGTAGGAAAACGAGCTGAATATAAAGGTACGGCACAAGTTGGTGGTGCTGTATTAGAAACTCATATTCCTGTAGCTGCTGCTACTATTGCTGAAGTGTTGGCAAAACCTGTAGATGCGAATGCATACTTTATGATAACCGGTACAATTAAAGAGATTCAAAATGAAGTTTATGGTAATATCGTTTTGACGGAAGACGACAGTGAAATTTTGATGTATGGTTGTCATCCGGGTTATGGTGCTACTGGCGAAGCTAGAAAAGGTTTGGTGGGTGCTATAGGACTTAAAGTGGGAGATAAACTTACAGTCGTTGCCACTAGAGGTGAATATAAAGGAACACCTCAACTTGCTAATGGTTTCTACTTTAGTCACGAAAGTGCAGAATAAGTAAATTGATAAAATTTAAGAAAGACCACTTCAAAAAAGGAGTGGTCTTTTTTTGCTTTAAATAAAAACTTTTACAGATAGAAAACTTATCTTTGCATAATATTTCGTCTTTTATCTTTCAATTATGCCTACAAACCTCCAGCTTATCCTTACTCCCGAACAAGCCGCCAAAAAAGAATTATTAGAGAAAAAAGCGGCTGAAAAATTAGGTGTAGAATTTAAACGAATCAACCATATTCGCATTACCCGAAAATCAATTGATGCGCGTACCAGACCTGTGCGAGTAAATCTGGCGTTGGAAGTTTATTTGGATAAGCAAATGCCAATGCAGGCAACTATTGAGATGCCTTTGCAAGATGTGAGCAACAAGCAAAGAGTGCTTGTAGTGGGTGCGGGTCCGGCTGGTTTATTTGCAGCGTTGAAGTTGATTGAGTTGGGGTTGAAACCTGTGTTAATCGAGCGCGGAAAAGATGTTAGGCAGCGAAAATTGGATATTGCACAACTGAACAGAAATAACGGTATGAATACCGAGTCAAACTACTGCTTTGGTGAGGGTGGTGCAGGAACGTTTTCTGATGGAAAGCTCTATACTCGCTCGAAAAAGAAAGGAAATGTTCAACGTATTTTCGAGATTTTTTACTATTACGGTGCAGATGAAAGAATTCTTTACGAAGCACATCCACATATCGGTTCGGATAGGTTGCCGCTTGTGGTTGAAAACATGCGAAATGATATTTTGAAGTTTGGCGGTGAAGTGCATTTTGATACAAAACTGACAGGCTTAATCATAGAAAACGAGCGAATAAAAGGCTGCGAAACCGCTGATGGACGGAAAATATTCGCTGATGCACTTATTTTGGCAACGGGTCATTCTACGCATGAAGTTTATGAAATGTTACACGAACAAGATGTTGAATTGGAAACTAAGGGCTTTGCAATGGGTGTGCGTGTGGAACATAAACAGCAACTGATTGACAGTATTCAATATAAGAGTAAGGATAGAGGTAAATATCTGCCCGCTGCTACTTATTCACTTGTAGAACAAGTTGATGGACGCGGTGTATATTCTTTTTGTATGTGTCCGGGCGGACATATTGTTCCTGCCGGAACCGATGATGAGGGAATTGTAGTAAATGGCATGTCTGCTTCACATCGAAATTCGCCTTATGCTAATTCAGGTATTGTGGTAGAAATTCGTCCGGAAGATATTCCTGCCGATTTTGATAAATATGGTGCGCTAAAAGGTTTGCGTTTTCAGCAATATGTAGAGAATTTAGCCTATATCAATAATGGTGGCAAAGGCTTAGTAGCACCTGCTCAACGTTTACTTGACTTTGTAGAAGGAAGGCTTTCAGTTGATTTGCCGGAATGTTCCTATTTGCCCGGTGTGATTTCTTCGCCGCTTCATTTCTGGTTGCCGGATTTGATTGGAAGCAGGCTGCGTGAGGGATTCAAAATGTTTGACCGAAAAATGCGTGGATATTTGACAAACGATGCTTTGATACTTGGCGTTGAATCTCGCTCTTCATCGCCTATTCGCATACCTCGTGATGCTGAAACCATGCAGCATATCCGCATTAAAGGCTTATTCCCGACAGGCGAAGGTTCAGGATATTCGGGTGGAATAACTTCTTCGGCGATTGATGGGGGAAATGCCGCGATAAAAGTAATGGAATATTTGCAAGAAAATTAGAGAAAATAAATATTAAATAAAATTATTTTTTTAACTTTGCAAACTTATTTAACAATGCTCTTTTCGTGTTTTTATAATTAAATTCTGAATAAAATTAAGATTTTGCATCTTTTGCATGGTTTTTGTAAAATATGTCTTGAACTTGTCTCTAACGGGAAATACGGGTCTTTTTTACAAAAACAAACTTTATTCAGTGCAAATCGTTTACTCAATTAAAAATGACTCCGTAGCTCAGTCGGTAGAGCAATTGACTCTTAATCAATGGGTCGAGGGTTCGAATCCCTCCGGGGTTACATTATAATAGAAAAAAATAAAAAATTAATTATTAACACGTAAATTTTTAGTAAAAATGAAAAAACTTAATGTATTTGTAGCAGTTTTGTTAAGCGTAAGCTTGATTTTTACAAGTTGTGATGCTCTTAATCAAACAGCAAAAGGTGCTTTAATCGGAACAGGTGCCGGAGCTGCAGTAGGTGCTGGAATCGGTGGCTTAATTGGAAAAGATGGTAAAAGTGCCGGTATTGGTGCTGCTGTAGGTGGTGCAGTAGGTGCTACTGTAGGTGCTATCATCGGTAAAAAAATGGACAAAGCTGCTGCTGAAGCTGCACGTGTAGAAGGTGCACAAGTAGAAAACATTGTAGATCTTAACGGATTGCAAGCTGTTAAAGTTACTTTTGATAGTGGTATCTTGTTTGATTTCAACAAATCTACCCTTAAAGCTGACGCTAAAAACTCTTTGACAAAATTTGCAAAAGTATTGGTAGAGAACCCAACGATGGATATTGCAGTGTTTGGACACACTGATAATAAAGGCTCATTGGCAGCTAACCAAAAAGTATCTTTGGATCGTGCGAATACGGTAGCTAACTACTTGGTAGCTGAAGGTGCAGCTCGTGCTCAAATGAAAGTGGTAGAAGGTAAAGATTATTCTATGCCTGTAGCTTCTAACGAAACAGATGAAGGACGTGCACAAAACCGTCGTGTAGAAGTTTACATGTACGCTAGCGAGCAAATGATTAACGATGCTCAACAAGAAGCAGGTAAATAATCATCTATCAATTTAGATAAATAAAAAAATGGCTGTTGGATTTTCCGGCGGCCATTTTTTTATTAAATATTTGATGATTAGTTCTAAATAAGCGTTATTGTAGTTTTATCAAAAGGTAGTATACTCTTACGGATGTTTATTACTGTTTTAAAATGCCCAATATATGATTTTGTTTCCTAAATTTTATTTACTGTAGCCGTTAGGCTTCTAATATTTTGTTTTATTGTGTTAATGATTGCTTCCAGTTCTTTCATCATATGGACTCGTGTGTCCAAATCGTCTGCGGTGTATAGTCCGCCATCTTTAAAAAACAATTCTTCTGTATCGCTGTCAATGTCATTGTCAAATTCAAACTGCATCCATCTGTCTCGAAGTGCTACTCGCATAGTAACTTCGCCATCGTTACTGAAATTCGGATTGTTGATTATTTCCCAAACAGAGTAAGGAAACTCTTTATCGCTATTGTCGTTGAACCAGATGTTTTTCAGTAAATTTCGTTTAAGCGGAAGTTCAACTTTTTTCCCTTTGGGTGAAATAGTCAATGCGTCCAGTCCTATACTTGTTAATCCACCACCTACAGCAATATACGGGTTGGCCGTAAAAATTGCGGTAGCCGTCGTAATGGCATCTATGCTGACTGAAAGAATGGTTAATAGTTTTTGATTTTTATCATTTATGCCACTTAGGTAATTCCCTAATTGATCCAGACGTTCTGCATAGCAATCCAACTCGGAAGCAATCGCATCAATTTCAACCAGACAGTGACTTATTTTGTCGTTAATTCTTTGTCGCATTAGTAAAGATTTCAGCGTGTCGCATCTATTTTCAAGCAATGTAACAATCTCATTTTCAATACCAATAATTTGGATTAACGAGTAGTTGTGTGTCGAAAGAGAAGCACGTAGCAGGCTGTCTTGCTGTGTTGTAAGTGAAGATTCTTTATCATTAATTGAATAATCATACTCAATGCATGGCTCACAATAATTAACTGCCAGATTTTGAATCTTAGAGGTATTTATAACCGTTGAGCAGGATGTGAGTGCAAGCAGCAAAACTACTGTTACAATTTCTGCGAGTTGGATTTTTACCGAAAAAATGCGTCTGTTCATAGTTTTTTGAAATAAATTTTTATTTTTCAAAAATACACTAAAAACTGATACAAACAATAAAATTGAAGCGGATTATTTCCCCTTCAATTTTATTGAGTTAAAAAATACGTTTAAGCTCTTTTGTTCATAAAGGAATAAATATCAATAAAAAAGTCCTTGCTTTTTTCTTACAAAGACTTTTCAAAAATATTTATTTCAAAACAACTTATAAAGTCATAGTCGGTTCTGTAAATACTCTTCCACCTAATTCGTTATCAAGCAGATAGAGTCCTTTCGGATCAGCGCCAAATAGGTCAAAGCGTTTGCAAAGATCATCAGCACTTTGTTCTTCTTCGGCTTGTTCTTTTACAAACCAGTCCAAGAACTGCATGGTGCGGAAGTCTTTGATTGAATAAGCTTCGGCGTAAATGTCATGGATGGAATTGGTAATAAATTGTTCGTGTTCAAATGCTGCCGTTAGCGGTTCTTTGAAGTTTTTAAATTCAAAAGTAGGTGCAGGAATTGTTTCCAATTTCACAGCTATTCCATTGTTTCTTAGATATTCGATAAAAAACATGGCATGTGCATTCTCTTCTTTTGTTTGTACATCAAACCAATTTCCAAAACCATTTAAGTTGTGATCGTAGTAATAGTTTGCCATATCCAAATATAGGTAAGCCGAATGGAACTCTTTGCTTATTTGCTCGTTGAGCATTTTGGCGATTTTTTCGTTTAACATTTTCTAATCTCCTATGTTTTTAGTTAATAAATTCAGTTAATAAAGTAAAGTTACTTACTTCTACCATACAACAAAAAATTTATTAGTTTTGTTCTTAAGAAAAATATTAATTGTTTTCCAAAAACGCATCCATAATTTTTGTGGGTCTGCCGTCGTTTCCCCAAGCACTCAGTGCGTAGTGACTCCACGAGCGAGCGCCTTGCGGCTCCCAATAAAAAACACCCAAGCCTTTATTTTCAGGCACTTCACGAACTTTTTGGATGGTGGCTGCTACCAAGTCGTGTGTGTTTTGCATTTTGGCAGCGTTTTCTTCGGCACTTAGTCGGCTGTCTTGTCCATCTTCACCGCCCACTTCAACTACCATTACTTCTTTTCCATAGCGACTAACCATATCTTTCAGATTAAAAGCTAAATCATCGATACTTGTGGTATAATCGGGTTTTCCTTCCAACCAGTAAGGGTAGTAGGACATGCCGATAATATCGTATTTGGCATTGTATTTCGTGGCATTATCGAACCACCAGCGGAAACGTTCATTGTTATTTCCCTGATCCACGTGAAGGATTACTTTTGAATTGGGTGATGCTGCTTTTACGGCATCGTAACCACGATTTAGCAATTGTACCAACTGCGGAAAATTAGTCTTTGAACTTCCTTCCGGCAGCAAAAGTCCAGGTGTAATTTCATTGCCTACTTGCACCCATTCCGGTTCAACTCCTGCGTTTTTGATAGCAGAAATCACATCAAATGTATAGTCGTAGAGTGCTTGCTTAAGTTCTTCGAAATTCATCATTTCCCATGCTTTGGGTTTTACTTGCTTCCCCGGATCAGCCCAACTGTCACTGTAATGGAAGTTTATCATCACTTTTAAGCCTTCGTTTTTTGCACGAACAGCCATCGCCACCGTTTCATCTTTGCTGCAATGTCCACTGTGTGGATTGTCGGACGGATCTACAAATGTGCGCAATCGGATGGCGTTGATTCCGTAAGACTTCAAAATTTTCAGACAATCTTCTTCTTCGCCGTTTTTGTTGTAGAATTTGTAGCCAGTCACTTCCATTTGTGGCAACCAACCTACGTCAGCACCTTTGATAAAAACAGGCGTTTCAGGTTCTTCAATAATGTTTTCAGGATTTTTCTTACAAGAAATATCAAAAAACACCATTGCTACAAGCAATAGAATATTGAAAATTCTAAATTTCATAGTAAGCTATTTTAAGGTGAAAATTTTTTTCTCTTTGTTCATTATCGGTAAAACCGGCGCCAAATCATCCGTTAAGCAATAATCTACTTCGTGGTCGTGCCCGTTTTTTTGCAATCTTTTGTAGTGTTCCGACTTACTGATGTAGTTCTTTAAATCAGTTTTTGTAATTTTCCAGAGGTCAATAGCTGCCATACTTGCGTCACAGCTTACTTCAAAGTCGCCTTCCGCCATAAGTCGCTCTGCCAACGCACCTGCAAAGAGCGTATCTTCGTGACAAAAACGATTGTTCCATCCCGAGCAGACCATAATGATGTTTTTCTTTTTCGATAAACAATACTCTGTCAGTTGGGAAATATTGGAAAATGCACCGATTACAATTTCATCGGATTCAAAGGCGGCTTCCACAGCTCGAGTGCCGTTGGTTGTGGTAAATACAATTTCTTTACCGCTTACTTTTTCAGCCGTAAAGTCAAAGGGGGAATTTCCAAAATCAGCAAAATCACATTTCTGCGTGTTTCTTTCTGCAGCTACAAGTCGCCCTTTTGCTTGCCAATCCATTGCTTCTGTGGTAGATGCCACGGTGCGAACGGACGCTGCGCCGTTTTGGAAAGCAGTGCAAATGCTCGTTGTAGCTCTGAAAACATCAATAATTACAGCAATAGAATTTTCTGTGAGATAATGCGGGAAAAGTACAGGGGAAAAACAGGTTAAAATTTGTTGCATGGTATTACGAATTTTACGAATTATAACGAATTACGCGAATTACGCGAATTAATTTTCTAAAATCTTTTTTAATAGATAGGTAGCATTCAGATTTTTAGAAATGCCTTTTTCTATTTTGTACGAATAATCTATTGTTTCTGCCAAGTTTATTTCAAAGCAGTAGTTTTCATAAATCTCAGGCTTTTCATTTTCAAGGTTTGAAAGTTCCAAATCGTGGGTTGCAATAATTCCTGTTGTTGGAAGTTTTTCCATTTCTTTCAAGAAAATTATGGAACCCGCTAATTTGTCTTTCGAGTTTGTGCCTTTCAAAATTTCATCCAAAATTATCAAAGTGTGATTTTTACTTTTTACGAATTGGATTAGCTGTTTAATTCGAATTAACTCTGCATTGAAATAAGAAATACCCAAAGTCAAGTCATCGGCGTTGCGCATACTGCTAAAAAGATGAAACAGTGAAAATTGAAATTTTTCTGCACAAACTTTTACGCCATTTAATGCTAAAATATAATTCACGCCAATTGTTCGCAGAAACGTACTTTTTCCAGACATGTTGGCACCTGTGATAATAGAAAACTTATTTTTATGTATCGTGAAATCATTGCCAACCAATTTGTCTGCCGAAATAAAGGGATGTCCTACGTTTGTTGTTTTTATAAGGATGTCTTGATTGTCAGTTACTTCGGGGGAAACGTAGTCAGGATGATTGAAAACAAAAGTAGCTAATGAAATACGACTTTCCATTTCAGCCAAATCTAAAACCCATTGTTGAATGTGGTTTTTATAAGCTAAACACCACTTATTATATGTTCGAAGTAAAAAGAAATCACGCAAAAACAGTCCATTCAATACAATTAAAGCATATGAATTGTTACGTTGGTCAAATTTTTCGAGAATAGATGATAATTGTTTGAATGCATCCAACGCATTTAATGGAAATAACAATTTGTTTTTCAGTGACTTGTTTTCTTCGCTTTCAAAGTCTTGCTCTTGTATTAACTGAATTAATTGTGCGTACTGCTTAAAGTTCTTGTGCAACCAACCGACTTCTCGTGATGCTTTATTGATTTTGCGAAACAAAAACATAGGTGCAAACATTTGTAGCACAAAGAAAAGTGCAGGAAACGACCAAGGCACGATGTTTAATGCAGAAAGCAGAATAAGTGTGAATGTAAGTGAGATAGAAATAATCATCAATGTCAATGAGAGATTTCCTGTCAGAGCAGTACTTTGATGATTTTTTAATCTGTTATAATCACTTTTCTGACGACCAAATCCATTGCAAATAGCTAAAAAATAATGTCGGAAGTTATCTTTTTTGGCAAGTTCCTGCAATGCTTTTTGGCGTTCAATTACTTCATCGGTATTATTCGGAATGGTTTTTAATTTTTCTGCTAAAATACTGTTTGCTTCATAACTGACAGTTCGGTTTAGCCTATGAAACAATGATTTTTCGCCAAATACGTCCAAATCAAAAGAGTATTCATGCGAATTATCAATAAACCTTTTGCCGTTATAAAGTGCACTAAAGTCATTGTTGAAATAACCTATTTCATTTGAATAGACCTGATTTATAGCCAAAATAGCATCTCGTTGGTTGCAATATTTTACATCTTTGTAGTGCAGGATGAAAAATACTATCCACATTGTTCCTGAAATCAAGAAATTTGGCAATTTTATCCATCCCCAAACAAATGGCGAAACAATGAAAAATGTAGCAGCAGCAAAAAAGAAAAGTTTTAAGATAGGCATAGGTCTTATCTTATTCTTTAAGCTTTCTAAGGTTTGCGAATTGTCGTTAATTTTATTTTGGTAGTACTTTATATTCATATCCAAAATTACTATTATCCAATTATCTGAATGCGTTTTTCTGTTCAGTTAATTCGGGAATATCAAATTAAAAAACTCAAAACTCAAAACTCAGAACTCAGAACTAAATTATTTCCAATTCTTCAACTCACTGTAAAGTCGTTGGATAGGCAGTCCCATCACATTGTAGTAGGAACCTTCAATTCGTTCCACGCCGATAAATCCAATCCATTCTTGCACGCCGTAAGCGCCGGCTTTGTCGTAAGGTTTGTAATTGTCCAAATAATAGTCGATTTCTTCTTCGGTAAAACGGGAAAAATATACTTCCGTGATTACGTGAAAAACTCGCTTACGCTCTTTCGTTTTTAGACACATGCCTGTAATTACCTGATGCGATTTGCCTGAAAGTTTTGAAAGAATACGTTTGGCATCTTCGCGGTCTTTGGGTTTGCCATAAACTTTCCCTTCAAGCCAAACAATCGTATCCGCCGTGATTAGCAGCGTGTTGTCGTTAAGCGTGTAGGCATCGGCTTTTAGTTGCGCTACGTACGTTGGAATATCCACACCCACAAGGTCGTTGGGGTATGTTTCGTCTGTTTCCTTTAATTCAATTCTGAAATCAATATCCAAGCCTTTAAGCAGTTCTTGCCTGCGTGGCGAACCCGAGCCAAGGATAATATCGTATTTTTTAAGATGGGACAACATAAAATATGAAAAATAAAAGATGGTAGTTGGTAGATAGTAGATGGTAGTCAACCAATTAACTATTCAACCAATTAACTAATTAACTTCATTGAACAATGAAAAGTCCAAAAAGACTAATACCGTATGTTTTCGACATTAAAAAATAAAATATCAAGCTGTAAAGCACACCGACGAGCATAATAAACTTTGTCAATGTTTGAACTTGCCGGTATTCGCTTTTATTTTTACTTTTGAAAATAAGATAACCAAGCACTAAAAGCGGAATTATCAGACCGAAAATAATGTATTTCAGCGTTGTATTTCCTTCAAAAGGAATATAATGATAATTCACATGCAGCAAAGCGGCAATGCTAAAAAGAATCAGACCGTAGAGAAAAAACTTAGTCTTTTTTTGTCCCCATTTTATCGGCATGGTTCTGCATTCCATTTCGCGGTCGCCTTCTTCGTCTTCCATATCTTTGATTATTTCCCGTATCCAAGTCAGTAGAAATGCAAATCCCGCAAAACCGCCTGTCCACGCATAAATCCACATTGGAACGGGTGTTTGATTGAGCAAATCTGCATTGTAAGCAGTCTTTAACAACGCCACTGCCAATACACCGACAATCAAAACCGACAGAGCAGATGCAAGGCTGACAATCAGATTTCCGATAATAAATTGGCGCTTGTAACTTGCCGAGTAAAACCAAAGTAAACCGGGTGTAAGTAGGAAAATAAATCCGAGTGAGAAACTTTTTACCCAAAAAGCCAATACCAAACCTAAAATTGTTCCCAATCCGGTTAGGATTTGGTAGAAAAGCATGCTTGCACGAAGGGAAATAGTGCTGCCAACAATCACTTTTTCAGGCGAATTGATGCGGTCGATTTTTACATCAAAATAGTCGTTGATAACGTAGCCGCCTGCCGTGATCAGCACCGTAGCGACGATTAGAATAAGATAAAAAACATTCTGCGTACCGACTTCAAACCCGAAAGTTTGTAAGATAGGGTACACTACAGAATGTTGCATAAGCCACTGAATAATAGCGACAAACAGCAGGTTTTTCCATCGAACTAATCGCAGATATTGCATTTCGAATCGTTTAGTTCCATTTGACAAATGAAAATATCAATCAAATCGTATTGTAGAAACGATGAACTTGTCTTGATGCCGAGTAGGGTTTGAGTAATGAATTTTTGAGAAGGATTCAAGAGTTCCATATGAATTTCTCCACCTACAAAAGCTGTTGCCTGCGCGTGATTGTATAGCGCTTTCGGGTAAGCCATTTTTAGCTCTTCATCCTGTCTAACCATCTCAGGTTCAATGCCGCATAGAAACAAGCCAAGTTTTTTTTCGAGCAGTTCTTTTGTGTATTTAGCACAAAAATCGCTCATCTCTTTTTGGATGTCGCCAAGATAGACCGAACCGCCTAAAATTACGGTGTCAAATTTGGATAAATCAATTTCGGAAACGTCTTTCACGTTAAAAATCGAGGGTTTGCTTCTGACAATATTTTCAGCCAAATATTCAGCTACCTTTTCGGTTGTTCCATAATTTGTCGCGAAAATTATTGCTGTCTTTGATGTGATTTCGCCCATAATTTATTTAAGGTATTTTTCAAAATGGATTTTATTGTAAGCTAATTTTTCTTCGTCGTAAGGCTTTCTCTCTTCGTCTTTGTAACCGATGGAAATAACGCATAGCACGCCATACTCTTCCGGGATGTTCAGTAGATTTCTAACATATTCTTCGGCAGAAATTTCTTCTGTGTGCTCACGAGCATAGACTTGCACCCAACAACTTCCCAATCCCAAATCCTGTGCTTGAAGTTGAATGTTGAGAGCGGCGATAGATGCATCTTCAATCCACACATCGCTTTTCGCAGGGTCGGCAATTACTACGATTCCTAAAGGCGAACCTGCCAAAAGTTGCGAGCCGTGCGTGCGAGTTTCAGAAAGTTTTTGCAACATCTCTTTATCTTCCACCACGATAAATTCCCACGGATTACTTCTTTTAGATGCCGGGGACATCAATGCCGCCTTAGTTATTTTTTCAATTTTTTCTTTCTCTACCTTTTGATCCGTGTATTTTCGGATGCTTCTGCGGTTTTTCAATAAATCATAAAAAGACATAGTCACAAAATATTAATTAGCCGGTGTTTTGTAGATATATGCTATCGGATTATCGGGTTTTAGTATAGGTTTTAGTTTTTCAAAAGTTATCAAAACAATAGTCTGTCCTATGCTGTAGGGTGCAATTTCGTAAGGATTAAACACGTAAACAAGTCCATCTGCCGTGATGTAGAAGTTGTTGTTGGGTTTAATTTTATCTTCATAAAAATGAAAATCACTCAAATCGGCTACAGATTCTATTTCGGCATTGTCTTCCACAATCTGCTGCTTGATTAGTTGTGTTAAAGCATCCTTATAGTTTTCGGTAAATATATCGCTTTCTGTCAGCAGCTTAGCGTTGGATAAATCAAAATTATAGAGCAGTCGGCTGCTATTACCGTGAGCGCCACCCATAAAACCGTAACGCTCGTAGCTGTAAGATAATAGCTTTTCGTCCAAATACATAGCTACACCCTGAATGGCAATTTCGTTTTCAAGGATTGATTTAGCGCCTTGCAATTGAGAAATTTCTTCCAAATAGGGTTCGTTGCTTTTTTTGTATTCTTGATAAAGCGCATTAGCGTATTTTGGCAACAAACTATCAGTCGGATAGCTGTTAAAAACTTCGCCAAAAATCTTTGCAACGATTTGTCGGTTTACATTGTTTAGAACCTCTTTGTTGTGAAATTGCGAGAGAAGTTCCGTTTCAGCATGAAAACTTAAACTACCTAAGCTTGTGTCAGCGCTCAGATAAAACACGTTGTCGTACGTGTAAACTTCAGTTTCTACTTCTTGCTTGCTACAAGATGTAGTCAGAGTTAATAGTAGAAAACTAAGAATAAGAAATGAATAGCTAAATATTTTTTTCATTTTTAGGTTTATTATATGCCCCCTAAATCCCCCTGAAGGGGGACTTTCAGGTTTGTGCTGTAAATTGTTATTGTTTTATTTTATTATATCTTTAAATGCTTTTGAATTTTATAGTCAATCAAATTTTTGTTCTAAAAGTCTATGTTCTAATAGTCTTTTAGTCTCAGTTCTGTCAGTCTGTGTTCAAAAAGTCTAACCGTTTGTATTCTAAATGTCCATTAGTCTATATTCTAATAGTCTTTTAGTCTGTGCTCTGTCAATCTGTGTTCTTTTACAAGTAATACAGTTAAAAAATACAATCCACCTTATTAATAACCCCTAAGTATCTAAAATTGTTCATTTTTATTTGATGAAAGCTGTAATTTATTTAAAATAACTCAAAATAAGAGTCGATTTCTGGTTGTATTGTTAACAATATCCTTATCTTTGTAATTCCAAATGCAAACAAAAAAACCACATATTATCCTTAGTATATTCCTTTCCGCGCTGTTTTTAATCGGCGGAACGGGGTACAATGTGGTGCATTATTGTTGTGACGATTGCAAAAATGCAGGAATCAATAAAGTGGCAGAGATGTCTTGTGCAAGCATTCATGAAACGCATTGTCACGATGAAAACACCGACCACGAACATTGTGCCAAAAGTGGTGAATGCGATAATTTGCTACATAAATCCTGTGGCATTGAGCGTTTGGTTGTGGACACACCTTCCATGCAAAAATCATTCGGCGAAATGCCTGATTATTCTTTACTTGCAGTTGATTTGGATGCTGATTTTTTGGCAGAAATGGCAGTTTTTGCTGAAACAACCATTCAAACCGAACTAAATCATTCCCCGCCGGAAATTTATTTTCCACATAAAGGCAGAACCATTCTTTGCCAAAAATCCGTACTTATCATTTGATTTTTTGATTTTTAATTGGATAAAAGTCAAACGCATTTCTTATGCCTAATTTTCTATTAGCGTAAGTTTTATGTGTTTGAAAAATTCTTGTATTAACTAATTCTGCATTATTCCTTATTGATGTTTTTGTGATTTTAGATTTCACCGTAGGTGATAAATATCAATAGAACCTAAATTGTAAGTGGTATATATTCCCCGTAGGGGATTGACAATAAAAAAGCAGCAGAATCACAGTAGAATAACGTATATTCCCTACGGGAAAAACATCTATGCATTAGTTAGGAATTAATGCAAGTTCACAAACAATTAAAATCAAAAATAATTATGAAACACTCTATTTTAACTCTTATAATATTCCTTTTTTCATCTGTTTATTCCTATTCTCAAATCCATGGAATTGTAAAAGACACCCAGGGACAAACTATTCCCGGCGTACATGTTCGTTGGATTGGTGAAACTGTGGGAACAGTAACTGATAAAAACGGACACTACCATATTCCGCTTTCCGACAAAACTCAACTGCTAGTTTTTAGCAGTGTAGGATTTTCTGCGGACACCATCAATGTGGTTAATCACGACCTTCAAAAGCATTTAGATGTAACACTTAGAGAAGGAACCGAATTGAAAGAAGTAACAGTAATTCAGCGTCGTAAGGGTAGAATAATGGACAGATTGGCTGTGAGAAATATTGAAATGCTGAATGCGCACGAATTGAAAAAAGCAGCTTGCTGTAATCTTTCTGAGAGTTTTGAAACTAATCCTTCCGTGGACGTGTCGTACAGCGATGCGGCAACCGGTGCAAAACAAATCAAATTGTTGGGACTTTCGGGTGGATATGTACAGATGTTGACTGAAAATATTCCCAATTTGCGTGGTTTATCGTCGGCGTATGGATTGGGTTATATTCCCGGCCCTTGGATGGAAAGTATTCAGATTTCCAAAGGAACGGCAACGGTGAAAACCGGCTATGAAGCTATTGCAGGGCAGATAAATGTGGAATATAAAAAACCGCACGATAGCGACCGACTTTCGCTGAATTTGTTTACAAGT
This sequence comes from Bacteroidales bacterium, assembly GCA_012837935.1. Lineage (GTDB taxonomy): Bacteria > Bacteroidota > Bacteroidia > Bacteroidales > Paludibacteraceae > UPXZ01. The sequence continues at coordinate 85,388 of DUQG01000076.1, forward strand.
TCCACGGGACGCGTGGAAAGCAATTTGGATGCTGCTCACAAATTCAATGAATATTTGTCAACTTCCGTGCTGCTACACGCATCGGACGAGTTTATGACATTAGACCATAATAAAGACGGCTATATGGATTTACCGCGCATTCGTCAGTACAATGTGGCTAATAGATGGCATTATGAAAAAGATAATTATACATTTCAAGCTTTTTTACGTGGATTAAATGAGCGCAGGACAGGCGGACAAACGGATGGAAATTATAAAATTGGCATAGACACTGAACGGTATGAATTTTTTGTAAAAAACAGCTTTAAGTTTGGTGAAGAAGATGAGCATCACGAGCACGACCATGAAGGCGAAGAGTGCAATGACCACGACCACGAATTTCATAGAAAATCAGCATTGTCGATTATTCTAAGTGGAAATGCTCATAATCAAGATGCAAAATACGGTGTGAAAGCTTATGATGGACAGCAAAGCAACGTGTTTGCTAACTTGATTTATGATATGGAATTAAACGAGCACAATAAACTTGCTTTGGGTGGTAGTTTTAATATGGATATGTACGATGAATTGCTTACTGTTCAAAGTCCTACGCCTTTCAAACGTACGGAATACGTGCCGGGATTGTTTGCCGAATATCTTTTTAATTATGGCGATTTGTCGAGCATGGTAGGTGTGCGAGCGGATTACAATTCGGTTTATGGGTTATTTGTTTCGCCTCGATTGCATGTAAGATACAATGTGGCTGATATGGTTCACTTGCGGGTAGCTGCCGGAAAAGGATACAGAGCGCCGAATGTGTTGGCGGAAAATAACTTTTTGTTGGCAAGTAATCGTGAGCTAAAAATCGCCGACAATCTGCTTCTGGAAGAAGCGTGGAACTATGGTGCGACGGCGCATATATTTGTGCCGATTTGGAGTGGGAGAGAGATGGGGCTGATGTTGGAATGGTTTTACACAAACTTTGATAATCAGGTGGTAGTGGATATGGACAGCAATCCGTATGCAGTTGGGTTTTATAATCTAGACGGAAAGTCCTATTCATCAAGTTTTCAAGTGCAGGCAGATTTTGAAATTGTGCGCGGATTAACGGCGACTTTGGCACATAGAGTAAATAATGTAAAAACCACCATCAACGGCGTTTTGCGTGAAAAACCGCTGACCAATCGCTCGAAAAGTTTGATTACATTATCTTACCAAACACCAAAAAACAAATGGCAGTTTGATTATACTACTCAGTTCAACGGTGGTGGAAGATTGCCTGATCCGGATGAGGCAAAACCACTTTGGGAAAAGGAATTTAAGCCGTTCGCTATTATGAATGCTCAGATTACCAAAAACTTCAAGAAATGGTCAGTCTATGCAGGTGCCGATAATCTTACAAACTTTGTACAACAGCATCCGATTATTGATGTGCAAAATCCATTTGGTGATAAGTTTGATGCGTCTATGGTTTGGGGACCGATGCACGGAAGGACGTTTTATGTGGGGATGAGAACTAAACTATGATTTCTGTGATTTTTGTGATTATTATGATATTGTTGTTTTGATTGTCGTAATAATATAAAAACGTACATTTTATTAACTACGAGTTTTACGAATTACACGAATTATTCGTGTAATTCGTAAGATTCGTAGTTTTTTTTGTAGATGTTTACCATTGAATTATCCCGTTTTGTTTTTGTTACATTCTTTCAATTTTGTAAATTTGCATTACTTAGGGTCTGCATAAAACTAACGAAGTTTAGTCTCTAATTTTTTTTATTGATTTTGCTCAAAACCTTTGCAATTATTTGCTTAAAAGAAGTGCTATCTTATTCATTATCATAGTGATGAGTGTTTTTTTTGCAGTTTTGTCTGGCATTTGAATTATGTGTTGAAAAAACGATGACAGAAGTTTGGACGCGCATATGAAGGTAATTTCCATCAGTACAATGCTGTTTACGCTTGTAGGTGGATTAGGTTTAGTTTTAAGTTAAGGAAATTAGTATGTTTTTCACAGTCGTAAATATTCCAAAATCATCCTTGCAAATCTCTTATCAAAGTAGGATTTTGACTTTGGGTTCATGCTTTGCAGAAAATATCGGAACGAAACTACAAGAAGCCTATTTTCTGAGTTTTATCAATCCTTTTGGAGTGTTGTACAATCCTGTTTCGGTGGCTCAAAGTATCCGCACTTTATTGGATTATAGAGAGTTTTCAGTTGATGATTTGTTTCAAAACGGTTCGCTGTGGAATAGTTTTGCGCATAGCAGTCTGTTTTCGGCAACAAGTGCCGATGAGACTTTGCAAAAGATAAACAGTCGTTTGCAAGCTGCACGTTATTTCCTAGCGGAAACGGATGTAATTATGATAACGTTGGGTACGGCGTGGGTTTTTGAGAATATGGAAACGGGAAAAGTAGTTGCCAATTGTCATAAATTGCCAGCAAATCGATTTACGCGAAGGCGACTGTCAGTGGCGGAAATAGTGTCGGAATTATCTGATGTTATAACACTGCTTCGTAAACGAAATCCGAAGTTACAATTTGTATTTACAGTCAGTCCTATTCGACATTGGAAAGATGGTGCGCAGGAAAATACGGTCAGCAAAAGCAGTTTGCATTTGGCGATTAGTGAACTTGAAAATACTTTCGAAAGCGTGCATTATTTCCCCGCTTATGAAATTATGTTGGATAAACTTCGGGACTATCGTTTTTACACATCGGGTATGCTACATCCATCCGAACAAGCTGTGGATTATATTTGGCAGCGATTTTCAGAAACTTATTTTAACGAAGAAACTCTCGAACTGAAAAAAGAACTTGAACAGCTACGAGCCGACTTAAATCATCGTCCAATCCATCCTAACACAGCTGAATCTCAAGCATTTCAAACGGCAGTAGAAAAAAAGAAAAACAGACTGATTGAGCGTTATCCATTTTTGAGGGAAAGATTGTGAGCATTTTTACGTGCTTTTGTGTCGGAATAATTTAAAAAAAGACTGCTTGAAATTAATTGAGCAGTCTTTTTTTGTGTTTTCGGAAAAATTGTTTATCGCATCAGGATTTTAGCTTTTCTTTTTCCGGATTTGATAATATAAATAGTGTTTTTTTCTAATCCTTTGATAGTGAGCAATGAAGACGTTGGTTTTATATGCAGAACTGTACGACCGAGCGTGTCATAGACATATAGATTTTCTTTTTCGTCGGGATTTAAAAACACCAAAACTTCACCGTTATTATTGACAGAATATCTAAGTTCTTTTTCTGCAAGCGTACCATAATAGAAAGAAATTACTCCTTCGTTACTTTCAGCAATTTCAGTAATAGGTTGAGCGAGTGTTACACTGTCTCTGGTAACAAACTTAAATGAGGTTTTATTAGAAGTTCCCGGAAATGGGTCACCCGCTAATGTTGTGCTGGTATTTTTACCATCAGCAGGAAGAATTTCTACTCCTAGCTTTTTGGGGTTATTGTTTGGCACATTGTTATCCCAATCGTTTTGGTTGTAATTGATTCGATAAATCAGCATTCCTTCACCGGGCAAAAAGGCATCCCAACCAATTTTTTGTCTGTTTTCCAATAAAAAATACTCTTTAGGGTTTGGATTTTCACCTTGCAAGTTATGACTGTTATTGGGTGAAACCAAAATTGCTTGATTGGTAGTAATTAATGGATAAAGTAAAATATTTTTGCTGGAATTGAGTAGTGTCGGGGTTAAAAATCCCAGTTGGAAACGCTCAAAAGCATTGTATCCAGGTGGTGTTCTGCCTTCATTTAAGTAAACTCCGTCATCCATAATACTCCATTTTGATAATGTGTGATGCTTATTGCCATCCGTAGGATACATATCCGCAAGTCCTAAAACATGTCCAAACTCGTGGGTAAATGTGCCGATTCCTGCCATATTTGTGCCTGTTCTACCTCTTAGTTCCGATGTGCAAGCATAGTCCTCAATACGTTTTCTGTCGAATGTTATATTGTTAATGTCGCCGTCATAATTCCAATCATTAGGATAAAGTGATTTGGGATATATTCCCCATCTATGTGGCCAAACTGTATTTGCACCGGCATGTTCAGCTTCATTGTGCCCGGCGTAATAGACGAAAATATTATCCACAATGCCATCATTGTCAGTGTCATAGGTGGTGAAATCTATACCGTTGTTTTTTGCTGCTGCGCAAGCGTCGATTACCATTTGGACAGGATTTTCATCAAATCCGTCTGCACCATTTCTGCCATAAAACTCGTAATTTCTTGGAAGGGTGTAAGGTCCTACTACATCAAATTGCGGACTAAATTTACCCATCGAATTATCAATGAAATAGTCCCTTGCTGAGCCGGTTCCACCGTTGGCTCTATATCCGTTTTCATTTAACAATGCGTCAAAAGCCTGTTGTGGATTAGGGGTAACAAATGATAAGTTGGCAAAATTGACCAGAATAACCAAAGAGCGTGGCGAACCTTCACGCGGATAAGCTTTTTTTCTTACGGATTGTTTTTCAGGAATGGCTTTTTTGGCTCGCATTTGCTTGTTCTGACTCTCGAACGAAATATTTCTATTCAATGTGGCAGTAAATGACTTTTCTCGAATGCTTCTGTAAATCAAATCATTAGCTTTAACTTGCGTGTCAATTATTCTATTGTCGGGCGAAAATTGTGCATAATTAAAAATACCGTCTTTTCCTTTTGTAATCAAAAATCCATCTTCCGTTTCGTAGTAATGATGAAATTCATCACCTTTCAGTATTACCGTAAGGGTGGTTCCGTCTGCTTGTTCTATTTTTACCGGATAGGGATAGGCTGGAACAGCAAAAAGCTGTTGGACGAAAAGTGATAATACTACAATTAAGACTAAGCTATATTTAAGTTTTTTCATTTCTTCTATTTAAAAACACAAAGTTATTACAATTTAACTGTTTGCTTGTGACTAAAATTATTCCATTTCTATTACGGTAATTCCGGCACCGCCAAACTGTACATGTTCATCGTGATATTTTTTTATGCCATGTACTGTACCCAAATATTGTCGTATCAGTTCACGCAATGCGCCTGTACCTGTACCGTGCAAAATACGAACGCTTGTTACGCCTACCATCAACGCATCGTCAATAAAATAAGTTACGGCTTGAAGTGCTTCATCACCACGCATTCCTCTAACATCTATTTCCGACTTAAAGTTCAGTTTGCGTTCACGAACTTCATCAGAAACTACTTTTCCTAAGTGTTCGTATTTGCGGATTTCTTTTTTCTGCTGATTGTTGCTGATTGCTTCAAGTTGATTTAGCTTTACGGTCGTTTTCATCTGACCAAATGCAACAACAGCTTGCTTATCTTGTATTTCAATTATTGTACCAATAGCGGATTGACCTTTTAGGCGAACGGATGTATTAGTTTCGAGTTTTGAGTTCTGAGTTTCGAGTTTTGTCGCAGTCTTTATTCTTTTCTCTTTCTTCTTAATGCTACGTTCTTCGTTCTTCGTTCTTCGAGTTTCCAACTTTTCTTGAAATTCCGTTAATTCTTTTCTCGCTTTTTTAGTTTTTTCTTTCTCTGCTTTTGCTTCAATGATTTGTCGAATGGTGTTTTCTATTTTTGCATTGGCAGATTTTAGTAGGTTTTCGGCATCTTGCTGTGCTTGACGAGTGATTTCTTTTCGTTTTTTATCGGTGATTTCCAGTTCGGCTTCGTATTTGGCAAGAGTTTCTTCCAGTCGTTTTTCCTTTCTGCGGATTTCTTGTCGTTTTCGTTCCCAATAACGCTTATCACGCACGATGTCTTGCAGATTTTTGTCGTAATCGAGATGTTCGGCACCTACTTTTTCTGATGCATCGGTAATTAAATCTTCGGGTAAGCCGATTTTACGAGCAATTTCCACAGCAAACGAACTTCCCGGATTACCGATGGAAAGCTGAAACAGCGGTTGCAGATGCTGACGGTCATAGAGCATTGCACCGTTTACAATGCCTTCCGTAGCTTCGGCGTAATGTTTTAAGTTAGTATAGTGTGTGGTGATAACGCCGTAAGCTTTGTTTCGGTTAAAGCGTTCGAGACAAGCTTCTGCAATGGCACCACCGATTTGTGGCTCTGTTCCGCTACCGAACTCATCAATCAAAAGCAAGGTTTTATCGTTGCTATTTTTGATAAAATACTTCATGTTCAGCAAATGCGAACTGTATGTAGATAGGTCATTTTCAATAGATTGTTCATCACCTATGTCAATGAAAATATTCTCGAAAATTCCACATCGACTGTTGTCCAACATCGGAATTAGCATTCCGCATTGCAACATATATTGAAGGATTGCCACGGTTTTCAGGCAAACCGATTTTCCTCCGGCGTTTGGTCCGGAAATAATTAACAGTCGCTGGTTTTCGTTCAGCGTAATATCTAATGGCACCACTTTTCTATTTTGCTTTTTCAGCGAAAGGTAGAGTAGTGGATGGATTGCTTTGTACCATTCGAGTTGGCATAAATCTTCCACCTGCGGTTTCAGTGCATTTATTTCTTGTGCAAAAAGTGCTTTGGCACGTAGAAAATCAATTTTTCCAAGGAAATATTGCGATTGTAAAATATCGGGAAAATAGGGACGAAGTTCGTTGGTAAATTTCACTAAAATACGGATAATCTCACGTCTTTCTTCATTTTCCAACTCACGCAGTCGGTTGTTTGCTTCCACAACTTGTTGAGGCTCAATGTAAACAGTTTTTCCCGTGGCACTTTCGTCGTGAACAATTCCGCTTACTTTTCGCTTGAATGCCGGCGAAACAGGAATCACAAGCCTTCCGTCACGAATAGTTGGTGAAACATCTTTCTCCACGAAACCATCGGCTTGTGCTTGACGCAAAATTGCATTAAGTGTCTTAGAAATAGAACTTTGGACAGTAAAAATATCTTTGCGAATGCGACTCAACTCAGGTGATGCATTGTCTTTAATTTTGCCAAATTTATCAAGAATACGGTCAATCTGTCTGATTATCTCCTTGAAAGAGAGCATATCAGTAATCAATAAGTGCATTTCAGGATATAGGTCTTGTTCCTGATTACCGATAAAACTAACTAAATTTTGCACCGCTTCCAGTGAACGTCTTAACTCAAATATCTCGCTTTCATCCAGGTACAGACCTTCCGTTTTAACTCGTGCCAATGCACCACGTACATCAAAAAAATCTCCTATAGGCACTTCATCTACTTCCGACGTAATAAGTTGAAGCATTTCGTCTGTTTGGTTGAGTTGCGTGCTAATCTTATTGAAGTTAACAACAAACTTCATCTTATCCACTTCATCTTCTCCAAGCGAACACAAGCATTTACCTTTCAGCCTTAGCCGAATGGTATCAAATGAAATTTTTTGTTCAAAGGTGGTAGGGTAGAGCATAAATTAGTTTTGAGTTCCGAGTTTCGAGTTCTTATTATCTATAATAGCTTTTTGTTTAGTCTAACAAAACAATAAAAAATCTGTGTTAATATGTGTAATCTGTGTAATTTGTGTTCTATATAATCATGGTTCAGTCTTTGTTTTTCCTTCTTCCCAAATCTCATCCATTTCTGCCAATGTCATCTCTTTTAAGTTTTTTCCTTTGGCTAAGGTTTCGGCTTCGAGGTAATTAAAGCGACTGATGAATTTTTTATTTGTGCGTTCTAATGCCGTGTCGGGATTAATATCGTATAGACGCGCTGTATTCACCAGACTGAAAAATACATCGCCAAATTCGGCTTCCATTTTATCGCTGTCCATCTCATCTATTTCTGATTGAAGTTCAGCAATTTCTTCTTTTACTTTATCCCAAACTTGCTCACGGTATTCCCAATCGAAACCAACGCTTGCCGCTTTTTCTTGTATTCGATATGCCTTTATTAATGTAGGAAGCGAATTAGGAACACCACCGAGAACAGTTTTGTTACCACCTTTTTCTTTCAGTTTCAAAGTTTCCCAGTTTTCAAGCACTTTCAAAGTGTCGCCATGTACATCTGTATCGCCAAAAACATGTGGATGACGGAAAATCAGCTTTTCATTGATGGCTTTGCAAACATCGTAAATGTCAAAATCTTTGGTTTCGCTACCCATTTCTGAATAAAAAACAATATGCAGAAGCAAGTCGCCAAGCTCTTTTTTTATTAACTGCATATCGCTATCCAGAATTGCATCCGAAAGTTCGTAAGTTTCTTCCACCGTATTGCTCCGGATACTTTCAAAAGTCTGTTCACTGTCCCACGGGCATTCAGCGCGCAGACGTTTCATAATTTCCAATAGTCGTTCAAATTCGGCTAATTTCTCTTCGTTTGTATGGGATTTATAGCTTTTATTCATCGTTGATTTTTTTGCAAAGTTACAAAATATGTCGTTGGTAGAAAAAACTTCCTGAAACTTGTTATAAAAAAAACGACCCGAATGTTGCAGAACAAGCGGGTCGTTTTTGAACAGATATATTTTATTTACTTTCCATATTCTTCATAAAGAAGCAACAGATGCACAGCACTCCAACTAAAATGAGCAGCTTTTAGCTTTTTACCGCTTAGAGCATCATAATTTTCATGAATAGCAGCAGTCCCTTTAATGTCTTCCAATCTATCAAATACTTGTCTTGTGTAATTATCTGCTTCTTTAGTTTTTCCATACTTGCGAATTCCGTTTATGGCAAAATAGGTTTGATCAAGCCAGATTGGTCCTCGCCAATATCCATTGGGTGTAAATTCAGGTTCATCGGTGCTGACAGTTGGAAAAGGAATATATGTAGAAAACTGAGTTTCATCACTTAAGATGGGAAATATTTTGTCAAATTGTTCTTTCGTGGCTAACTCTGTCCAAAGTGGGATATATGCTTCGCAGCCTTTTACTTTTACGAAAGAATAGTCTTTGATACGTTTATCGTAGAAAAAGTCATCTTCTGAATCGAAAAAATAATCTTCCGAATTTGCAATCTTATCTTTATGCTCGAAAGGAACACTTAAAATTTGTGCAAATTTTTGTAGTAATTGATTTTCAAAAGCAAGGAAATAGTTCAAGTCAACACTTTCCTGATTAAAACTCCATGCATCTGGATAGCTTTGTAACATTTGTGCATTATCAAAACGAATGGCGTTGTCCATACCGCTTTCCCATGCTGCGGCTTCAGTTGTTCCGTCAGTTGAGCCAAATTCGCAGATACCGTTTTTGTTGTAATCTCTTTTCCAATACCACCATTCGTAGTATTTTATTAACTTAGGGTACATCTCACGCAAAAACTCCACATCATTTGTTTGAGAAAAAATTTCATCCACTGCCCAAGCTGCTAAAGGTGGCTTACTGTTGCGATAATTATTCTCTGTACTATCTGGAAAAATGCAGTCGATTACCATTCCGTCTTCCAACTGGTAATCAAAGATGGCTCTTACCTGATTTTTGGCAAGCATCGGCGCGAAACGCGAAAGAGCAACGGCATGTTTCCATGAATCCCATGCCCAAAAACCTACAAAATAATGTGCTGCGTGGCTCGGGACGATGCCCTCGTGAAATAATGCTTCTCTTGCCGAACGCCAGTTGGAAATAAGTGTTACAACCGATTTTGCTGCAATTCTATCAAATTTCGGTGGCATGTTGGGTCTTAGCACTGCTGATAGATAATTATTCCATCTTTCTTTGTTTGCTTGAATATATTGTTGCGGATTTTCTATGATGTTGTTAGCTTTTTTTTTCAATGTAGTTTTCTCAGCTTCAGCATTTTTTCTGAAAATTTGTAAAATAGCCACGTATATTCCATCCGGCGACACGTTGTTGCAGATAGCTTTTCCGTTTTCAAATCTTGTGTTCTCAGGGAAACACAATACATATTCTTCTTTTTCAGAAGAAACGAAATGCAGTCTATTTTGCACTTGAAAGCGTTCTATGGTATGTTGTTCTCCAAAATCGTTTTCAATCACAAAATTGGATGTGCGATTTGGACGGATATGCAGCAAGGCTGTGGAAGAGTCAATAAAAATAAGTTCTTGCTCAATCTTTTTGTCGGATAACGATGCCGAAATATAAATTCCACCCGGATAATAATTTATAGAGTCGGGTAAAAAGATTTCAGAACTGTTTTCCAGAAAAGAGACTTTGGCAATGGATATTGCTTTCCAACCGTATTCGTAAAAACTGAAAGGACCACAAAAACCATTTACCCATTTCTCTTTTTGAGGAATGGAGAATCCCATCCAGGCACCCATATCTGAAAAGCAACCGAATGTATAGTTAGAAAGTGCATCTGGCGTGTAGGAAATATCAAGGATGTTATCAAATAGAGGATTTCTTTTCGTGTGCGAACTGCATCCCAAAGCGAGTAATACTGAGAAACAAATTATGCAGACTCTATAAGTTTTTTTCATTTCTACTCTTGTGTAATATCGTTTAATTCAGCGTACTTACTGACAATATTTTTAATTTCCTGAATACTTGTATAATTTAACTCAATCACTGAAAATTTTACACTTGTTCCGTCTTTTTTCAAAAAAGTAAATCTCCCTGCAGTATAGTGGACGTTTTCAATATCTTGCCAAAGAATGCTTTTCACTTCTTTTTTGAAAGGACTTGTTTTTAACGTAAAGCTTGTGTCGTTGATTTTGACAAATGCCTTTCCAAAGAACTTTTCAATATTGAAGTCGAAACTTCGTGAAATATTAATAATTCCAAGCAAAAGAAACGCAATTCCAGCCAAAATAAGAAAAAATTCTTTTTCTTGAAAATATCTCCAAGAATATAGACCGGAAAGAGCAATTATTAAAACTCCAACGATAAAATTAAAAGTCGATGCTTTTTTATATCCTTTTTTTCGTCCAAAATCATTTTCTAATAAGTCTTTGTAGTATTCCATAGCTGTTTGTGTTTAAGTTTTTACAAAAATACGAAAAAAATAATGTAAGGAAAGTTTGCACAAGAGAATTTTAACTAAACGCGGCACGATTTATGACTTATAATTTCTGTTCAATTCAAAATTATATTCATCACTTTATTTTTTGCTAAATGAACAACTCAAAACAAGTTTACAATGCCGTTTTCGACACAGAACCGCGTGTTGAACAGTCGACAGACACAGTGAAAGTACCTTCACTCCCATTTTGTCTTTTAATGGATGCCGTTGGTATGGCGAGCTATCTGTTTCCGGGTATTGGTGAGACTTTTGATGTGGTATGGGCGCCTATCTCCGGCTTTATTTTTATGAAATCATTTGGTGGAATGACGGGTAAAATTGGCGGATTAATTGCTTTGGTAGAAGAAGCTGCGCCATTTATTGATGTGATTCCTACATTTACTATCGGACATTTTTACGCGAAATATAAAAATTTTAAAAATTACTAAATGCTTTTGTATTCGTAAATAACGATTTTTATAGAAGACAAACTTACTATTTTAACGTCAGTTCGATATAAGAATTAGAATAATTGCTTGATTGAAAGCTACTTAATTTTCCGTAGGAAATTAATATCAATAGGAATACATTGGAAATGAACCATATTCCCCGTAGGGGATGTATTCCCTACGGGAAAATATTGGTAGATAAATATCATTCTA
>DUQG01000025.1 GCA_012837935.1 Bacteroidales bacterium
ATTATTAAATTAAATAATTATATTTAATATGTATTTAACTGGTTTTTAGTTATTTATAATTAAAAACCTGTTTCAAAATAAATATAACATTAAGACCGATTACTTATGTGTAAATATTTATTTTTGAAAATTTATAAGAATTATATTTACAGTTTTGTTATATAATTACATAAAAACATTTGTTATTTTACAAATATTTACCTGTCAATATGTCAGTCTAGATAAGTTTTGTAACTTTATATAAGTATTCAACTTTTCTGAAATAAATTTTACCTAATTATAGAATTTCTTACACATTTATAAATGATAGATCTATTTATAAATTTTCTTTTCCTCACCTAAATTATTGTTGGAAACTTAATTTTTTAAGAACTAATTTGTTAAAAAAGGGGCAAAATTCTACTTTCTACAATCTCAAGACACTCAAAAATTGAATTAAATAATTAGTAATCAGTATCATATATTGTTTTTTACCTTCTGAGAATTGAATAAATAATTTTTTCTGCATCATTGGCGGGAAATATTGTGCATAAATGACGTTAATCTATATAAAAATAGAGCACTTAACAGAAATCACTTACTACTACTCTACTTTTTAAAATAAAAAATCCGAACAAAAAAAATTGTTCGGATTTTTAAGAATTTATTCCTTAAATAGAATTATTTCATTTTTTCATCTCTTTCGTTAGCAAGTTCAAGATCCACTAAAATTCTACCGCAATATTCGCAAACAATAATTTTCTTGCGTGAGCGAATATCTAACTGACGCTGTGCAGGAATTTTGTTGAAGCAACCACCACAAGCATCACGCTGTACAGCAACAACTGCCAATCCATTACGGGCATTTTTGCGGATACGTTTGAACGCTGTAACTAAACGAGCTTCAATCATGCCTTCGATTTTCTTTGCACGCTCGCGAAGTTTTTCTTCTTCTTGCTTAGTTTCAGTAACTATCTCATCCAATTCACCCTTCTTTTCGTTTAAGTCAAGTTTACGCTCTTCTAAGCTTTGAGCTGTCTGAGCTTTTTCTTCTTTTTTAGTCTCTAAAGCAGCTTTGTACTCTTTGATTCTTTTCTCACTTAACTCTATCTCAAGAGTTTGAAATTCAATCTCTTTTGAAAGATTATCGTATTCACGGTTATTGCGAACATTATTTTGTTGCTCCTGATAACGCTCAATCTTCATTTTGCTCTCTTCAATTTCAACCTTTTTTCCAGTAATCATTGTCTGATACTCATCTATTTCGTTCTCATAATTTTCCAAACGAGTTGTCAAACCAACGATTTCATCTTCCATATCTTGCACTTCAAGTGGTAAATCACCTCTCAAAGTCTTGATTTCATCAATTTTTGAATTTACTTTTTGAAGGTCGTAAATTGCTTTTAGCTTATCCTCAACAGTTATTTCTTTCTCTTGTTTGCTTGCAGTAGCCATATTTTAATAATAATTAATAGGGTTTGTATTAACTTCCGAAATTCGGATTGCAAAGTTAGGAATTTTTTTTGTAATTATCTCATAAAAAACATCTTTTGTGAACTGCTCACTCTCATAGTGACCAATATCGGCAATCAGAATTCGCTCTTCTGCATCAAAAAACTCGTGATATTTAAAGTCGCCGGAAATATAGACATCCGCTTTATAAGCCAAAGCATCACGCAGAAACTCGCTTCCCGAACCACCACAAAGTGCTACCTTCTTTACTTTTCTGTTAGTAAATGCTGTATGACGAATTACCGAAAGTGAAAACTCTTTTTTCAGATGGTCTAAAAATTCTCGTTCGCTCATCTCCCGATTCAACTCTCCCACCATTCCCAAACCTACTGTATTCCAAGTGTTTAATAAAGGAATAATATCAAAAGCAGGTTCTTCGTATGGATGAGTTTCTTGTAAAGCTGATACAACTTTGTGTTGCAAGTAGGTAGGCAAAATTACCTCTAAACGCATTTCCTCCTCCGAGTGCAATACGTTTTTTTCACCTACAAAAGGATTTGCAAATGTTCCGGCACGGAAAGTTCCTGTTCCACTTGCATAGAAACTACAACTGTCGTATTCACCAATATGTCCGGCACCTGCATTAAAAAGCGCCTGTTGGACTTTTTCTCTGTGCTGATACGGAACAAATGTAACCAGTTTTAGCAATGTATCTGACTTTGGTTTCAAAATCTGCCTATTTGTTAAACCAATTTTATCGGCAATTTTTCCATTCACACCATTTTTTACATTATCAATATTGGTATGCGATGCATAAATTGCAATGTCGTTTTTGATAGCTTTTATTACACATCTCTGAATGAAATCTTGCCCCACAATCTTTTTCAATCCTCTAAAAATCAACGGATGATGTGAAATAATCAGATTGCAGTTTTTCTGAATAGCTTCATCTATTACAGCCTCAGTAACATCCAATGTGATAAGCACACCGGAAACGTCCATTGACTTATCGCCAACGAGCAAACCAGCATTGTCATAGCTTTCTTGTAAAGCCAATGGTGCAAATTCTTCTAGTAAAGATGTGATTTCTGAAACTTTCATAAAAAACTAAATTTTAATACTCGGAACTTTAAATTATCCGCCCATTTTGCGATTAGCAGTCGGTTTGTGTGCTACTTTAGGTTGTTTTACCTGTACTTTAGGTTCGCTTTTAACAGTAGGTTTAACCTCTTTTTTAGGTTTATCTTTCAGCTCGGTTTCCTTTTCGTGTTTCTCCTCAGCACCTTCAGCTTCTTCCTCTACAAAATCAGTCAAGTTATTCTCTATAAGGATATTATACCATGAAATTAGTTTTTTAATGTCGCTTGGATAAACTCTATCTTTATCATAGTTAGGAAGCACTTCTTCCATATATTTTCTTAGCGTATCATTATCCGATTTGGGATCAACACTTGCTTTGGCACCATTCTCTTTTGCTTTTACTTTTTCAAGTACTTCGCCAAGTGGAATCTCTTCTGTTTCAGTAAACATAGCGATATCGCCCAATGAAACTGCTTTGTCACGAGCGTATGCAGGAATACGTTTTCCATCAGCCAAGCCTTCTACAATTAGCATATTTTTTCCTTGAGAAACAAGTTTGAATAATCCCGGTTTTCCGGAAATTGATAAAATTTCTTTAAGCATAAATTTTTTAGTTGTATTGTTTAACTATTTAATTTTTAAATTATAAGATAAAAAAATCTGATATTGCATCAGATTTAATTTACTACAAAAATAAGGAATAATTTGGCAATATCCATGTTGCAGACGAGATTTTAGGATAAATTTAGACTAAAGTAAAAATCTTTCCAACTCTTTAAGCTTAATTTTTCCTTCGTAAATGGCTTTTCCAAAAATCACGGCAGGGATTCCGGCTTCTTGTAATTGCTCAATATCCTGAATATTACTCACTCCCCCACTCGCTATCAGATACGCCTCAGGCAGATTGCGAAGGATGTGTTTATACAATTCAATTGCAGGTCCTTCGAGCATACCATCTTTGCTAATATCGGTGCAAATAACTTTTGAAATTCCTTTTTCAAAATAGTGATTTAAAAATGGAATCAGCTCTATATCAGTCGTTTCCGTCCAACCACCAACAGCTATCTTTTGGTCTTTTACATCCGCACCAAGAATGATTTTTTCCGGTCCGTATTTTTCAATCCAAGCTGTAAAGATTTCAGGATTTTTTACGGCAATACTTCCACCCGTAATCATCGAAGCACCACATTCAAAGGCAATACGTAGGTCATCATCGGATTTCAATCCACCACCAAAATCCACAATCAAGTCAGTTCGGGAAGTAATATTTTCAAGGACTTTGTAATTGACAATATGCTGCGCTTTTGCTCCATCCAAATCAACCAAATGCAAACGACGAATTCCGGCATCGGCAAACATTTTAGCCACTTCCACCGGGTTTTCATTGTAAACAGTTTTTTGTGCATAATCACCTTGAGTCAAACGCACACACTTTCCTTCAATGATATCTATGGCAGGAATTATCTCAATCACATCTTCTCCTTTCCTTCGTAAAAATTAATAAATGCTTTGTTTACCAGCCTTTTTCCACCGGGCGTTGGATAATCGCCTGTAAAGTACCAATCACCTTTATGGTTTGGACAAGCTTCATGAAGACCCTCAATGGTTTGAAACACGATTTCCACAGGACAATCCACTTCAACCGGCGTAAGCATTTTAGCTATCTGTCTTGAAATTTCTTCCGGTGTAAATGGCTTGTATATTTCTTTTACGTAGTTTTTTACATCATCCATTTTGTCTTTTTCTTGTGCTTTACATTTATTATATACGTCTTCGATTATTTTTTCTCTTCCGGTTTCTTTTAGCAAAGCTATAGCAGCTCTAAAAGCACAGAATTCGCTCATCATTGACATATCAATTCCATAATAATCCGGATATCGCACTTGCGGCGATGATGATACGATAACTATCTTCTTAGGTTCAAGACGGTTAATAATGGCTAAAATACTTTGTTTCAGCGTTGTACCACGAACAATAGAGTCATCAATAACAATTAAATTGTCTTGTTTTCCTCTGCGAATGGAATGCCAAGTTACGTCATACACGTGCTTTGCCAAGTCATTTCGCTCTTTATTTTGCGATATAAAAGTACGTAGCTTAATGTCTTTAATCAGAACTTTTTCGATGTGCGGATCAATTCCGGTGAGCTCTTTAATTCCCTGTGTCATACCATAAAAAGCTACTTCAGCCGTATTTGGAATAAAAGAAAATACAGAATTGTTTATTTCACCGTTTACCGATTTAAGAATTTGCTTGGATAGCGAGCTACCCAGTTTTTTTCTCTCATTATAAATATCCACATCATTTCCTCGTGAAAAGTAAATTCGCTCAAATGAACAGGGTTTCGGCTCTCGCGTAGGAATTCGGATGGTATCAAAGTAAACCTCACCGTTTTTTCTGATAATTATTATCTGTCCGGGCTGCAACTCTTGAATTTGCTCTTTATCTACCCCCATTACAGTTTGCAATGCTGCGCGCTCAGAAGTAACCACAACTATTTCCTCATCATAGTAATAGAATGCTGTGCGAATTCCGTCCGGATCACGAAAAGCAAAAGCATCTCCATGTCCCAAAGCTCCACAAATCACATAACCGCCATCCCAATGTTTTTCAGACTTACGGATAAAAGAAGGTATATCTATCTGCTCTTCAATCTTTTGCGTAATCATTATATCATTTGAATAGCGCTGTTTAATTTGATTGTATTCAGCTTGCACTTCATTATCCAGTCTGTTTCCAAGTGATTCAAGCATTAAGAAAGTATCTGCTTTTTCTCGCGGATGCTGACCTTGATCTACAAGTCGTTGAAAAACTTCATCTACATTGGTTAAATTAAAGTTTCCGGCTAAAAGCAATGTACGTGCTTTCCAATTGTGCCTACGTAAAAAAGGATGGATATAAGATACCCCATTCCAGTTTGTGGTACTGTATCTAAGATGAGCTAGATATAATTCACTCGCAAAAGGCAAATTTTCCTTTGCATACACAGGATCATCCTCTCGACCACCGTACGCTTCTATTTTTTCACTAATAGTGCTGAAAATCTGCTGAATAGCATTTTTCCCCTCTATGCGTTCCCGCCAGATATACTCATCACCAGCCGGAACATCCAATTTCAAAGCAGCTATACCGGCTCCTTCTTGCCCTCTATTATGTTGCTTTTCCATCAATAGATACATTTTATGCAAACCATATTGCCATGTATCGTATTTTTTTTGATAATAATCCAGTGGCTTTAAGAGCCTTACCATTGCTATTCCACACATATATAATCAATTTTTATATCAAAAAATCAGTAAAAAAATAAAGTTGCAAATTTCTGATTTTTTTGTCAAATATTAAAGCGATTTTTGTGTTTTTTTCATAATCACTCAGCGAAATCGGTTTGACTATTTATAACAACACAAAATATTTGTTTAATCAACTACGAATAACACGAATTGCACGAATAAATTCATTCCCAAGTTAACGGGATTGTTACCTAACGTTGCTCGTAATAAAAAGCTACTTAGAATTTTAATGGTTCGGTGCTACGCACCTTTGTGCGATTGTTAATTATTTCATCTACAAAGGGGACGGTGCTACGCACCTTTGTGCTATCGTTTACTGTCTCGTCTATTGACATTATTTACCTAACGCCCAAACAACCGAACAAGCGAACAATCAAAACACATCTATGATAAATCAACTATCGTTCGTCCTTTTAATTTCCCTTTCAGTATCAGCTCAATAGCTGCGGGAAGTTCTTCCAATTTTATCTCATTATAAATTTCAAGCAAGTTTTCCGGCTTCCATTCATTAGCCAATTTTTGCCAAAGTTTAGCACGTAGAGCGGTAGGATAATTTTGTGCTGAAACACCAATTAATGAAATCCCACGCAAAATAAACGGAAAAACGGACATATTTAATTCCGTTGAAACCACACTACCACAAGTAGTTACAGCGCCAAGTGGATTAAGCGATTTAACAATGTTTTCAAGAATGGGACCACCCACCGTATCAATTCCACCCGCATATTTTGCTGATAAAATAGGCTTTTTATCTAAACTTAGAAATTCACTTCTCGAAATAATTTCTTTCACACCAAGGCTTTCCAAAAACGGATATTCAGCCTCTTTACCCGAAACAGCTATCGTTTCGTAATTCATTTTATTCAAAATGCTCAACGCCACAGAACCCACACCTCCGGTAGCTCCTGAAACAATTACTTTTCCATCAGTCGGTTTTACCAATTCAGAAAGTCTGCTAAAGGAAATTCCGGCAGTGAAACCTGCCGTACCGATTATCATCGCTTCTTTAAGAGTCAGATTTTCAGGCAATTTAAATATCCACTCAGCAGGAACTCGGATATATTGTCCAAAACCACCCGGCGTATTCATCCCCAAGTCATATCCGGAAACAATTACTTTTTCGCCTTCCACAAAATTTTCATCACTGCTTACTGCCACAACTCCTGCTGCATCAATTCCGGGCGTGTGTGGATATCGCTTCGTAACTCCTTTATTCCCAACGGCAGATAAAGCATCCTTATAGTTAAGCGATGAGTATTGAACTTGAATTAACACATCGTTTTTGGGTAAATCAAATGTGTTTAATTCTGTTACTTCTTGAATGTATTTTCCGTCTTTCTCTGATACAAGAAGTGCTTTATATGCTATATTTGGCATTACTAGTGATGCATTAATTTTTTAAATTTCTTTATATAGTGCTGATTTTCACTCAGCTACAGGCGTTCTTTGATTTTACGACTTGATTTGAAAATAGATAATTTTGCAGTTATTTAATAAAAT
>DUQG01000072.1 GCA_012837935.1 Bacteroidales bacterium
ACAAAACACCATTAAAAGAACTGCTAAATCCTGACGAAGAGATTCAATTCAAGCAAAATCAAAATTTCAAAGAACAATTATTATTTTAGTTAAAATCATTAACAAATTAGTGCATCAGCAGTAATCTAAAATCGTAAATCATGTTATATATTTATAATACTTTAAGTAGAAAAAAAGAAAAATTTGTTCCCCTACACGCGCCAAACGTGGGAATGTATGTTTGTGGACCGACCGTGTATGGCGACCCACATTTAGGGCACGCACGTCCGGCAATTACGTTTGATATTTTGTTTCGCTATTTACAGCATTTGGGTTACAAAGTGCGTTACGTGAGGAATATTACTGACGTAGGACATATGGAAAGTGATGCCGACGAAGGCGAAGATAAAATTGCTAAAAAAGCTCGTTTGGAGCAGTTGGAGCCGATGGAAATAGTTCAGTATTACACACTTCGCTATCACAAAGCGATGGAGTTGCTGAATGTACTTCCGCCGAGTATCGAGCCGCACGCATCGGGGCATATTATGGAGCAGATAGAGTTTGTGGAAAAAATTCTGGATGCAGGATATGCCTATGAAAGCGATGGTTCCGTTTATTTTGATGTGGAAAAATACAATAAAGACCATCATTATGGTGTGCTTTCGGGCAGAAATATCGACGAACTGCTTGAAACAACGCGCGACCTTGACGGACAGAGCGAGAAACGCCGTTCGGTGGATTTTGCACTTTGGAAAAAAGCATCGCCGGAGCATATTATGCGTTGGAAGGCGCCTTGGAGTGTAGGTTTTCCGGGTTGGCATTTGGAGTGTTCGGCAATGGGAACGAAGTATTTAGGCGAAGAGTTTGATATTCACGGTGGCGGAATGGACTTGATGTTCCCGCACCACGAATGCGAAATTGCTCAAAATCAAGCCGGACTGGGAAAAAGTTCCGTGAAATATTGGATGCACAACAATATGATAACCATTGGTGGACAGAAAATGGGTAAATCGCTGGGGAATTTTATTACGCTGGAAGAGTTTTTCACGGGAAATCATCGCTTGCTGACCAAAGCATTCAGTCCGATGACGATTCGTTTCTTTATTTTGCAGGCGCAGTACAGAAGTACGGTTGATTTTAGCAGCGAAGCGCTGGAAGCGTCCGAAAAAGGTTTAGAGAGACTGATGGAAGGTTACGCTCGACTACAAAACTTGAAAGCAAGCGAAAAGTCAAGTGTTGAAGTTGGTGGCTTGCGTGAAAAATGCGAGGAGGCGATGAACGATGACCTAAATACACCGATTGTTATTTCGCATCTGTTTGAAAGCCTGCGTGCTATCAATCTTGTACACGATGGAAAAGAGACAATCTCACAAGCAGATTTGGAAGAGTTGCGATCGGTATTTAAGATTTTTGTAGAGGATATTCTGGGATTGCAGACTGCTGAAACAGCGTCAGAAGGTATCGAGGCTTACCGTAAAGCTGTTGATTTGCTGCTGAATATCCGCCTGGAAGCGAAAAAGAACAAAGATTGGGCAACTTCCGACAAAATCCGCGATGAACTAACTTCTTACGGATTTGAAATAAAAGATACGAAAGATGGGTTTGAGTGGAGGGTTTAAAGTCTGCACTATGATTTTATTTGATTTTTGTGATTAGGATGATATTTGGGGTTGGTGTGTTGCTGGATTTTCTGTAATTAGTTGAAAAATGTGTAAAAAGCATATTGCTATTTTGAGGAAATGTTCAGTTGTTGCATTTTTTGCAATAACTGATATGAAAGTTCAACTTGTGCAAAAATTGCACTTGTTCGTTGTTTTTTGAACTGTCGCAAAATTTGCGACAGTTGGAATAATGAGTGTTTAGACTGTTGCAAAAAATGCAAGAGTTGGGTTCTATGATTTGATTGATGTTTATGATAGTATGATTGATGAAAATTACAAATATTCGGATATTACATCTAAAATTATTGGTTGTGCGATGACGGTTCATAATACGCTTGGGAATGGATTTCAGGAAGTTATTTATCAAAGAGCATTGGCTATTGAAATGGAACTTGCCGGGTTGAGTTTTGAGCGGGAGTTTGAAATGCCGATATTTTATAGAAACAGACAAATCGGCACACGCAGAGTAGATTTCTTTGTGGAAGAAAAAGTTTCAGTGGAAACAAAAGCAATCTCAGCTTTGACTAATACGGATTTTGCACAAGCTATCAATTATTTAGAAGCCTATAATTTAGAAATAGGATTATTAATTAACTTTGGAGAAAATAGTTTAAAATTCAAACGCTTAACAAATAAAAAATACAGACCTGAACTGTGATTTTCGTGTGATTTTTGTGTTTTTGATGATATGAAAGTAAAATACTTATTCGTTATCTTAATTGCATTGATTTTCACATCTTGTGATTATTACCTACATATGGAGGGTAAAGTAGTTGATGCTGTAACTTTACAGCCAATCAAAAATGCTCAGGTTTACTTTGTTAAAAAAACAGATAGCACACTAACTGATGATAATGGATATTTTGAAGTAAGTGAAATTGGCGGAATTCGTAAATCAAATCCAAAAGTTTTAATTAAAGCTGATGGTTATAAGCCTTTTGAAATGGAGGTTTTCATAAAAAATAGTTCTATCATCTATTCAGTCAAATCAGAAACAGAATGGGTTGAATATGATGAGACTTTATCCCCAAATCCATCAGACAAAGATAACTTTATTTTAGGCACTTGGATAGAAAAATGGAGTACTGACTTTCAAACAAAAGATACTTTGATTTTCTTTCTTGAAAGAAAAGATATAAAGCAGAAATAGCAGAAATTTAAAACAAAAATATCAGAATAATGATTTTAATGAGATATATTATGAAAAACTGAAATAATAATTGCATTATCAAAGTAATCAAAATAATCATTATAAATCACAGTTAAGACAATATTATGGAAACAACAAGACAACAAAAAATAGCTCGTTTGCTGCAAAAAGAATTAGGCGACATTTTCTTGCAGTACGCACGACGAATTCAGGGAACGATAATAACAGTTACGGGAGTTACGGTTAGTCCCGATTTAAGCATTGCTCGCATTAGATTGAGCATTTTTCCGGCAGATAAAGTTGCGCCGGTAATGGGACAGGTGGAAGCTGAAACAAAAACATTCCGCTACGAACTTGGCAAGCGGGTTCGCCATCAATTACGCATTATTCCTGAGCTGTTTTTCTACAACGACGACAGTTTGGATTATTTGGAAAACATTGATAATCTGCTGAAAAGTGACCCGATAATCCATCCCGAAGACCACGACTACGGAATGGATGAGTACAAAGATTAACAAAGCCGAAAGTTGAAAACGACCAATAAAATCAATCTTAAATTTGCCTTTTGGGTGGCAGGACGGTATCTTTTTTCAAAGAAATCGCATAATGCCATTAATATTATTTCCGGCATTTCTGCTTTGGGAGTGTGCATCGGCACCATTGCGCTTATCAGTGTGCTGTCGGTGTTTAATGGCTTTGAAGGGCTTATTCAAGGAATGTTTTCGGCGTTTGACCCGGATTTGAAAATTTCGTTGGTAGAAGGAAAAACATTCAATGCCAACACGCCTGAATTTGAGCGAGTGAAAAAACATAAGTCGGTGGTGCATTTTGCAGAAGTGGTGGAAGAGACAGCTCTGCTACGTTTCTCAGACCGACAAATGCCTGTAAAAGTAATAGGTGTGAGTGCTGATTTTCAAAAAGTTACCGAAATAGACAGCATTATGTATGACGGTGTGTTTTCCACTTACGATGGTGCTTTTGAAAATGCGGTAATAGGCATAGGCGTGGCAAATAAGTTGGGAATAAATCCGCATTTGATTGATCCGCTGATTATTTATGCCCCGAAACGCACCCAAAAAATCAATATCGTGCGTCCCGAAACTTCGTTTAATCAAGAAAGTGCTTTTACTTCGGGAGTTTTTTTGGTTAATCAGCCCGAATACGACGACCAAAATGTGTTGGTTTCATTGAGTTTGGCAAGAGCGCTTTTTGAGTATGATGAAAATACGGTGTCGAATATTCAGTTGAAAATCAAGCCGGGTGCCAACTTGAAAAGCGTGAAAAAAGAACTGCAAAGCATTGTAGGTGACAACTTTAAGGTGCTAAATAAATACGAGCAACAGGAGGATTTTTTCAAAATAACCAAAATCGAAAAATGGATTACCTATCTGATTTTGTGTTTTATTCTGCTGATTGCCACGTTTAATATTATCGGTTCGCTGTCGATGCTTATTTTGGAGAAAAAAGAGGATATCGAGATTTTACGCAGCTTGGGTGCCGATGAAAAACTAATCAAGCGAATTTTTCTATTTGAAGGCTGGATGATTTCGGTTTTGGGTGCTTTGGTGGGAATCGTATTGGGTATAATTATCGTTTTAATCCAACAGCATTTCGGCATTCTTAAACTGGGTGGCGACAATTACGTGGTGGATGCTTATCCTGTGGTGCTGAAGTTTTCTGATATTTTAATTTCCTTTGTGAGTGTGGCGGTGATGGGATTCTTGGCGTCGCTTTATCCTGTGAGGTATATTAATGTTAGTAAACGAGTGAATGAGTAGACGAGAATACGAGTTGACAAGCCTGCCTGTCGCAGGCAGGTGAACGAGATAATAAGAATTAGGAAATTATGAAAAATACATTTAATATAAACACATTGATAATAAGCTTTTTGCTGCTTGTTACTATTGCCGTTTTTTCTTGTAAGCCACCTGAACCGCTTCCGCCTTATACCTATGAAACTAATCCGAAATACACTTGGGGATTTGCGGAGTTTTACGGCAGTTATTATAGCAATTATCACATTCCGAATAATGTGGTATCGCTTAATTTGTTTACCGAAAAACTGTTTGTAAACGACAAAAATCAGTTGGACGGTGTGGGGCAGTATTTGATAATTCAGGATGTTTTCAGTGCACCCGGCGATACATTATTGCTTTCGGGTGAGTACAAAGTGGCAGAAACGGGCGAGCCGTTTACTTTTTATTCAGGAAAGAAATTTGAGGACAATCGTGAAATTATTCCATCCGGTGCATTTGTTTACTATCTCGAAGCTGAACCCACAAAATCAAAAATAGTATACATTGTTGATGGCACTATGAACATAAGTACCATGGATTATAAGACTTATACTATTTCTTGTAATTTTATATTAGACGATAAAACCGAATTGAAAGGTACTTTTAATAGCATCTTAGATTTTTATGACAAAGCGGCTGAAACCCCACCAAGCATGGAAAGACAAAGATTACAATTAAAACAGAAAATTAATTGATTTTTTCCTGTTAAGGATAATCAATTCCTTACATCCGCACCCCAAAGCAGCTTATTTCGCAAAGTTTCAAAGAATGTATGTCCCATTGGCTTGAGAACTTGAATACAATGGTCGGCTTTTTTTACGCGCAGGCGGGTGCTGTGGTCAAGGATTTTTGAGCGTCCGTCTATCGAAATCAAGTAGCTGTTACTTCGGCTTCTCACTTCCAATTCTATTACCCAATCATCCGGCACAATTAGCGGTCGCACGTTCAAGCTATGCGATGCCACAGGTGTAATTACGAAACTTTTAGCTTGCGGAACTACTATCGGACCACCGGAACTCATTGAGTAAGCGGTTGAACCTGTGGGTGTTGAGATGATTAATCCGTCTGCTTGATAGCTGTTGATCAGTTCTTTATTGGCGTATGCATTCACCACAATCATCGAATTGCTGTCTTGTTTTGAAATTGCCACATCATTCAATGCATAAGCTGTTTCGAGGCGTGTGCCGTCAAGCGTACTCACATGAAGCAGACTGCGGTTCTCAATCGTGTAATCATTTTCTAAAACAGCTTCTAATGTGGCAACAATCTCATCCTTAGCTACATCTGCCAAAAATCCCAATCGACCGGAATTAATTCCCAAAATAGGAATATCTTTTTTGCCTATGCGTGCGGCAGTATTTAGAAAAGTACCGTCGCCACCTACACTTAGTGCCAGATCAGCATCAAAATGTTCATCAGTAATCAGCTCAATTTTATCGAAAGAACATTCAAATTTATCTTCGATAAATTGTTGCATATACTCGTCAAGAAGCACGGTAACATTTTTGCCATGGAAAAAATCGAGCAAAGTTTTGAGTTGTGCTTCCATTTCGGTGCGGTGCAAGTTGCCAAAAACCGCTATACGTAGATTTTTATTTTGTTGCATTGGATGATTCGTTTTTGTGAAAAATAATAAACTCAAAACTACTTGTTTCACGCCATTTATCAAAACTATCGGCTGTAAAACTTATAGGTGGCAAAATTGTTTAAAAAATACGAAAGAAAACCCTTTTTATTCAGTTAACTTCAATTTTTTGCGTAAATTTGCAATTCTGTGAATTTCTGACTACAAAGGAACAAAATGGAAATGAAATTGACAAATTTTTTCCGTTTCTATCATTGAAATTAATCAAAATGAAAGGATAGTCAGTTTTTACATTAATAATTAATTTAATTTTCTTTATTAAAATGACGAAACTAAGTGTAAATATCAATAAAATAGCTACGCTGCGAAATTCGAGAGGTGGCGACCTTCCCAATGTGGTAAACACAGCACTTGACTGTGAACGATTTGGTGCTGAGGGAATTACGGTGCATCCACGTCCCGACGAGCGACATATTCGCTATGCCGATGTGTATGATTTGAAACCGGTTTTGACCACGGAGTTTAACATCGAAGGAAATCCAATTCCCGAATTTATCAAGATGGTAAAAGAAATTAAACCTGCGCAGGTTACGCTTGTACCCGACGCTCACGATGCGATAACATCTGATTCCGGTTGGGATACGAAAAAACATTTGACGTTTTTGCAAGATGTGGTGGGCGAATTTCAAGCCGAGGGAATTCGAGTGTCTATTTTTGTGGGAACGGAGCTGGAGCATATGGAATATGCTGCTAAAACTGGAACTGACCGTGTAGAATTATATACAGAACCTTACGCAGCCAACTATCACGTAAACAGAGAATTGGCTGTTGCGCCTTTTGTGGAAGTGGCAAAACTGGCTCGTCAGTTGGGATTGGGATTAAATGCCGGACACGATTTAAACTTGGATAATCTCGCTTATTTGAAGCAAAATATTCCTTGGTTGCTGGAAGTTTCTATCGGTCATGCACTTATTTCCGATGCGCTTTATCTTGGATTGGAAGAAACTATTAAAAGATACAAAGAGCAGTTGAGATAAGTTGGAAGCTCAAAAAAGCGCAGGTTTTGTTTTACTAACTAATAATTAATTTTAAAATATTTTTGATTAATAATATGAATTTACTCGTTTTACTACAACAGGTTGCGACACAGGTCGTTAGCACGGAGGCAGAAGCCGTTCCGGAAAAAATGAATTTATGGACAATGACCACATATGGCGGTCCGATTATGATTATTTTAGGTCTTATGCTGGCTTTGGCGGTCTATATTTTTATAGAAAGATTGGTAACTGTCAATAAAGCTTCGCAGGAAGATAAGTCCTTTATGAGCCGTGTGAAAGATTATATCCACGAAGGGAAAATCGAATCGGCACAGAAACTTTGCCGAGAAACAAATTCGCCGGCATCACGAATGATTGAAAAAGGTATCAGTCGTCTTGGACGTCCTTTAAATGAAGTCTTATTGGCTGTGGAAAATGTGGGAAATATGGAAGTTTCCAAACTTGAAAAAAGTTTGGTGATTCTGGCGACAATTGCTGGTGGAGCACCGATGCTTGGTTTCCTTGGAACGGTAACAGGGATGGTGCTCGTGTTCTTTAATATGACACAAAATTCTACCGGCGTGGTGCAGTTGATTGACCTTTCATCCGGAATGTATCAGGCAATGGTTACTACCGTGGGCGGTCTGATAGTTGGGATTTTGGCTTATTTTGCGTATAATTACCTGATTTCAAGAATTGATTCGGTGGTTCGTAATCTTGAATCAAAAACCTTGGAATTTATGGACTTGCTGAACGAACCGACAAAATAATCAGTTTTGAGTCGGGAGTTTTGAGTCAGAAGTACTCAGAACTTAGAACTCAGAACTCAAAACTAAAAAAATATGGCAATAAAAAGAAGACATAGGGTTGAAAGCGGATTTTCAATGTCGTCAATGACCGACATTATATTTCTGCTATTGTTGTTTTTTGTGATTTCATCCACAATGACAACCCCTAACGATATAAAAATAAACCTTCCTGAAAGTGGAGCTAAATCTGCGACAGAGCAAGTTGTAGCGAGAGTTTCCATTAATAAGGATGGGCAATATTTTTTGGCAAGTGGTAGAGAAAAAGCCGTGCAAATAGCACCGGAAGCTCTTGAAAGTGAGATAATGAATATTGTGTCGCAAGATACTACTACCTATTTAGCACTTTATGCTGATCAAGAAATTGCTTATAGAGAGGTTGTGCGGGTGCTGGATATCGCCAATAAAAATAATTTGAAATTAGTGATTGCCACTTCGGCAAAAACGGAAGAAAAACCAACAGAAAATTAGAGAATTTTGGAAAAATCGAAATTATATGGTGTAATTGGGTCGGCAATATTTTGCCTGCTGACTTTCTTTATTCTTTGGTTTGTCTATATGCCTGCGTTGCAAAGACATATAGAGGAAGAGGGAATTATGGTAAGTTTCGGCGATAATATTGACGGATTGGGTTTTGGCGATATGATAGCCGGTGAGGAGGAATTATCCGCACAGGCAACTCTGCCGCCACAAGAAGCTGAACAACAAGAACTGATTACCCAAACACGAAAAAAAACGGTATCCATACCTAAGCAACAAACTAAACTACGCGAAACAAAACGTACCAATGATTACGATTTGCAGCGACAAGAGCAACAGCGACGTGAAGCCGCTGTCGCTGCCGAAGCTCGTAAAAGAGCAGAAGCAGCCGCTCGAAGTGATAATTTGATTGGAAGTGCATTTGGTAGCGGTGGTTCCGGTAGTGGAACGACAAGCGGAGATACTCATCAAGGTAATCCGGCAGGTTCCGGAACATCGGGCGGACACGGATGGTCGTTGGCAGGACGCTCGCTCGTTGGTAGATTGGCTACACCGGCTTATCCGAGCAATGTGGAAGGAAAAATTACCGTAAGTATTCGAGTGAATGCAAGTGGCGTAGTTACAAGCGCAACTATCAGTTCGCCAACCAATATTTCCGATTCCCAAACACGAAATTCTGCGGTTGCAGCAGCAAAAACGACTCGTTTTTCAAGCGGTAGCGGAATTTCAGAGGGAACAATAACGTATAATTTTAGTTTGAAGTAGAAGGTGTACCCTCTTGTATTTTATAAACAAATAAAAAATAGAATGACCATGAAAGTATTTATTTTTCTTGCGAATGGTTTTGAAGAGATTGAAGCCATTGCACCGATTGATGTTTTGCGGAGGGCAGAACTTGATGTTGTAACAGTTTCTATTTCAGACTGTAAAACGGTAGAAGGCGCACACGGCATAAAAGTGAAAGCTGACCAATTGTTTACCGAAACTACTTTTGGCGAAAATGATTATTATATCTTACCCGGTGGATTGGATGGAATGCTTAACCTTTCGGCTCACGAGGGAGTGAATGAATTGCTGAAAAAGCAACATTCTGCAGGTAAAAAACTGGCAGCTATCTGCGCATCGCCATCTGTTTTGGGTAATTTGGGAATTTTGGAAGGAAAAGAAGCTACTTGCTATCCGGGTTTTGAAGAAAAACTTGTTGGCGCTACCGTTTCTGCGAAGAGCGTAGTGGAAGATGGCAACGTGATTACAGGTAAAGGTCCGGGCGTGGCTATTGAGTTTTCGCTGAAAATTGTAGAAACACTTAAAGGAAAAGCTGTTGCGGATGAAGTGGCAGCGGGAATGATGATAAAATAATTTTATGATAAAGAAACTTTTTTATTTCGCAGCCATCGTGCTGTTTGTCTCTTGCGGAAATTCAGGTAAATTCTCAGTTTCGGGTACGATAGCCAATGCGGAGAATGAAATTCTCTATTTTGAACAAAATGGTTTGTTGAAAGACAGCCTGATTGACAGTGTAAAACTCAACAAAGAAGGACGTTTCAGTTTCAAAACGCAACTGCCGAAGTATCCTGAACTTTATCGACTACGCTTGAAGAATCAGAATTTGGTTTTAGGTGTTGATTCTGCGGCAAAAATCCAAATTGAAGGGACTGCCACGGATTTATTGGCAGCAAAAATTGAGGGTTCGCAAGTTTCCCGGCAAATTCAGGATTTACGTAAGTCTGTGCTTGTTTTGCAAGGGCAATTTGATGCGGTAACGGCAGAAAAAGATGCTGAAAAATCCAAAGCTTTGCTGGAAGATTTTAAAGTGGCTCTTGATAAACACCAAAAGCAGACTCAAGCAATGATTTTGCAAAATCCGGGTTCTATGGCGGCTTATTTTGCACTATATCAGCAAATTAGCGGAAATTATATTTTCTCGCCTTACGTAAAAGAGCAAAGACCATATTATCAGGCAGTTGCAACGGCATTTCACAATTCAATGCCGGAGTACGAGCGTTCAAAAAATCTCTATACGCTTGTAATGGCTGCATTGAGCGAGGAGAGAATGGCGAAAAGGCAGTTTGATTGGGAGCAGGTGGTTGAGGCAGAGCAGTTGGGCTCGATTGATATTGAACTGAAAAATCAGAACGGTTATCCGCAGAAACTTTCGCAATTTAAGGGCAAGCCGGTTTTGCTTGATTTCTCTGCTTACGGATTGGAAACGAGTGTTGATTACACTTTCTCTTTGCGAGAAATTCACAAGAAATACGCACCGCGAGGGTTGGAAATTTATCAGGTTTCTTTGGACCAAAATCGTCTGTTGTGGGAGCGTGCAGTTTCTACAATCCCGTGGACATGCGTGATTGACCCCGATGGCAGTGTGGCAAAAACCTACAATGTGCAGGAAATACCGACTATTTACTTGATTAATAAAGCGGGCGATATTGTAGGAAAATACAGCACGTTGAAAAGTGCCGAAGCAGACTTAGAAAGAATACTTTAAGAAATAGACACGATGCCAACTTTAGCGTCGTGTTTTGTTTTAGGCTTGATAGTTTTGACAGAGTTTATTAAAAATACAGCTTTAGAAATCGGTTTTGATGCTTGTGGAATAGCCAAAGCCGATTTTTTGGAACAAGATGCTCTGTATCTGAGGGATTGGCTTGCTGATGAATTTCAGGCTGAGATGGGTTATATGGCGAGGAATTTTGAAAAGCGAACCGACCCACGCCAAATGGTGGAAGGTTGCAAGTCTATCATTGTAACTCTGCTCAATTATTATCCTGCTCGATTTCAAAATCCGCAAGCACCGCGCATTTCCAAATATGCGTACAGCAAAATTGACTATCATACAATTATCAAGGAGAAACTGTTTGTACTGGAGAATAAAATCATCGAAAAATACGGGGCAAATCTTTTTAATGCCACGCAACAACATCGTTTTGTGGATTCCGCACCCGTGTTGGAGCGGCGATGGGCGGAGCGAGCCGGATTAGGATGGATAGGGAAAAATAAAATGCTGATAAATCACCGGTTTGGCTCTTACACTTTTATCGGTGTGCTGATGATAAACAAGGAGTTGGACTACGACGAGCCGATGCGCGAGCGATGCGGGAGTTGTAGGAAATGTTTGGATGCTTGTCCGACAGGTGCGCTGACAGAGTATAACGGATTGGACGCGAGGAAATGTATTTCGTATCAAACCATTGAGAAAAAAGGCGAAATTTCCAAAGAAATTCGACCAAATTTATCGGATTACGTTTTCGGTTGCGATATTTGCAACGATGTCTGTCCGTGGAATAAATCTCGTGCCAAAGCCACAAAACTTCCTGAATTAGCACTCAACGATGAAATGCTGAAATGGAGTAAATCCGATTGGGAAAATCTGACAAAAACAGAGTTTAATCGGGTTTTTAAGCGTACTGCTTTAGAGCGTGCTGGATTTGAGAAGTTAAAAGGGAATATTGAAATTGTGGTGCAGGGTAACCTAAAATAAAGATATTTTTGATTAAAAAAGATTAAACCACTACGTGGTTTTTATTAATTTTCTACAAAGATTTAGCCACTCTGTAGCTTTACTTTGGAGTGATAGAATGCACCTAAAAACTCACTTAGTCAATAAAATGATTAGAAAAAAGAAACATATGTCCACTAACTCAAAAGTCCCCCTTAAGGGGGACTTAGGGGGCTTTCGTCTCTACTGGGAGTTGTTTTTTACCTTTTTCAAAATCGGTTCATTTACCTTTGGTGGTGGCTATGCGATGATACCGTTGATACAAAAAGAGGCGGTGGATAATAAAAATTGGATTGATAAAAACGAGTTTATCGATATGCTTGCTATGGCGCAATCGGCACCGGGCGTGATGGCGATAAATACGTCGATTTTTATCGGCTATAAAATTCGAGGTTTCAAGGGAAGTGTGGTGGCGGCTTTGGGAACGGCGTTGCCTTCGTTTATCATTATTCTGCTTATCGCTATGGTTTTTACCAATTTCAGAACCAATGAAACCGTGGAGCGAATTTTCAAAGGCATTCGTCCTGCCGTAGTGGCACTGATAGCTGCACCGCTTTACAATATGGCAAAATCAGCCGGAGTAACGTGGAAAACAATTATTATTCCTATCGTGGCAGTTTTGTTGATTGCTTGGTTGGGTATTTCACCTGTTTGGGTGGTTTTGGTGGCAATTATCGGCGGGATTTTTTACGGAATATTTCAATCTAAAAAACTCACGAAAATCTAATGGATATTGAAGTTTACATACAGCTTTTTATCGCTTTTTTCAAAATCGGATTGTTCGGTTTTGGAGGCGGATATGCTATTTTGTCGCTGATACAGCACGAAATCGACAAATACGGCTGGATTTCGCAGGCGGAGTTTACGGACGTGATTGCTATATCGCAAATGACACCCGGACCAATCGGAATAAACAGCGCTACCTACGTTGGTTATGCTGCATCGGGGAGTGTGTTAGGGTCTGTGGTAGCCACTTTTGCCATTGTTTTGCCTTCCTTTATCATCATGATTACTTTGGTGAAATTCTTTTTCCGCTTGCAGGGAAACAAATATATGGAGTGGGCGCTTTCAGGATTGCGACCTACCGTAATTGGTCTGATAGGTGCGGCAGCCGTAGTTTTGATGACTGATGAAAACTTTATTGACTACAAGAGTTTTATCATTTTTGGTGTTGCTTTCTTGCTTACCTTGCGTTATAAAGTCCATCCGATTTTAATTATTTTATTGGCGGGCTTGACGGGGTTTATTTTGTATTGAAATCGCGTTTAGATAAAAGTTTTTCAATATCTCTTTTGGGAAACGCCTACAGCGTTTATATGCTTGCACGCTCATTTCCCCCAATTAAAATTGGGGGTTATTTATAGGGAACTTCTACGAAGTTCAGGAAGTTGTTATTAAGCACAATGCGTCCACGATTCCCTCGATAGCTATCGGAGCGGGATTAACCGCAATGTGCTTTTTACTTTTTTTAGATTGGGAGTTTTTCTGTTATTTTAAGAACAATTTAGCTTTTCCAATCCCCGATAAATAGTTAATTTCAAACAAATTGACTATCTTTGCACCTTCATTTTTGAAATAAATAACCTTTTATAGAATTAGTATGAAACAAATCAGATTTTCTCTTTTGCTCGCACTATGTTTAATTGTTGGCATTTCTTACTCACAACAAGTTACCATTTCCCCAATTCCTCAATCCATTTCCTGGGGCGAAAAAGCATTTTCAAACAACACATCTTTTTACCTTACAGGAGCAGCAACAGCTGACCAAGACGCTGTTAGACTGCTTAAATCCAAACTTAACATCGGAACAAGCGGTGTGCAAATTATTTTGGGTGAAAAAGGCGATGCTGCCGTAGCTGCTTATGTTGATGAAATTCCCGAAAAAAATGAAGGGTATTTTCTAAAAGTTGAGAAAGGAAAAGTGGTTATTGCCGGATTTGACGAAGCCGGAACTTACTACGGTGTTCAATCGCTTTTACAAATCCTTAAATCGCCGGATGTGATGTCTGTAACGATAAAAGACTATCCAAGTGTATCTGAGCGAGGTATTATCGAAGGTTTTTATGGTAATCCATACTCGCATCAAGATCGTCAAGATCTTTTTCGCTTTTTCGGAGAAAATAAGATGAATGTCTATATCTACGGTCCGAAGGATGACCCGTATCACGGTTTCGGCAATCAATGGCGCGACCCGTATCCTGCCGATCAAGCTGCTCGAATGAAAGAGTTGATTGATGTGGCACATGAAAATAAAGTGAACTTTATTTGGGCTGTTCATCCCGGAAATAATATCAACTGGACAGATGATGACGGTGACGGCATCGTGGATGACTTTGTGGCAGCGAAAGATAAATTTGAATTGATGTACGATTTGGGAGTGCGTTCGTTTGCGGTTTTCTTTGATGATATTGGCGGAATTGGTGCCGACCCGAAAAATCAAGCCAAAATGATGAATTACCTGACTGATGAATTTGTCAATAAAAAAGGCGATGTGCTTCCGCTTTTGCTTTGTCCTACACAATATAATCAGGCTTGGACAAGTGGCGACTATTTGGATATTCTCGGGACAGAGATGGATAAGAGCGTTCGCATTATGTGGACAGGAAAGAGCGTTGTGCGCATGATTGATAAGGAAACAATGGACTGGATTAACGCTCGCATCAAGCGGAATGCTTATATCTGGTTAAATTATCCTGTTACTGATTATGTGATCGACCATTTGCTGATGGGACCCACTTACGGAAATAGCAAAGAGATCGCATCTCAACTTTCCGGTTTTGCTGCTAACCCGATGGAATATGCCGAAGCATCCAAAGTTTCGCTTTACAGTGTGGCAGATTATGCTTGGAATATGCCACAATATGATTCTGATGCATCTTGGCTACGTTCAATGAAATATTTGATGCCGGAAAATTACGACGCATTTAAGATTTTTTGTGAAAATAATATCGACTTGGGTAGCACCGGACACGCTTTACGTCGTGATGGCGAATCAGCCATTTTCAAAATAGTAGCCGAACCATTTATAGAAACTTTAACCAATGGTAAATACAACGAAAGTCAAAAAAATGCACTTGCCACACAATTTAAAAGCTTTATTGATGCAGCAGATGAACTAAATGCATCTACTTGCAATCCGGCTATGATTACGGAAATAAAACCTTGGCTCGATGTGTTCAAATTTATGGGACTACGTGGTTTGAAATATTTGGAAATGTATCAAGCTTTTCATAAAGGCGATTCTGTTAGTTTTATAAATAAATATTTAAAAGCAGAAAAACTGTTTGCTGAGCAAGGAAAAATCCGTTCAAGAGATTTTGAAGGCTCTATTAAAAATCCCTATCCGAAACCGGCAAACGAAGTAGTTGCGCCTTACCTGAAAAACTTGAAATCGCAATTGGTGGCTCAGTATAGAAGTAAATTTAACTACAGAGCGGACGTGTTCCCTGTGTTGCTGCTTGAGAATGGAAATTATTACATAAAATATAATGGAAAATACTTAACCAACCGCTTTACCAATGCCAGAGGAGGCAATCCGGTGTTCTTGGAAAACTTAGATACAATTAATCCACAGCGACAAGAGTGGACGATTGTTGTTGACCCAATGACAGAGCGTTACAGCATTAAAAACACACAAGATAACCGTTATATCAACGAGAGAGGCGATTTTGGAATAAATCCGTACGAAGCTGCATGGCACAGCTATAATTTGTTCCGTTTTAACGGCAAATACGCTATTCAAAATGCAGGAAATTCAGGAACAAATTTCTGGATGTCTGATGGTGAAAGAATTAAAGCAAGTAATGATAAAGAGCTTTCCAATGAAAACTTTATTTTTGAAATTGTTCCGATAGGCGAAGATGCAACAAATCATCCGATTATTTCATTCGACAAACCAATTTACATTAAACACAAGGAAAACTTCCTGACAAACACCGCAACGGCGACACCAAGTTTTCAGCCATTTGATGCAACATCGGAAATCAAATCGCAGAAATGGATTTTGAGTGTGGACGCTGAAACAGATAGAGTGAAAATAGAGAGTGCGGCGGATGGTCGATATTTGAATGAAATAGGCGTTTTAGCTGTTGATAGGTATAGTGCCGATTGGAACACCTATATCATTACCGAATCCGACGGTAAATATGCAATACAAAATGCAGGAAAGGCAGGTAGAAAGTTTTGGAATGCTGGTGCTAAAATTGAAGTTTCCGATTTGTCCGCATCAGAAAGCTATGTGTTTGAGTTCGTTTCTGATAAAAGTGAGACTATAGCACCAAAAGTTAAGAAGTCGCTATTTAAGCGAATTTTTTGTCGAAAAAATAAAATTAACTAACATTAAATCTTAAATATTATTATACTAGTGATGCATTAATTTTTTAAATTTCTTTATATAGTGCTGATTTTCACTCAGCTACAGGCGTTCTTTGATTTTACGACTTGATTTGAAAATAGATAATTTTGCAGTTATTTAATAAAATAGC
>DUQG01000071.1 GCA_012837935.1 Bacteroidales bacterium
ACAAAACACCATTAAAAGAACTGCTAAATCCTGACGAAGAGATTCAATTCAAGCAAAATCAAAATTTCAAAGAACAATTATTATTTTAGTTAAAATCATTAAC
Source organism: Bacteroidales bacterium (assembly GCA_012837935.1). Lineage (GTDB taxonomy): Bacteria > Bacteroidota > Bacteroidia > Bacteroidales > Paludibacteraceae > UPXZ01. The sequence continues at coordinate 104 of DUQG01000071.1, forward strand.
AAATTAGTGCATCAGCAGTAAATTCAAATCATTGTTGTTTGTGGAATTTTCCATATTTTAAAATTTTATTTGTTAAACAATTTAAAGCTATATAAAAAAATAAATCTCTGCATTTGTGCCTATTGAAAATTTTTAGAATGATACAGGAATTAACTGCTTGCAACCGGTTTATCCTTACGGTTAATAGTCTAGATACGCAACAAACCGTGAGAAGCGGTTGGTTGCTGTGCTGACAATGATAATTTTATCTAAATAATTGTGGATAAGTCATTTAAATAAAAATTATCTGTTCCTAAATTTTTGGAAGTACTCAATTAAGGAGTAATTATCAAATGATTCTCTTTCGTTACTTGTGCTCGATGGAGCAAATTGCTGATTTACAGCATCCATATACATGGAAAAAGTAAATTCATCACCCATATAATACTTGTTCCACTCTTTTTCGGTCATCATTTGCTTGATGTAGAGCTGTTCTATTGCCAAGTTATCAAAGGAGAGCGCACCTTCCGATAGATACATACCCACAAATGCATTCCAAAGCATCATGTTTTGTTTTACTTCGGTATTGAAGTAGTCTGCACCTCTTCCAATTTGCTTATATCCCAAAACCAATATCTTGCAATAATCCAACTTCCTTAACCATTCAATCTCTTCAACACTATTTACACCTGCAATCAGATGAAATACAATGTTTTTGGTTATTTTCATTAACTCTTTTACCTCATTTAATTCGGTGTTATTAATTGAAATGCCCAAACCGAAGATTAATTCTTCATAGATCATTTTTTTGATGTCAGGCAAATACCTTTTTAAATGTCGTTGATTTACCGTCATATTGGGGATAAAACCCATTTCTCTGAGTTTCCTAAGAAAGTCGAAAATATCGGGATGCGATAGGGAATTTCCACCCCCCTATCGCTAATTCCACTCCCGGAGACAGTCCTTGAAGAACTGTCAATAATTTATTCAAATCGGCATGTTTTCCTGCAATGTCTGACATTTCATGGCAGAACTTACATCCCAAATCACAATAATTAGTGATTTTAATATCTATGCTTTCAGGAAATTCCAATAACAAAGGCTCACTGTATCGTCTCACCTTTGTTCCATCCTCGTAGATAGTAACTTGCGAGTTACCGTTTTTATACGTTGCTAATTTTTTCATCTTTTAAAGTTTATCCAATTCCGGCAGCTGAATATACGTAACACTCGTAATCTAAATTTTTATAAAATTTGTCATCACTACCATACATACCTCCGGTTAAAAAACTTCGCGGAGAAAATAGAAACTGTTTTAAAAGGAGTTCATCTTTGGATATTAAGTCAAAAAAGGAGCCGAACCAGACGGCATCAAAATAGTGATCAAAACTAATGTCTTCCATATCTTCATAGAAAACCTGTATGTTGTTTTTTTCGAGCATCGGGATAATTCTCGTAAAAAACCAAGCGTAATTATAATGATAGAAACCGGTATATAAATAACTTGCCTTCATCATCAAATCATTGTAAGGACCAAAAAAAGTACCAAAACTGTTAAAACGAAAATAGATAGTAGATGGTAACTGAAAATCGTTTATAAGGTCTATACATACGCCGTGGCTTGATGAACTATTGGTTTCAAAAAAGCCACGTCTTATTTTTGTTTTCATACACTTATTATTTGTTTTTAAATTGTTAGTTGTTTATACGGAAAGAGTGAGCCAACGTTTTGTTAATGGTTAGATTAAAAAGGAAATTCCTCATAATCGGTTACTTCATAGAATCCTACCAAAATTGAAAATTCAAGAGTTTCTTCGTCAAAAAGCAGATTAAGAATCTCCTTGTTAGTTCGTATTTCGGAGTTTAATAGAATCTTTTCAATAAACATCTTAAGTTTGAGCGATGCATATAACAGTTTTTTAGGGTATTCATACGATTTTTCAGATTGAAACAACTCTTTTGCTTCTTGTTTTAGCTCATCGTAGAATGCAATTATTTCATTTAGGTGATTATCCAGCACATCTTGCATAGGCTTATCATCCAAACAAGCCTCTAAAAGTTCTTTTTCTAATTGTTGAAATAAGAACATCGCTTTTCGACCAATCGTATAAGTTCTATCCATATTATAAAAGTTTGTTTTTTTGTTATTCAGTGAATTGTAAAAATTTTAAGTCTCAATTGTCAGTTTGATAGTTTTAAAAAACCATTCACACATTTTGTCGGATATAATCACTTCAAATATGTCAGGGTCTTTATTTATTTCTTATTATTTTGCTTTCGTAAAAAAAAATCCATGCTATAACAATGCCAGTGCAGCAGGGGTTATGGCTAAAATAATTGTTGACGCTTTTTGGAATTTAAGAATCAAAATATTCTTTTCCTGTTTTATCGATAGAGCCCCATTTGCCATTTAATGCGACTTTGGCAATTCCTGAGAAAAAAATCTCAGCATAATCATATTTAATGGGTATTATTGCTCTTCCCGTTTTGTCAATAAAGCCATATTTCCCTTTTAATTCAACTTTGGCTAATCCATCAGAAAAAGTATCGGCATTATCATATTTAAGCGGTATTATTTCATTTCCGTATGTATCGGTAAAACCAAATTTTTCATTTAGTTTAACTAATGCCAATCCTTCGGTAAAAGCATGGACGTTGTCATATTTAAACGGGATTACTTCTTTGCCGAATGTATCAATAAAGCCCCATTTGCCATTTAATTTAACAGCAGCAAATCCTTCGGAAAAACTATGAGCATTTTCATATATAAATGGTATTACTTCTTTGCCGAATGTATTGATAAAACCATGTTTGCCATTTAATACGACTAAGGCAAATCCTCCGGAAAAACTTTCTGCATAATTATATTCAATAGGTATTATCTCTTTTCCCGTTTTGTTAATAAAACCCCATTTACCATTTAATTCAACAGCGGCAAATCCTTTGGAAAACCCCCATGCATAATCATATTTAATAGAGGTTATCTCTTTTCCTGCTTTATCGATAAAGCCCCATTTGTAATTTAATTTGACTAGAGCAAATCCCTCCGAAAAAGTCTTGATATAATCATATTTAGTGGAGGTTATCTCTTTTCCTGTTTTGTCGATAAAACTCCATTTGCCATTTAATTCAACAGCGACAAACCCCTCGGAAAAAACCCATGCATAATCATATTTAATAGGGGTTATTTCATTACCAAATTTATCAATAACACCACATTTGCCATTTAATTCAACCTTGGCAAATCCTTTGGAGAATTCATAAACATCGTCATATTTAATAGGGGTTATTTCTTTGCCCGATGTATCAATAAAACCCCATTTGTCGTTTAATTTAACCTTGGCAAATCCTTCGTCAAAATCACAGTCATAGTCATAGTCATATTTAATGGGGGTTATCTCTTTCCCTGTTTTATCAATATAACCCCATTTGCCGTTTAATAGAACTCTGGTAAATCCTTTGGAAAAATCAAAGACACAGTCATATTCAATAGGAGTAATCTCTTTTCCTGTTTTGTCGATAAAGCCCCATTTATCATTTAATTCAACAGCGGCAAACCCCTCGGAAAAACTACGAGCATTTTCATATATAAATGGTATTACTTCTTTGTCGACTGTGTCTATAAAGCCCCATTTTTGTTTTCCGTTTTCTGTCGGAAATAACTCTTTGGGGTACTCTACTTCTTTTTTATTACTACACATAATTAATCTTGTTTTAAATTGTTAGTTACATTTTTTGCGGAAGGTGTAATCCAACATTTCATTAATGCTCAGATTAAATAAACGTGGAGCACCACTTCCGTATAATTAATTTTATTTCTAAAATTAAAAAAGACAACACAAGCCCAACTGCCCTGTTGTTAAGACCACAGCAAGTCAAAGAACGCTTTATAAAATTTTATGCCACCGCGGTGCACATAACAATCCCCGATCCGAAAGGACATAGTTCTCCCCGAATCTTTTTAGCAAAGTTTTTTTGGAATTTTAGTTAACTGAGGAATTCAGTTAAAAAAGTGTAGTTAATATGTGTAGTTTTGGATAGATAACTAAATAAAATCATCTTTTTGGAATTTTATAAACAACGTACCTAACAATTTCGCCTTCTACTTCGTGATCAAAAAATGATGGCATAGAGCCAATTTGATAGTCGTATTCACTTGCAGGAGAGACGTAGAAAATCAAACTGCTTAGTTTAAATTGTGTCTCTGATCGGTCAATGGCTTTTTTAGCCTCTTCGATGATGATTTCGTTGACAAACATTTATTGTTTTACTCTATCGGCTGCAAAGATAAACATTTTTTTGAATATTGCTAATATATTTTAAAAAAATGATAATTTTTTATGAACAAATTGAATAAAATCTATTTTTTATTTTTGTAGAATAACTTTAATTTTATATTTTTATGTTTTTATTTTCATTATCTGGCTATAGTTATGGAAACTTCTATAATCTCTTACACATCTTGATAATTTATAATAACGAAAAGTAAGCAATAACTATTTATAAAGTCTTAACGCAAATATATCTTACGAATCTATTCTTTCTATAATTTTTTAAATATACCCTCGATGATGAATGATATAAATAACGATTTAAAGCGCCTTTTGCTTCTTAACGGTTCGTTTACCGAAAATGACATGTCTGCTATTGTGGAGTACGCAAAGAAAGCATCCGAATCGGATTATTTATCTTTAATTGAAATATTGAAAGATTGTACGGTTAGTTATCTTAATTGTCAAATAGACAACGACAGAAAGGAAAGCAAAATTTTAAATTTAGCTCAATTGAAATCTCATTTGTTGGATTGGGAAAAACTCTTCGGATTACCTTTCTTAAAAGATGTACTGTTTCTTATCCAAAGGACATCTCTACCCGTACTTGATGTAATTGAAAGTAGGTACATATCACCATCGGGGATAAAAGATGCGGTTGATGATTACGTGATAGGACAAGATGAATATTTAGATAAACTTTCATTGGTTTTCTATACGCATTACTTGCGTATCCTTGTACATCGGAATTATAGAAATATTCCTCGCGCCAATCTGTTGGTTTATGGACCTACGGGAGTTGGCAAAACTTCCGCTGTTGAGATTTTGGCTGAGATCTTCCAGTTAAATGTCGAAATAATAAACTGTAATTCTCTTGTGCAGGAAGGAATTGTGGGGCGTTCCATTACAGATGCATTTACTAATATTTATATTAAAAATAATAAAGATATTCTTCTTGTCGAAAAAAGCATAATATTTTTCGATGAATTTGACAAACTGCTAAAACCGGGATATTATAATTCGCGAATAATTGATGAAATACTAAATATAATTGATGATAATGGATATGTTAATTTTAAAGACAACTTTAACAACCATGAATATGAAAACATTAGAGCCTCGACAAAAAATATGATGTTTATTTTCTCAGGTGTTTTTGAAGGACTAAAAGAGGTAGTGAGGAAAAAAAGAAATTTGTCTTCCATTGGGTATGTCCGAGAAGAAATAGCTCAAGAAAATGATTTGTACGAGTATGTGGAGCCGGAGGATTTTAACAAATTAAATATTCCTATGGAAATACTGGGACGCATTAATGATTTCACTTATGTAAAAGAGTTGTCTGCAGAAGCTATAGAAGATATCATTATGCGTTCGGAACAATCTCCCATTATTCCCTTTAAGAATTATTTCAAATCTCATAATGTTACGTTAGAATTAGACGAAGAAGGCGTGGAAGAATTATCTCAATATATTGTGGAAAAGAAATTTGGAGCAAGAGGAATTAAATCGCTTCTTTGGAAAGTTTTGGCAGATGAAATGGAAGAAGCAGGCGACAAAATCGGCAAAAACAAAACCGTACTGATAAATAAAAAGTTTGTTGAGATGAAATTAAAAAAAAATAAAAAAAAGAAAAATGGAATTTGATTACAGAAGTTTTATCAAAGACTTAAAAAACAATCCGGAGAAAAAGAAAATAATAGAGCAATATGAATCGTATTGTGACGATCAATCAGACATAGATATTCACGAAACGGAATTTTTTGAGGATTATCTTTCATCCTTTGAATTTGACGATATTTTAATTACCATTCCGTCTGGAGTATTATCTGAATTTGATTGGGATTTGTTCATCAGGCTGGTTTTCGCATCATACTCATCTTTTTATCGGTTCGACATAGAAGAATCATGGAAAGAAAATCCGCAAGAAAAGGTTAAAGTTAGTCTTAATATAGTGATTCCGGGAAAAGAAGGACCGGAAATTACATCTATTGACAAACTGGAAACATGGCAATTTACAATACTATTGAAAATAAATGTTTTGGAACAAATTTCACATTTTGTGTATATGAAAGAAAATGAAAATCGCACCGGATATGCAAACGGATTAGCAATCGAAAGAAAAATAGCATTAAAAAGATTAAACAACCATTTGCAAGATATAGCCAACAAAGCAAAATTATTCAAACATCTGAGTACTAATATATTACAAACAGAACAATCTATCCAATGACACTATCCGAGACTATCCACAATTTTGTGTAAATGAAAAACCGGATGTTTTCTAGATTTACATTCTGTCTTCAAAAATAGTAAGAAACTGATTAAAAATCAAACCCCAGCTCCAAATTGGTTGTGTCCATTTCTTTTTAATTTCAACATAGGTACAACTTTATCATAAAACTGATTTATTTGTTCTTGCTTGTGTTTTTTTATATCCTCCTTAGAGCCAAACTCATTGGCTAATTTCACTTCATTGCTTAAATGACTAATGAGAAATTCCAAACACTTCGACTGAACCTCGCTTGCTTCTATATCGGATAAACTTACTCGGTATTTGGGATAATCAAATGCTAAATGATATTGAACATCAATTTCATCATTATCGGTAATTTCAAATAGAATTGAGTAGCTTTCCGATGAGGCGAGCAACTGAAACAATAGCTCTTTATCGACAATTTCTTCAACTTCTTTCTTTATTAAAAAATCAAATGGCAATTTGAATCTTGAAATATATTCTTTGTAGAGATCCCAATCACTTAGTTTAGAGGGTAATCTTCCAAATTGATTTTCATATTTTTCAAATGATTGATTGTCAAAGTAATTAAAAAACTCTAGTTTTATCAAGTTCTAATATAGCACTTCTTAAATCTTCTAATTCAAATTTCATAATTAATTGATTTTTTTATAAAAATAATCTGTATCTATAATGTATTTCTCCGATTTTTCATTCACCGTTTCAAAGAGCAAATCGCCAAATAGTTGCATTATTACCCCTTGTAATGCTCTTGCTCCGGTTTTACGTTTAATAGCTTCTTCTGCTATCAATTCATACACATCATCAGTTATCTGAATTGTATCATTGTTAAACTTAAAGTAATTGATATACTGCTCCAAAATGTTGTTTTTTGAAGTTTTCATTATTTGTACCAACTCGTCTTTTTTCAACGTGTCAAGAATAGCGATAAAGCCAATCCGTCCAACTAACTCCGGAATGATACCAAATTTAATCAAATCATCCGGAATTATTTTTTTCAATAAATTAATTCCTTGAGGTTGCTCTTTTTTAGTAAAGCCAATGGAGCCATAACCATGCTTTGTGCTTAATCTTTTTTCAATAATTCTTTCCACACCGGCAAAGCTACCGCCGAAAACCAACATTATATTTTCCGTGTTCAGAACGCTGCTGACGTCGCTGCTTCTTTCAGATAATACATTTATTTTTTTTTCTTCTAACAATACCAGAAACTCCTGTTGTAGCTCCACTCCACCTATTGAGCCTTTACGTCCGATATTATACTCGCTCATTTTGTCAAATTCATCAAAAAACAGGATTGCTTTCTCCGCCTTTTCTTTCCCGTATCTATCAATCAAAGTTTTCAAGTAGGTGTTCAAGTTATTCCCGATATAACCGGATGATACCAACGAAAAACAGTCAATTCGGATAAAGGGTATCTTGAAAAAATCGCATAAGGTGTTTATTAAAAAAGATTTGCCTGAACTTATGGTGCCCGACAACAGCAGATTAGGTTTTGGAAAATCATTGGTAGAAAAAACAAATCCTTTTGTATTACTTGACTCTATATAACCGATTTGAATAAGATGAATATAAAAACAGATCATTAGTGTCCCATTAAACTTTTAAAACTTTAAGTAATCTATATCTATTTTATAATCCTATCTGATATTCAGATTGTTACTTTAAATAAATATCAATAATTAACTAGTTGTCGAAAATATTAATTTCAAATCGTCGCGTTTTATAAATAAGCT
>DUQG01000007.1 GCA_012837935.1 Bacteroidales bacterium
GTTGTCAAATTTTCAGTATAAAAAATCGAAATATACCTACGAAAAGAAAATATCACCAAAAAAATAAAAGAGCAAGACTGAAATAGTTATCAATCTTGCTCTAAAATTTGAATTTAACGAATATCCCCAAGAAATTTCCTAAGTTCCTGAATGTCTGAATTATTAGAACACAAATTGCACAAATCACACGGATTTACACAAGTTTTTATTGTTTGGTTTAAGAGCTAAGTTTTTGAATATTACTATAAGCTCTCGCATTGCGAGGGCTTATGTTTTTAAATTTGTTTTTTGCTAGCGATTTTCTAAGTGTCTAATATTTTGCAATCAATCTAATTTAACAATATAGATTTTACCCTTCAAAGAAGAGTTGTAGTTAATGGTAAATCTTAAAAACTCATTGGTATCTCTGTTGAAAATTAATGTATATTTTCCGTTAGACAAGGGACCCAACTTATATTCTAAGTCATAATTACAAATGCAATCACATATAGGGTTTGTTTCACTTTCAATAATGCTGATTTTCTTCCCGTCAATAGATGATGTTGCTGTAATGGTGTCCGGACAGCAGTTGAATACGGCATTGACGTGTTTAATATGAAGATAGCCGTCAGCATCTGCTCTATACTCTATGTATTCATCACTTTTAAATCCTTTAACGGCAGCAAATCCATTTACGTTATTGGCTGTTTTTTCTTTGCATCCGAAATAAGAAAAGTCCTTTATCTGAATATTTTCATTCGAAAATTCTTTTTCACATCCCATACCACCTAATAAAAGAAATAGGAAAATTACAGTAAGTAATAACGTTTTGAGTTTCATACGATTATTTTTTTATGATTTTATCCACATCAATTACAACTTCACAATCTGAATGCATCTGATAAGCTTCTTTTCCATACACAGTAACTACTGTATTCTCAAAAGGAGTAGCATCAATTTTGTTTTGTTGAATTAATAATTGGACTTCATCCTTGTCTGTTTTCAAGATATGCGTTCGTGGACCACATTCCCCAGTTGTCATTGTTGGAGAAGATTCCAATAGACCAGTTAAAGTAATTTCATATCTTTCCTTCTCTTCATCGCCCCATTCCACCTATCAGTAGAAATAGGGTAAATACTGCAAGCAGAGTTTTAGTTTTCATAATAATCACTATACTATATTATATGATTTTAAAAAGTTCATCTATATATATGATGGTTTTTAACATCAAAACGCTGCATTACAAATGTTAAAGTTTTGTAAAATTAGATGTTAAAGATGCAAAATATTTTCTGTATCACTCGGATGAATCTAAAACTCTACAAATAGTAAGCAGTAGCCATCTGATTTGTGTTAAACTCAATCAAACAACAACTTAACGGTTGCGAATGGTGGTGTTCTGTATGTGCAACTACGCTATTCGCAGATTAATGCCGATTGAAATGGCAATTTACTTTCAAGCTTGAAACTCGGAATATCAGAACAACCAAATGCCCAAATATCCGAACTTCATCTTTTTTACTTCCTTTTAGGCAGAAATCATTAGTTTGTCTGTCTGAAATAGCGTTTGATATTTCTATGCCAGCACAAAGTCCAATTGCTTTTTATCTAAATTAGCCTTAGCTACTTTAATAGTCAGCTCATCGCCGAGTTGATACTTTTTGTTATAGTGGCGACCAATCAAGCAATAATTCTTTTCATCCATAACGTAGTAATCATCGTCCAAATCGCGAATAGGAATCATACCTTCACACTTATTTTCGGTTAGTTCCACGTAAATACCCCATTCGGTAATTCCCGAAACCACTCCATCGAAAGTTTGTCCTATATGGTCTGCCATAAACTCAACCTGTTTGTATTTAATCGATGCACGTTCGGCATTAGTTGCCACTTGTTCCCGTGCAGAGCAATGCTCACAAAGCTCCTCCGTTTCGTTTTCATTTGCGCTTTTTCCGCCACTTAGGTACGAATCGAGTAGGCGGTGAGTCATCATATCCGGGTAGCGGCGAATGGGGGATGTGAAATGCGAATAATAATCAAATGCCAAACCGTAATGTCCGATGTTTTGAGTGGAATAAATCGCTTTTGCCATGGAACGAACGGCGAGTGTTTCGATTAAATTTTGTTCTTTTTTGCCTTCTACTTCATCCAAAAGTTTATTAATAGATGACGAAATTTGTGTTTTCTTACCGCTTGATTTTAGATTGTAACCAAATTTTCGGATAAATGCTGCAAAATTCTCTAACTTTTCAGGGTCGGGTGTATCGTGAATACGGTAAACAAAAGTCTTTGCTTTCTGACCTCGTCCCGGCTTACCAATATGTGTAGCTACTGTTCGGTTGGCGAGCAGCATAAACTCTTCAATCAGTTTGTTGCTATCTTTTTGAACTCTGAAAAGTACGTTAATCGGTTTTCCTTTTTCATCGATTTCAAAAGACACTTCTTCACGGTCAAATGCAATAGCACCGCTTCTAAAACGTTTTTCACGCAGTTTTTTTGCAAGTTTATTCAGCATCAGCATTTCATCTTTGAAATCGCCTTCACCGGTTTCAATAATCTCTTGTGCCTCTTCGTAGGTAAAGCGTCGATCGCTTCTTGTTACCGTCTTTACAATATCATAGTGACGCACTTCCGCAAATTCATCCATCTTAAAAACAACCGAATAGGTCAGTTTATCTTCGTTGGGACGAAGCGAGCAAATCCCGTTTGAAAGATGTTCGGGAAGCATTGGCACCGTTCTATCCACTAAATAAACCGATGTGGCGCGTTCTTTTCCTTCTTTGTCAATAATTGAACCCGGCCGAACATAGTGAGTTACATCGGCGATATGGACACCCACTTCCCATAGTTCGTCATCTATTTTCTGAATTGAGAGTGCATCGTCAAAGTCTTTGGCATCATACGGGTCAATGGTAAATGTGGGCACATCTCGCATATCACGCCTTTTGGCAATCTCTTTCGGAGTAATTCCGGCATCAATTTTTTTTGCTTCGGCTTCCACATTTTCCGGATATTTATACGGCAGTCCAAATTCAGCTAAAATAGCGTGCATTTCGGTGTCATTATCGCCTTTGTTGCCGAGAATATCCACTACTTCGCCAACGGGACTTTTCATGGTATGTTTCCATTCGGTAATTTTCACAATGGCTTTTTGACCCGTTTTTCCACCTTTTAGCTTTTCTTTCGGAATAAGGATATCGCTGTTCAGTACCTTGCTGGATACATTTAGGAATGCAAAATTTTCCGAAACTTCCAGTTCACCTACAAAGGTATCTTGTGCTCTTTCAAGAATTTCTACTACTTCGCCTTCCGGTTCACGTCCTTTTCTGCGAGCGTATAGAAATACTTGCACTTTGTCGTTAAGCATAGCTGTGGCGGTTTTCCGCTCTGGAATAAAGATCGGCTCACCGCCACCGTCTGGAATAACGTAAGATTTTACGCCTTCACGCACAAATTTTCCGGTAATAAATCCGCTTCGGGAATTCAGTTTGAACTTACCGCGTGAAATTTCAACTAAAAACTCTTCGTCTTTTAGTTCATAAAGTAGCTCATTGACAAAAACTCGTTGCGACTCCTTGCAAACATCTATACGATTGCTTATTTGCTTATAATTATATGTTTTTTCCGGGTTTTCATTGAAAATTGCAGTGATTTCTCTTAGCAAGTCATTCTTGCGAAGTGATGTGCCGGCGTTTTTATTTTTTGTTTTCTTGCTCATATATAAATTTTATAAAATTCTTGTTTGTAATATGTGATTATGATTATTTGTGTTTTTCTAACAGCAGCTAAGGATTTGATTGTAATTGTTTTTTTAACAGACAAGAATGTCTGTTCCCCTAATAGCATTCTACAAATATACAACATTGAATCCACAAACTATGTTTCTTAAAATAATTTTTCTTTTTTAGTAAAAAATATGTACTTTCGTGTTTCAATTCAATGTTTAAATGAAGAAAAACATAGCATTTGTAGTTAATCCTATTTCCGGCACTACACGTAGAAAAAATGTGGCTGAAATCATCCGTAAAAATCTTGATTTCTCTCAGTTTAATGCGTGTGAGATAGTTATCACAGAGCAGAAAGGACACGGACACGAGCTGACTTTGCAGTTTGTAGAGCAGCAGTTTGATGTCGTGGTGGCTGTGGGTGGTGACGGCACGGTAAATGAAGTAGCTAGTGCGTTGATTAATTCCGATACGACACTTGGTCTTATTTCCACCGGTTCGGGAAATGGCTTGGCACGTCATCTAAAAATTCCGCAAAACATTAAGCAAGCCGTTGAGCATCTAAATTTTTCGGAACCCATAAATATGGATTATGGCTTAGTCAATGGTGATAAAGCATTTTTTTGTACTTGCGGTTTCGGTTTTGATGCGTATGTGAGTGAGCTTTTTTCTAAAAGTACAAAGCGTGGTCTGATGGGCTACATTGAGAAGATGGTAACCGGATATTTCAACTATGCAACGCAACCTTACCAGCTAAAAGGAAAAGATATTGACTTACAGGGAAATGCCTTTGTGATTACTTTTGCTAATGCCTCACAATGGGGCTACAATGCGTATATTGCACCGAATGCAAGCATTCAGGACGGTGTAATGGATATTTCTATTATTACCAATATGCCAATCATTGCAATTCCTACCATCGCTTTTCAACTTTTTGCAAAAACCATTAAAAAAGACCAATTGCTTATAACTACTCTAAAAGCCAATGAGATAACGCTTTATCGGGATGAGCCTGGACTTTTCCACTTAGATGGTGACCCACATGAACTTGGCAAGGAAATCCACATCAAGATAGTTCCTAATGGTTTGAAAGTGATGGTGAAAAAACGTTTTTAGGAAAAACTATTTTTTAGGAAGTTGTTCTATAGATAAAAGTCTTCCGGTCTCGGGGCTAACATAGGCTTTACTGTTTCTGTCCATCGTATCAAACGGGATTGGAACTAAAACACCCAATTGCGGCAATGTCAGTGTGTCTTCAAATAAGATTTTGTCGCCATCGTCAAATTTCACATTAGCTGATACCGGCAAAATGGTAAAGACTTCCACTTCGTCTTTTTTCAGTTTTTTCGGTTTCTCGGGTGCTTCCGTTTTAATAGGCTTGTAGCTTATGTTCAGGTAGTAAGGTTCACCGCTTAAATCGTCGGCAGCGACTACACCTTGTAGGGATGAAAATCGAAATGCAACTTTATCGCTTACAGCTGAAGTTGGCGTGTAAATCACAGTTTGCGTTACTGTTTCTACGGTGGTTGTTCCTGTAAAAAGCTCGGTCAATTGTTTTTCTTGAGCTTCCATTTCAGCCATTACCGCTTTCAGCGAAGCACCGTCTGTGGGCATATTATCCATATCACCAGAAAGTAAATCTATTCTGTTGTCGCGGATACGATAGATTTGTTTCGCAGCACCTTCCGCCATTTTTACAGTAGAACCGGCAAGCATATATTCTTCGCTTAACGGAAGCAATTTTTGGTTTATCCTTTTGCTTGCTTGATTTTCCGTGAGTGTCTTTTTACTCTCTTTTATAATTTTAGTCGGAGCCACATTGATTCCGCAAAGCATTCCCTCATCGTTTACAGTAATGTATGTAGCTAATGATTTTTTGTTTGGTGTAATTTGATACGTTCTTTCCGGATCTCGCACAGTACGTGGCTCGATGGAAATATCTTTTAGTCGGTAAAACTTTTTGTCTGCTGTAATTACATCAGAAGTAGCCAAAAAACGCTCTGAATATTGATAAAAAATTCCTGGCTTTTCGGTTACAAGTTCCACAGTTACATTTATCACAAACTCAGTTTTAGGCAATGAATAAAAAAGTACAGATTCTCCCTCTGTAATAGTTTGTGCTTGTGTCAAGCAAGGGATTATTATAGCTAAAATAAAAAATAATCGTTTCATAGGCTTTTTCTTTGTTTGTAGAAAATACAAATATACAAATTTTATGCCTTCTTTTTGCCTTTTGTGTAGGTCTTTTTCTTTTTACCCATTGAATCTGCTTGTGAAGCAATGAGTTCACGGCATTGTTCTTCCGTCAAAGTTGCGGCATCCGTATTTTTCGGAATTTTATAGTTGTTCTTTTCAAAAGCAATGTAAGGTCCGTATCTTCCGTTAAGCACTTGAATTTCACCTTTATCGCCGAATACATTAATCACTTTATTCTTGTCGGATTCTCGTTTTTCCTCAATGATTTCAATGGCTCTTTCAGCTGAAATTTCCAATGGATCTTCCGTTTTCGGGATGGAATAGAATTTACCGTCGTGGCGGATGTATGGGCCAAAGCGGCCTACAGCCACAGTCATTGTTTTGTCTTCAAACTCACCCAAATTACGCGGCAATTTGAATAGTTCCAATGCATCTTCAAGCGTTATACTTTCGATGGATTGATTTTTACGAAGTGAAGCAAATACAGGTTTTTCTTCCTCTTCCGGTGTGCCAATCTGTGCTATGGGTCCATAACGACCAATTTTAACGGATAACTGTCTGCCGGATTTTGGGTCAATACCAAGCACGCGTTCACCCACTTGACGTTCCGAGTTTTTCAGTGTGTCTTCCACCACAGGATGGAATTTTTTATAAAAATCATCAATCAGTTTATTCCATTTCAACTCACCTTCCGCTATGCTGTCAAACTCTTTTTCAATATTGGCTGTGAAATTATAGTCCATAATGTTAGGGAAAAATTCTACCAAGAAGTCATTTACCACCAGACCAATGTCTTCCGGAAATAATTTAGCTTTTTCAGCACCGTAGTTTTCTATTTTTTGCGATTCGGTTATTTTCTTGTCTTTTAGTCTTAGCTCAGAATATTTTCGTTTTTCAGCCGGACGATCGCCTTTTTCCACGTATTTTCTGTTTTGAATGGTAGAAATAGTAGGTGCGTAAGTGGATGGACGTCCGATGCCGAGTTCTTCCAGTTTGCGAACAAGGCTTGCTTCGGTGTAGCGTGGCGGACGCTGTGTAAAACGCTCTTGAGCCAGAATTTCATTAGCAGTCAGCGATTCACCTTTTTTCATTGTTGGCAGCAAGCCACTGGTTTCGGTGTCCTGCTCATCGTCGGTAGATTCTAGGTAAACTTTCAAGAAACCATCAAAAATAATAACTTCACCGGAAGCAACAAATTGATGTTTACTTCCTGAAATATTGATATAAATATTGGTTTTTTCCAGTTCGGCATCTGCCATTTGTGAGGCGATGGTACGTTTCCAAATCAGCTCGTATAAGCGCTTTTCTTGTGCTGTGCCTTCTACGCTGTGCGCATTCATATAGGTCGGGCGAATAGCTTCGTGAGCTTCTTGAGCACCTTTACTTTTGGTGCTGAATTTTCTGATTTTTACGTATTTTTCGCCGGCTATCTGGATGATTTCGCTTTTCGCTGTATTAATTGCTAAATTCGACAGATTTACAGAGTCGGTACGCATATAGGTTATTTTTCCCGATTCATACAGACGCTGTGCTACCATCATGGTTTGTGCAACGGAAAAACCGAGTTTGCGAGCGGCTTCTTGTTGCAATGTAGAGGTGGTGAATGGCGGTGCAGGCGATTTTTTTGCCGGTTTTTTCTCGATATTGTCCACCGAAAATTCTGCATCTTTGCACGATTCCAAAAAGGCATTCGCTTCTTCTTTTGTTGCAAAACGTTGCGAAAGTTCAGCTTTTAGTTCTACCGGATTGCCGTTTGTATCTTTCGATGTGAAAATTGCAGAAACTTTGTAAGAACTTTCTGCAACGAAATTGTTGATTTCGCGCTCACGTTCTACAATTAATCGTACTGCAACAGATTGTACACGTCCTGCAGAGAGAGCCGGGCGAACTTTTCGCCAAAGAATAGGCGAAATTTCAAAACCTACAATTCGGTCAAGCACACGACGAGCTTGCTGTGCATCTACCAAATCAAGATTAATATCACGTGGATTTTCAATAGCACGCAGGATGGCATCTTTGGTTATTTCATGAAAAACAATCCTTTTCGTGTTGTCTTTTTTCAGTTTTAATTCCTCAGCAAGGTGCCAAGCAATAGCTTCCCCTTCGCGGTCCTCATCGGATGCTAACCATATAACGTCAGCTGCTTTTACAGCTTTTTTAAGGTCAGCCACAATTTTCTTCTTGTCGGGTGAAACTATATACTGCGGTTCATAGTTATTTTCAAAGTCTATCCCAAGTCCTTTATCGGATAAGTCGCGGATATGTCCCATACTGGACATAACTTCAAAATCTTTTCCAAGAAACTTCTCAATGGTTTTGGCTTTGGCAGGTGACTCGACAATTACTAAATTTTTTGACATAATACGGATTGGTTTTTGAAATTGGGTGCAAAATAACAAAAACAAATAGGTATCAACCAAATTTTCAGCTAATTATTTTTGATTTTTAGGAAATTCAACTGATTTTTGGCTGCATTTTCAGAATCTATACGCAAATTTCCCTTAGAGTATTATCTGAAAACAAAATTTATTTTACTCAAAATTTAACAAGGTAAAATAATTGTATATAGGGAAGTCATCTTGACTTTTCATAATAACACAAAATACTCATATTATTAACTACGAATGACACGAACTTTATTCGTGTCATTTGCAAAATTCGTAGTTTTATTAAAAATAAAAACGAGTTTTTATCTGTTAAATTGGATTTTTTAGGTAAAAAACAATAAGTCAAGATAAGTTCAGGGATTTTAATTGTAAGAATGGAAAATGGTTTAAAAAAAGAAAGGTAGCCCTACGTGACTACCAATTCCTTTATCTTTAAATTCTTAAACCATGAAAAAATCTCACTGCAAATGTAATTCATCCGAGTTGATATTCCAAATGTAATTGTTGAAATATAGAATAATTAATAAAAATTAACCGTAGGTTTTGTGTATGGAAGTTAAAGTTTTTATGTTAAGGTTCTCGTTATCAGCGCTTTGTGTGTTGTGTGTCTATTCCCGTATGGATTGAGTTTAGTTGAAAAAACTTAGTTTTTGTTTTATTATGCTACATATATTCAGTATATTTGTCGAATAAAAATAAAATATTGCAAAACTAGTATGAGAAAATTGTTTGCATTAATTGCTTGCGTCCTTGTTTTTTCTTCTTGTGATTTCATCACGAATAAATACAACCAGTATTTTAAGGAAGAACCGCCACAACCTATTGACACGATTATAATTGATGAAGATGTGGATGTGATGGCTCTTACATTAGAGGCTTTACGAAAAAAACGCATTCCAAGCGGTTACCAAATAGTGGGTGATGTGCAATCGGATGTACTGACTTATCTTGGCTTTATGGTTGATGATGTAAAACAATATATTTTTAAAAATGCTAATGGCGAGAAGATTGTTTTTAGTGATAATGACACGAATTTTGCATTGAAAATAAAATCTAAGAAATCACCCAGAAAAAATGGTGGTTTTGAGGCAAATCCACGTTATGTGAACAAAGAATTTCGTGTAGTTTGGCGAAAACTAATTTTGACACGCGATCCACAAAATGAGATTGAATTTTATAACCACGAAATTGAGCAAATTATTTTCTTACAAGAGCAAACTCAATTTCTTATAAAGGAATTTGAATAAAGAGATTTATTGAAAAAACAAAAAACGCAAATGAAAAAAATTCATTTGCGTTTATAATTTTAAAAACTTCTGCTTTATTCTACTCTTCCCTACCAAATTCCATCAAATATGCTTTGATAAAATCATCGATATTTCCGTCCATTACGCTGTTTACATCGGATGTTTGGTAGTTGGTGCGGTGGTCTTTTACCCGGCGGTCGTCAAAGACGTAACTGCGGATTTGCGAACCCCATTCTATTTTTTTCTTTCCCGCTTCCACTTTGGCTTGTGCTTCACGGCGTTTTTCAAGTTCTATCTCGTAGAGTTGGGAACGAAGCAATCGAAGTGCATTTTCACGGTTTCCCGTCTGCGAACGGCTTTCGGTGTTCTCGATTACAATTTCTTTCTCTTCGCCGTTGCGGTCGTCTATATATTTATAATGTAGGCGAACGCCTGTTTCTACTTTATTCACGTTTTGTCCGCCAGCACCACTTGAACGGAATGTATCCCAGCTTAGATTGGCGGGATTTACCTCAATGGAAATCGTGTCGTCCACCAGCGGACTTACGAATACGGATGCAAAGGAAGTCATGCGTTTCCCTTGTGCGTTAAATGGCGAAACCCGTACCAAGCGATGTACGCCGTTTTCACTTTTTAAGTAGCCGTAAGCCATTTCGGCTTCGGTTTGAAGTGTAACGGTTTTAATGCCTGCTTCATCGCCTGATTGATAGTTGGTGACTTCACTTTTGTAACCTTGACGCTCACAGTAGCGCTGATACATGCGGAAAAGCATATCTGCCCAATCTTGCGCTTCGGTTCCTCCGGCTCCGGCTACAATTTTTATCACAGCGCCGAGTTGGTCTTCCTCGTTGGCGAGCATATTTCGCATTTCAATTTCTTCCAAAAGCTGCATTACATGGTTGTAAGCCTTATCTACTTCCTCCTCAGTAATAGCTTCTTCCTTGAAAAAAACGTAAGCTAATTGCAGTTCATCGGCAGCTGCTTTTACCGAGTTATAGCCTTCTACCCAGCGTTTCAGTTCTTTTACTTTTTTCATTTGCACTTCGGCGGCTTTCGGGTCGTCCCAAAATCCGGGAACTTGCGTGCGAAGTTCTTCTTCTTCAATTTGGATCAGCTTGGCATCAATGTCAAAGATACCTCCTCAACGCAGCCTCGCGCTCCAACACATCTTTAAGTTGGTCTGTTGTAATCATTTTTTCGGTAGTTGGAAGACGGAAGATGGTAGATGGAAGTTGCTTTCTCTCATCTACTATCTTTCGACTCCCGTATTTCAAATTTAAATTTTACTTTTCTTTAATCCTTTTATCACCGCATTGGTAAATCCGTGAGCTTCCATTTCGTTTAATCCTTGAATGGTAATGCCACCGGGTGTAGTTACTTTGTCGATTTCTGCTTCGGGGTGCGATTGGTTTTCTTCCAAAAGCTTTACGGCACCTTTCAGCGTTTGCATTACTACTTCTTTTGCTGTTTCGGGATAAATTCCCATTTCTACGCCGCCTTCCATTGCTGCACGAATATAGCGGAAAGCGTAAGCAATACCGCAAGAGGAAAGGGACATATAAGCATTTAGCAGTTTTTCATTTTCCACATAAAATACTTTTCCAAGTTCACCGAAAATGGATGAGATGTTTTCTATTTGCTCTTTATCGGCATTAATGGATGTGATTGTGGAAACGCTTTCTTGTATTTCAATGGCTGTGTTCGGGATAATTCTGAAAATAACGGCCTCCCAGTCAAACAGATTTTGCAAATTAAAAAAATCAACTCCGGCTGCAATCGAAACAAGAATTTGCTGTTTATAATCAATCTTTTCTGCGATTTCATCGGCGATTTTTTCGACAAGCCAAGGTTTTACAGCCAAAATAATAATATCTGCATTTTTTATCGCCTCTTTGTTGGAATGGGTCAAAGTCCACTCTCCCGAAAGGCTTCTAAAAGATTGCAAAGTGTTCTCAGAAATATCACTTATACAAATGTTTTTCGGGGAAATAAGTTGTCCTTTCAGCAGTCCGCGAGCGATAGCGCCGCCCATATTTCCTGCTCCTATAATAGCAATTTTTTTCATTATTCGGCTCCTTTCTTTTTTGGTTGTGAGAAACGGTCTGCTTCCAAAATTGGCAGATTAGCTTCGGTAGGCACATAAATCGTTTCTGCATTTCCGTCGTTTAAGCTTTGAATCCATAGGTAGCGCAAGTAGTTTTCATTTTCATTCAAACTTTCGCCAATGATTTTGTTGGCTCTTGCTACACCTTTGGCGCGCTCTACTTCTGCTTCCGCTTCAAAAACGGCTGCTTCTTTCTTGGCTTTTGCTTCCTGAATGCGAATTTGGCGATTTTGCTCGGCACGGCTAAGTTCCGCCTTTCCGGTCATCTCTTGTTGCCAAACTTTGTAAATAGGTACACCAAATAGTAAAATCGCTGCTACAAGTACAATTCCGCCGATACTCAACAGAATGTGTGAAAATTTTAATCGGTTATTCATTTTAAAATTAGAAATTAGATAGTTAGACTTTTAGATATCAGATGTTTAGATTTTAGAAACTCTTAGGTTGTCCAAGATATGTATTAATTAGTGAGCTACATTATTTTCAGTAAAAGTTGAATGGATTTTTTCTTTAACATTAAGATGTTAAGATTTAATTAAGGACATCATTAAGAGCGCCTTAATGTTTCTTAACCTCTTAAAAATCTTAATGGTTTTCTTTGTTTTAAAAAAATTAGTATTGTTAAGCAAAATATCCAACACACATTTAAGATGATTTACAAATGTGTGGTTATCATTTTTTATTGTCTATTATTTTCAAAATCTTTGTCTCGTAACTCGAAACTAAATATCAAAATGTTAGCATTAAATTAACTTTAATTCCCCACTTTTTAATGTTCGGTTTGTCGAGATCCGATAGTCGCCAAATAGATTATACGGACGCTACACCAAGCAGATTGCAAAAACCAATGCTGACCTCTGAATAAGGTTGTGTGAATTTTCCCGAAGATTCAGGAATCGTCATTAATCTACTATGTCCATCGCTAAGTGTGCCATACGCCATTTTGAAAGAAGCAATTTCTCTTAAATTCAGATGTTTGATAAGTGGAATATTGTTAAGAATAATACCATTCGTAATTAATTCTGTAAATAGTGTAGCGTAAGTGTCGGCAATATATTCACGACCATTCATCATTGAAAATTCATATCGATTGTATGCAGTGGCGTCTTTCCCTTGCAAAAACTTTAACATCGGATAAGGTACATCGCCAAAGATTTTTCCGGCTTCTACCATATATCGCCATTCGCCAAGTAGAAACTGTCCGCGTTGCATAAAAGTTCCACTTAGCTTTCCATATTTCCCCTTTTCATCGGCGAATTTGAACTCTCCGCCTTCAACGGTTGCGTAGATAATCGGTTTACTTGATTTGATATAAAGACGCTGAAAATGCTCGTCGATAACACGTTCACCAAATGAAAATCGGGTAGTAAGCGAGAAATTTCGATCTTGTAAACTGGTGATTTCTTCGCCATTCCTTACAAATGGTAACAATTCATTCGGCAAATAAGTTGTGTTTCTGAAAATCCATTTTGACTCAATGTCGGGTGTCCAATCATTGTACAAAAATGCGGTAAACTCACGTCTTTCGCTTGTTCAGTTTCTTTTTTTGAATGAAAATATGGAAGAAACAATGTTTTCATCGCCTGTTGCCAATGGGTCTTCTCGCCAAAGGAAATTGTTGTAATCGTAGTCAATTCTTCGGAAATCATCCAAATATTTTGCACCCAAAATGATGCGTGTGTTTTCAATTGGTAATCGCAATTGAGCCTCTGTACTATATTTTATCTTTTGGCTTCCAAATCCATAGCCCACATGTCCTCCCAGCATAAAGTTTTTCCAAAGATATTGGTTGGTGCGAATAGGCAAAGTGAGTCGAAGACCTTCTTGCTTGGTCAGGCGTGCCACATCTACTATTTGTCCGATGTCAAACATCCAAGCACGCATATAGCCAGTAAGTGCTGCATCGGCTATATAACTTGCCACTTTGTAAAGAGGGGTTTGTTGCATTTGCGCCATTTTGTTTTCCAATTCTTCTTGTGAGAAAGCGGAATTTGCAAATGAATCTGTACGAATAATCAACTCGCCATCCTGCGAGTAATCGGCACTTCTGTTAATCATCAGTTGCGGCGATTTTTTATTAGCCTCTTTCAGTAACTCGTAAGTCATATCCCAAGCCGAACTTTCACGTTTTGGTAGCCAAAAACCTTCTTTTGATAGAAAAGATTGTTGTAAACGTAGGTTGTGAATAAAGTTCAGATTGGCTTGACGTGGCAGTTCTGCATCCATATAAGTTAGCGCGTAAGTTGCCGAATCAATCCTCATTTCGCCGTTGAAAGCGAGGTTTTTTGTGTTTTTGCTTCTGAAATGCAGTAGGTATTCCTTACCTAAGTCGGTTTGCACGCTATCCACCAAATAGTAGCGGTAGAAAGTTTTACCTACATTTGCTAGTGGACTAATCATATTTTTCCCAAGGATGGGAATCGCATTGTTGTAAAAATTAATATCCGCACTTAGTCCGCTTAGCAGAGTTGAAATGGTTTTTTCAGCCGTTTCCGATGTGTTGAATGTGTTTTTACTTAGCTGAGTTTTACTTTTGTCGCTTAGATTGTAAGTGGATTCTTCCATATAGAGTGGCACTAAAAGCGTTGAATCAATTTCACTGATATTCCCGACTTTGAATTGCTGGAAAATCCGATTATTTTCCCAGCGAGAATCTTTTTTACTCAAAAAAACAAGGTTTTGTTCATTGCTTTTTAAGTTCGCTCGCACATTGTTTTTTCGCCTGTTATCGCGTACTTTTTTCATTAAATCGTTGGCGGGATTGGCACCGGGTGTTACAAAAACTTCGCCAAGCATATTGTCTTTTTCCGTCAAAAGTACTTCTATTCCAAGACTTTCGCCGGGTGTTACTTTTATCTCCTCTTTCTTAAATCCAATCAGCGAAAACACCAAAACTTTTTCCTGTCCTTTGCCTCGGATTAGAAAATAACCTTCTTCGTTGGTTTGCGTGTGGATGTTTGTGCCTTTGAAATAGACGCTAACCGACTCCAACGGTGCGCGGTCGGTTTTGTTAAAAACTTGCCCTACCACAACCGTCTCTTGGGCGATTATTTGCACAGCAGGAAGTGTCCATGCAAAAATAAGTACTAAGAAATAAAAAATTCTTTTTTGGGTTTTCATACTGTTTTTTTATTGCTTTTTTTGCCACTGGTTGGCAGGGTGATACATTAAAATAGTTTCTCTTAAATATTGCACATCTATATGCGTATAAATTTCTGTTGTTGTGATAGATTCGTGTCCCAGCAATTGCTGAATGGCACGCAAGTTGGCTCCGTTTTCAAGCAAATGCGTTGCAAAAGAGTGCCTGAACGTATGCGGACTGACATTTTTTTTAATTCCGGCAATGGTAGTCAAATCCTTCACAACGGTAAAAATCATGGCGCGAGTCAGTTTTCGTCCATATCTATTCAAAAACAGAAAATCTTCATTTCCTTTTTTAATATCCAATCGGTTTCTGTCCAATCGCCAATATCCGATTTGCTTGATTGATTCTTCGGACAGAGGAACTAATCGTTGCTTGCTGCCTTTTCCCTCAATCAACATGTAGCCTTCATCAAAATAGATATTTGAAATCTTCAAATTAATAAGTTCTGAGACGCGCAATCCTGAGCCGTAAAGCACTTCAATGATGGCTCTGTTTCGCTGTCCTTCCGGTTTGGAAAGGTCGATAGCCGATATAATTTGCTCGATTTCATCGAGAGAAAGTACCTCCGGCAATCGCAGACCAATTTTTGGTGCTTCCAGCAGTTCTGTTGGGTCTTGTGTGATTTTATCTTTGTAAATCAGAAATCTATAAAACGATTTTATCCCCGAAATAAGTCGTGCTTGCGAGCGCTCATTTATTCCCATTTCCCCGATTTCAACGAGGAAATCCCGTAAATGTTCCAGCTTGGCTTCTTCCGGTTTTATACCTGCATCATTCAAATACGAAATCAATTTCTGAATATCTCGCTCGTAACTATCCACCGTGTTCATGGAAAGCGATTTTTCCATTTTCAGGTAAATGTGATATTCTTGAAGAATTGAAAGCATTTTTTTTAGACTATAAGACTTTAGATTACAGACTGTTAGACTTTAAATCTCGATACTATTCGGGAAGACTATCAGACTTTTCTAATTGTCTAACAATCTAATAGCGCAGCGGTCTAACAGTCTAACTACTAATTTCTACCTTTATTTCTGCAAAAGTATAAAAAAATATTTACCTTTGTTCGCAAATACTTAATAATGATGAAACAAAGACTCGTTTTATTCCTTCTTTTACTTGGTTTTAGCTACCAAACTTATGCTTTTGATGCCGTTGGGCACAGAATTATTTCTGAAATAGCCTATGATAATCTGAAATGCGGCACTCGCAAAAAAGTGGATAAACTGCTTGGTAAGCGCGGTATTATTTATACTTCCGTTTGGGCTGATAACGTGCGAAGCGATAGTGCTTATGCATATAGCTACAATTGGCATTTTCAAAACCTGAAAGATGGAATGACCAAAACGGAACTTCAATATTTGCTTGACAATCCAAAGTCAGAAGGTGAATACTTGTTTTTTGCCTTGGATAGTCTGACTCAATGTCTCAAAAAGGATAAAAATAATCCGGAAGCATTAAAATTTATCGTCCACTTTGTAGCCGACCTATTTCAACCGATGCACCTGGGACGGCTATCTGACCTTGGTGGGAATAGGGTAATTATCTCTTGGTTCGGGCGCGATATACGTTTACATCAACTTTGGGACACGCAAATGCTCGAAGGACAAAAGTTCTCTTATTCGGAATACAGCCGATATATTCAAGATAAATTTGCAAAGCAAAAGAAAGCGCTTAAAAAACAGCCGTTACTTGATGCTATTTGGGAAACTTACCTGCTGCGTAATAAAATATATGCATACGACTACACCAATCTAAGAGCATATAGTTATATGTATGAGTTCAATGACGATATGGACGGTCAACTTATTTGTGCCGGATTGCAATTAGCTAATCTGTTGAATGAGATATTTTGAGTTCCGAGTTATAAAGTTGAAAGTTTGTAAAGTAGGTTGATAAATGACAATGGATAATTGATAATGAAAAACTTATCATTTTCAACTAATCAATTATTAATTAAATCTCTTTGATCTTAAATGGATTGTAGGAAATATCATCGTCATACACATCTTCGTTTTCTTTCTTTTTCACCCACTTCACTATTCGGTTTGTAAGTGGAAGAACAAGGATTTCATAGCCTGTTTTCATTGCTGTTTGTGTAAGCATAAGAATTAGCAAATCGTCATTCGGGATAACGGCGTAAAACGCAATGCTGAAAAACACTAGCGAGTCAGCACCTTCGCCAACCAGCGTAGAAAGTACTGCACGTAAAGAGAAATTACGTCCTTTTTGTAAAATCTTCATTCGGCTCATCACATAGGCATTCAGAAATGACCCGATTAAAAAGGCTATGAAACTAGCAATGGTAATTCGAGTTGTATTGCCCAAAATCAGAGAAAATGCATCTTGATGGGTAAAGTTTTCTGACCCCGGCACGATAATGCTTAATCGAAAAACAGCAATAGCCAAAAAGTTCATTAAAAAGCCGTACCAGATTATCAGGCGAGCCTTTCGGTAGCCCCACACTTCGGCTATGATGTCATTTACAATATACGAAATCGGGAAAATCAGCAAACCGGCTGTGGCTTCGATAGTACCGATTTGGATTAACTTTTGCTCAACGATGTTGGCAACAATCAGGCAGGTAGTAAATAAAAGCCCACTCACTAAGTAGGCAACAGAAACTTGTTTCTTCATTTTTCTTGTTTTTTTAGCGTGGTGTTCAAGCACACGCGGTCTCAAATTAATGATTTATTTTGTTGTCTTTTCTAATCAGAACCAAAGATAAATATTAACAATAAAATATAGCTTATTGTTTTTATGTTTTTGTTTTTTTAAGATATTAATTTTAACGCGTTTTGATTAATTGTCAAAAATGAATACAGAAAAAATTGTGAAAGTTTATACAATGGATATAAATACAACAATAACTGTGCTATAAAATTTGAAAACACTTAATATAATATTGTATAGAATTTTGTATTAAAAAAACCGTTCGTAATTACCATTTGACTAAAATTGTTGCAAACGATAGCAGATTTTTTAAAATAAATTACATTTTAACTTTAAAATTTCACCAAACCCTTTGGATTATAACTATTTTGTGTATCTTTGTAGGCAAAATCTTAATTTTTATTAATGAAAAAAATAATCACAAGCCCGGATGCCCCTGCAGCTATAGGACCATATAGCCAGGCAGTGGAAGCTAATAACACACTTTATATCTCTGGTCAATTGCCTATAAACCCTTCTGTAGGCAAGATAGAGTCCAATAATATAACCGAACAAACGGAGCAAGTTTTTAAGAACATTGCAGCCATTCTTTCTGCCGCAGGCTATACCTTTGCCAACGTGGTAAAATCTACTGTATTCTTAACCGATATAGCTCACTTTGCTGACATGAACGAAGTGTATAAAAAATACTATGTTTCTGAATGTCCGGCACGCTCTGCTTTTGCCGTGAAGGATCTTCCTATGGGCGCATTAGTGGAAATAGAAACGATAGCAGTGAAGAAATAGTCATTTCGAGTTTCATACATCAAACATCATACATCATACATATTTAATATTAACTAATCATACAACTTAATTTAAAATTTAAAAAAAATCATGAAAGCAACTTTTTTTGAAAAAAAGAGCAGGTTTTTTGTAAAGAAGAGATTTAGCTGGCTTTATGCTGTGCTTATGCTCTTCCTGTTTATGGGATTCTCTGCTTGTGGTCCTGAAGAGGTGGACGGTCTAAAGATTGCACCCTCAGAGAATGCAGACCGTGCTGAAGTAAAATCTATGGAGCCGATGGAAGGTGGTATCGCAACACCTATCATTATCGTAGGCGATTATTTCGGTACGGATACTACCAAGCTGCATGTAAAATTTATCAACGAGGAAGATCCTACCGATGTTACGAGAGCGAACATTATCGGGGTAAATGGCAAGATGATCTATTTCAACACGCCAAAATTAACCTACAAAGACAACCTAAAAGTGGTAGTTAGCGTAGAGGACAAAAACGGTAAGAAAAAAGACATTGAGGTAGGTACATTTAAGTACAAAACTGAAATGACTGTAACTACCGTAGCAGGTATTCCGTTTGCTTCGCAAGGTGCTGCTTATACTAGTGGCGGTACGCTTACTGCTGCTACATTTGGCTGTCCGATGTTTATTTGTGTGGATGCAGATAAAAACGTGATTATTGTGGAGCGTGCATTTGCAAAAGGTGGTGGCAACCATATTGACGTGGGTTTGCAACCGCGTATTGACAATAATGGTACCTTGCAAGGATTCGGTGGTATTACTTCGCTTTTAAATGAAAAAACAAATGAGGTGAGGGTTCTTAAAACTTCAGACGTTGTAAATGCTCCGACAGTAAGCCCGAATGGTAAAACGGTTTATGTGCCTTTGGACGTGAAGTTTGGTTATTTTAGTATGGCTGTGGAAGATGGTTATAGTGTAAAAACAAGAGCGTTTGCGCAGCCCGCTTCACCATATAATAATGTGGATAACTGGAAGTTCTCTTTTGTAACTGACCCAACAGACAGTTCCAAGTATGCGCCCGTATATACAGTAATGTATAACCGTGAGCTTATAAGAATAGACCCTTTGACAAATGCTTCAGAAATGCTGGCACAAGATATAGGTACAAACCAAAGTTCGGATACTTATCTTGCGTTTAATCCGAAAGAAGATAATGTTTTGTATATGAGTGTAACTAATAATCACTCTATTTATCGTATTGATTTGAAATTGGACAGTATTTTTGCTGAACCATTTGCAGGTATTGCTATAGTAAAACCAGAAGGTCTAAGAGCTCCTTACAGTGGCGCACACGATGGTTCGTATGCAGGTGGTGTGTTGCGTGATGCTCGTTTTGCTTTCCCAAGACAAATTACTTTCGATGACGAAGGTGTGATGTATATTGCAGACTCTTGGAATCACTGTATTCGTTCTATCCATGTGGGAAGCAGTCCTCACGGCGGACTTACTGTTGACCGTGTAGTAGGTACGCAAGGTAATCCGGGACATGCGGACGGTGGACCGGAAATCAGTCAGTTAAACTGGCCTATGGGAATTGCAAAAGCATTTGACGGTACAATTTATATTGCCGACACTCGAAATTATGCAATCAGAAAATTAGTTGTACAATAAAAAATAAATATAACATGAAGAAAATATATTTAATGCTATTTAGTCTATTGCTTACTACGGCTCTGTTTGCACAAAACAGACATGTATCGGGTGTGGTAATAGATGAGTTGGGTGAACCCATTATTGGTGCGAGTGTGGTTATTAAAAACCAACCGGGAGTTGGGGTAGCAACCAATATAGATGGTGAATTTAAAATAACCGCAGGTAATGGTGCTTTTTTGGTTATCTCTTATGTAGGATATCAAAAACAAGAGTATCAAGTACTTAAAGACGAAACGAATTTACGTATTCAGTTAAAACCGGATGACCAACTGCTTGAAACAGTAACTGTTATCGGTAACTTGTCTCAGTCAAAAGTTTCTTTGGCGGGTTCTATCAGTTCCATTGATGCGAAAGACTTACAAGTTCCGGCTACTTCCATCAATAATATGCTTGGAGGTCGTGTAGCGGGTATTGTTTCTTTCCAAGATAGTGGTGAACCGGGTAAAAACATTTCTCAGTTCTGGGTTCGTGGTATCGGTACTTTTGGTGCCAATGCCGGAGCTTTGGTATTGATTGACGGTTTGGAAGGTTCATTGGATCAGATTGACCCGGCTGACGTTGAGTCATTCTCTGTATTGAAAGACGCTTCTGCTACTGCAGTATATGGTAACCGTGGTGCGAACGGGGTGGTACTTGTTACTACCAAACGTGGTCAAGAAGGTAAATTGACTATTACTGCACGTGCCAATTTGACACTTTCTCAATTAAAACGTATGCCGGAGTACCTTGGTGCAGCAGACTATGCACGCTTAGCCAACGAAGCTAGCATCCAATCAGGTAACCCGATTCTTTATAACGATCACGCTTTATTGTTGATTGAAAATAGACTTGACCCGGATATGTATCCGGATGTAAATTGGCAGAAAGAAATATTGAGACCGACCTCATTCCAGCAAACTTACTTTTTGAATGCATCAGGTGGTGGTTCTATTGCTCGTTATTATATCAGTACCGGTTATTCAAACGAGAGTGCTGCTTATAGACAAGACCCTGACAGTAAATTTAGAAACGGTGTAGGTTATCAAAAATTTACCTACCGCTCTAATATTGATGTGAATTTGACGAAAACCACCAATCTATATCTTGGTTTGGACGGTTATATTGAAAGTAGAACTTCTCCAGGATTTACAAGTACAGACCACTTGTGGTTCTTGACCCGTACGTTGACACCGCTACGATTCCCCACAAAATACTCTACAGGGCAATTCCCTACATCCGGTGTGGCAAATACGATGTCGCCTTACACTATGCTAAACGAAACAGGGTTCTCGTCTAATAACGATAGCCGTAACATGGTAACTTTGGCAGTAAGTCAGGATTTGGGTATGATTACAAAAGGTTTGAAAGCTCGTTTCCAAGTAGCTTCTGAATATAAAACTTGGCTAAGAGAAGGACGTAGAGTAGTTCCTGAAATGTTTACCGCTATGGGACGTTCAGCTACAGGTGAACTTCAGTTGGCTAAAACGGTATTTAGAGAAGATGTGAGATATTCTCGCAGTAGCGATATGATGAGAAAATACTATATGGAATCGAACTTAAGTTGGAGTCGTGATTTTGGAATCCATAATTTTGGTGCACTGCTTTATCATTACTTACAAGATGAGGTGAGAACTCAAACAGCTATTGACAATACCGGTATTGGTAATATCCCTTTCCGTTCACAAGGTCTTTCAGCTCGTTTGACTTACGGTCTTCAAAACAGATACTTTGTTGACCTGAACTTCGGTTACACCGGTTCTGAAAACTTTAAAGTAGGCGAACAGTACGGTTTCTTCCCATCTATTGCTTTAGGCTGGGTGGTTTCAGATTATAACTGGATAAAAGATAATATTACTTGGTTAAGCTTCTTGAAGTTGAGAGGTTCTTACGGTACAGCCGGTAATGCAAGTATTTCTAATACTCGTTTCCCATACCAAACAAAAGTGAACAGCAATGCAAGTTCTACTTGGGGACACGTAGGAGGTGGTATCAATATCACACAGCTCGGTGCAGACAATCTTCGTTGGGAGGTTTCTCTAAAACAAAATGCCGGTATTGACATTAACTTCTTTAGAGACCGCTTGAAAATCACTGCTGATGTATTCCGTGACATCCGTGATAATATTTTCCAACAAAAGTTGAATATTCCTAGTGTAGCAGGTTATATTACCGTTCCTTACGGAAACGTGGGTAGTATGAAATCTTACGGTACTGACGGAAACTTCTCATACTCTCAACCAATCAATAAAGATATGGACTTTACAATAAGAGGTAACTATACCTTTGCTACCAACTTTGTAGAACACTATGACGAGGCACAGCAACCTTATCCATATTTGAACAGAACCGGTTATCCTTGGGGAGTTCAGCGCGGTTATATTGCTATGGGGCTTTTTGAAAGTGAAGAAGATATTGCAACAAGTCCATCACAATCACATTTTGGAACTTACCGTGTAGGTGATATTAAGTATAAAGACGTGAACGGCGACGGACGTATTAATGAACAAGATAAGGTACCATTGGCACATGGAAGTGTTCCACCACGCTTTATGTACGGTTTCGGAGGTGAATTCCGCTACAAGCACTTTACAGTAGGCGTGATGTTCCGTGGAACAGGTGCAGCCGAGTATTTCCGTGCAGGTACAGGATTTGACGAAGGATGGATACCGTTCTACAATGGAAGCGAAGGTAACGTGTTAAGTATTTTCAAAGACAAATCGATTTATTGGTCACCTGAAAATCCTGATCCGAACGCAATGTTCCCTCGTTTATCTTACGGAAACAACGCAAACAACTCTCAACTTTCTTCTTTCTGGAAAGCGGACGGTGCTTATATTCGTTTCCAAGAATTGAACTTAGCTTACAATCTGGTTGATTTAGCATTCTTTAAACCTCTTGGCATCAGCTCTATCAACGTTCAGTTTGTAGCCAATAACTTATTTACAATTGACAAAGTGAAGTACTTTGATCCGGAGCAAGCACGTTTCAATGGAGGTGCCTATCCAATTCCGGCAAGATATTCGCTACAATTCTATGTTAACTTCTAATTTCAGAAAATATACAGATGAAAAAAATAAAATATATAGTAATTGTTGTGCTATCCGCTGTAATGTCACTATCGTTTCAGTCTTGTAACTTCTTGAATGTAGATCATTACTTCTTGGATACAATGAACGAGGATAGCATTTTTGCCAGCAAACTGAATGCTGAGAAATATTTGTTTAATGTACCTACTATGTTCCCGGATCAGGGAGCTATCTGGGGAGGTAGTTTTACTCCGGGACAATTGGCATCCGATGAGATGACAGCTAACTGGAGAACCGATGAATTTCCCGGTATTAAATTTACCATCGGGCAAATTAACTCAAGAAACTTAGCTACTTTTAATATCTGGGGAAATATGTATAAAATTATTGCCAGATGTAACTATATGATAGCTAATATTGAGAGTGTACCTGATATGAATTTACTTGAAAGACAAGAATACCTGGGCTATGTACACTTTATTCGCGGATGGGCATACTATCACTTGCTACAAAACTGGGGACCTCTTTATATTGTATATGACGAGATATTTACCTCTACTGCTACACTGGAAGATTTTAACCGAGAGCGTGCCACTTACCATGAGTCAGTTGATTACATTGTGAGTGAATTTGAAAAAGCGGCAAAAGCTATTCCTAGAGATGTAAAAACCAACGAAATTGGTCGTCCTACCAAAGGAGCAGCTATAGCACTGATTGCTCGCCTAAGACTACAACAAGCCAGTCCTACGTTTAACGGTGGTGAGGCGGGTAAATATTTTGAGCCTTGGAAACGTAAATCAGATGGTAAGCACTATGTAAGTCAAACCCGTAACGATAGTTTGTATGCTTTAGCAGCATTTGCGGCAAAACAGGTTATTGATATGGGAATTTATGAGTTGAATACTGTTGAGTTGACAAACGAAGATATAGCTAATACTGCTATGTTAAAGCTTGACTCGGCTGTAGCAGTAGATTGGCCCGGAACTTTCCCGAATGGTCCTCATGGTATCAACGCTTACAAATCATACAAAGAGATGTTTGACGGAGAGCTGGTAGTGCGTAATATCAAGGAATTTATTTGGGTTCAGCCGGAATCAGGCAATGTTGTCGATTATACTCGTCACTCATTCCCTGTAAATATCGAAGGATGGGGTGGAATGTCTATTCCTCAACGAGTAGTGGATCAGTTCTATATGGCAAATGGTGATGCGTATGATGCAAATCAAGGTGTATCCGGAGAAAATACCGAATTTTCTCAAAGACCTTACAACTATTGGGGCTATACGCTTCCGAGAGACGTGCATAAAATATATGTAGGTCGCGAACCTCGATTCTATGCAAATATTGGTTTTTCCGGAAGACTTTGGACAAACTATAGTTCTACCGCTGAAGCCTCATCTCAAAAAGGTTCAAATCTTCAAGTAAGATATGAAACACCTAATGATATCGGTCGTAAACCTAAAGAGGGTTCTCCAACGAATCAAGATGACTTTACAAGTACCGGATATGTACCTGTAAAATATATCAACCAGTCCGATGCTTGGAATCAAGGACAAAGAGAAGCAAAACCATTCCCAATTATTCGCTATGCAGAGATTCTATTAGGATATGCCGAAGCTTTGAATGAGTTAGAAGGAAAATCCATTACTATTACCGGATTTGATGCAATTACCGGACTTGAAAAAACTGCGACCTTTACACGTGATGTAGCTGAAATAGCAAAAGCGTTTAATCAAATTCGTTTCCGTGTAGGTCTTCCCGGACTTAAAACTGTTCCGGCTCGTGACGAGATGTTTAAGTTATTGCAAAAAGAGTGTCAAATTGAGTTCCTTAATGAAAACAGAAGATATTTTGACACTCGTCGTTGGGGTATTTATGCCAATGATCAGGTAAGAAGCAATTGGCAAGGTATGAATATGCTATCAACCAAGAAAGGTGAGTTCTATACTATCCAGTTTGCCAATACGCAAAATCTTCGAGATAGAAATATAGAACCAAAAATGCTTTGGTTGCCTCTTCCTCACGATGAACTTTTGAAAATGGGAAAAGTAGTTCAAAACTATGGATGGGATAGATAATAACAAAATAAAATATATGACAGACATGAAAAGAAATAAAATATATGTATTGGCAATCTTGTTATTGTCCTTGGGCTTTGCAGGGTGTGAGAAATTTGACTTTGGAGCAGAACAATATAAAAATGTGGTTTATTTGCTTAGCGACGTTGACGAATTTAATATGTACAATCGTGCAATTGCCGACTTAAATAATGATGTGGACACGCTGTTTATCACTATAGGGTTAAGCGGAAGTGTCGGTGCGCCTAATGATATTCCTGTAGAGATAACCCCCTATTTTGTGGCAGGGAGAGTGGATTCGGTAATCTATGAAGGATTGGATAAAGAAAGGCTTTTCTATAAGTTCAATAAATCCAGATATGACATTGATTATACCAAATGGGCTAATTTCTTACCGGAAGCTAACTACGCTTTCTTACCGGAAAATATAGTAGAAGGCAGCACACCGGGAACTACGAAACTAAAAGCCACCATCAAAAAAGGTGACTCTAAAGTTTCTATACCTGTGCTTGTAAATAACCTGCATACTTTGTCGCCGGATTCACTTTACTTCTTGGATTATAAAATTACGAATACCGGTGGAGTAGAAATGAATACAGACAAAGAAGATGCATTAATTCCTATTTATTGGAAAAACGACTGGACAAACTCTAGAAATCCGCTTAGCTATGATATGCTCGGGGAACAACATAACTGGAGAAGAGGAACTCAAGTTCCTTCTCCCGGTTCGTCACGTGTGATTACCGGTTCTCCGATACTTTATCCGATAGGTAAAAATGAAATCAGAATGGCAGCCGGTATCGAAAGTATTGATGCAGGTGATGGAAAAACCAAGCGTCAGATGATTGATGCGAATAGTATTGTGTTAATTGTAAATGATGACAATACGATAGATTTCAGACCCTACAAAGATATTCAAGTAGAGAAAGTTGAGTCGGATGATATTTTCTACGATGAGAATCACACCAATCGTTTCTTCCTTGAAACAATCAAGACTAGTGCCGGAATTCCGAAACATTTCAAAACATTTACTTTGCACTATAGATACAGGAACTATAAAACTGCTAACCTGTTTTATACATATTGTAAAGTAATTTTGCGTTACGAAGTGTCAGATCCGAATGCAGAATAAGAGAGTAGTAAAATTGTAGAGACGGAGTAACTTGTTCGCTATTGGTGGGTGCTCCGTCCCTACTACAAACTGTAAAAATTATAAATATTATTAATTCCATGTTTATGATGTTTACAGTATGGATGTTTTTTTGTAAATTTGTCTTTTAATTATATAAACTATTATTAAACTTAAAATTTTTTTATTATGAAGAAAAAATTACTATTAATCGTAGCGGTTGTTTTTGGTCTGACTGCTATGTATGCACAGAAGCCTGTGGACATTTCAAAGAAATATTTGAAAAACTACACACAGCCTTATGAGTATGTGAACAAGATTTCGCCGGAAGGTGATACAATTGTTGATCAAAATGCTGAAGATGCATTTCGTCCACTTAATGAGACTGGTGCAGCTGCATATGCTGCATCTGCTACTGTAGGTGGTGAGTCTTTCCAACTGTATCGTTTTGCTAAAATAGGTACTCCTTGGAAAACAGAAGGTGCTACTACTCAAGATGACGGTGGTCAAACCGGTTGGCACGTTGACTTAAACAAAGGTAAAGCGGCTACTATTAGAGGTGCTATGACTTTGACAGTGGGATGGGACGGATTTGCTCCTGCTATTGACAACGCTAAAGTTTTCCAAACAGTAACACTTCCTGCCGGAAAGTATTCCTTTAATGCGCATTATGGACAAGACGTGGGTGGTGGAAAATACTCGTTCTTGGTAGCTAATTTAGGTGAAACTATTCCTGATACAACTGATGTAGCTAATGCTTTGGCACATAAACGTATATTAATAAGTACTACTAATACTCCTATTACTATTGAATTTGAATTGACAGAAGAGTCAGTAGTGAGTTTAGGAGTTGTTGCAAGTTTCCCTGATGCAAGTAGAGCTTGTTTGGCGCTTGGTGATTTAAGATTAGGTGGTTTCGTTGACGGAACTAACTATACTGAGCTTAAAAAATTGGTAGCTGCAGCTAATCGTATGCAAGAAGCAAGCTATCCGCTTGGAGTTACCGGTGGTAAATACTCACCTGAAAAATGGGAAGCTTTCGTAATTGCACGTGCAGAGGCTGATACCATTGTACGTCATGAGAATACGGCAGATCCTTTAGAAGAGGGTTTTGTTGATAATCATACACAAGCAGAAGTAGATGCTGCTTTAGCTGCTCTTCAAACAGCTATTGACGAACTAAATGCTTCATTTATTATTCCATTTAAAGTAAGTACCGAAGGTGATGAGAGATACTACTTGATTCATGACCGCCATAACACTAGACACTATATGATGGTGGCGGAAGCTGAATATGCCGGTGAGTATAAATGGCGTCTAGAATATACAAGTGGAGAGGTTGATAAAGAAGACCCAAAAAATCAGTTTAAGTTTGTAAAAAATCCGGATGGAGAAGGTTACTTTATTGTTTCTCGTGACTTGAATGTTCCTATGTCAGTAGGTACAGAAGTAGCTAACTTCTTGATGTTTGACACTGATACACCGGGAGAGCCTTTCAATATTAAAGCTGCTGTAGGTGGGTACCAAGATTATTATCGTCTATATCGTGTAAGCAATAAGGCAGAACTTAACTCGTTTGGTAACTTTGCAAACGGTTATATAGGTTTCTGGACAACTACAGGAGAAGATGCTGGTAGTGATTTCTGTTTTGAAAGAGTATATAAAGAGGGTGAAATCAATATGTCTGCTCTTCTGAATGAGTATAACAAAGTATTTGGTGTTACTTCAGAGCAATTCCCTATTGGAACAGGTGCGGGAGAATTCCCACAAGACAAATGGGATGCGTTTGTTGCGGAAAGAGCTGCTGCTAAAGCGATACTTGATACGGAAGATACACCGGAAGCACCGAAAGAGCAAGCAATTGTAGATGCACAGGTAGAAGCCTTACAAATTGCTTTTGCTAACTTAGTAGCTTCCATGAATCCACCTATGGTATTTAGTACAGATGCAGAAGAGGTTTGGTACTTCTTACACGATAAGCGTGCAGATAAATTCTTCTGGAGATACGACATATTTGAAGGTGCTGTGAAGATTGTAAAAGAAGCAGAAGCTGTTTTGACAGGCGAAGAAGGTGAAGATTATCAGTTTAAGTTTGTAAAACCGGCAGATGCTGTTGGAAATGAGTTCTTTATCTATGCTAAAGCTGCACCGGAATTCCCACTAACTTATATTGTAGAATCTGATAAAACTATTATCTTCGCAGGATTTGATGAAGATGCAGATACTGTTCGTTTCGTAGCTGGTAAAACACCGGCATATGATGCTGAGTACTTTACGCTTGCAGTTTCAGGTAAACCAAGATTGCAATTGAACAGCCACCGTGGATTCGAAATCGTTTCAACATACTATCCGGGTAATGCTGATGATGCCGGTAACGACTGGAGATTTATCCGCGCAGATGGATCAAGTGTGAAAAATGCTACTGTTGAAGATTTAGGTATTATCGTACGTAATCGTAAAGTTCTTTCTACTGATGCCAATGCTGTAATCAGTGTGTTTAACTTAAGCGGTCAAAAACTGAATGCTGCACTTGAACTTGTGCCGGGAGTGTACATTGTTACCGTGAAAGGCAAAGCAGGCGCTGCTAAGGTTATTGTTCGATAGAATAATTTAGATAGTTGATAAAAAAGAGCATCCGAAAGGGTGCTCTTTTTTTGTACATTAGTCGGGTACTACGTACCTTAACAACAAGTTGCATAGGAGCGTATCCTTTGTAGTTGTCGTGGATTGCAAGAATATAAGGACATTGCCGTTTCTCCCGATATCTATCGAGGACGGCATTGTCCGTAATTTATTATACACAATGCGGTTGCAAAAACCGCATTGTGCCTTGTGATCCTATAATTTTTGCCCGTAGGGCATCTATATCAATAGAATGAAATTTATCAGTCAATTATTTTCCCGTAGGGAATATATCCCCTACGGGGAATATTGGTATTCTTGGATGCGTTTCTATTGATATTAATTTTCTACGGAAAATTAAATAAAAGACAATCAGCTAATCACTTTAATCTAAAATTCATTGTGGTATGTTACTACAATATATTTGAAACTATGCAAGCTAAAGGGGAACTCCGACTTTTATTCGGACAACAATTGGCAGTTTCTTTAGTTGTTTAATAATGAAGAAGGTAAAAGAAAAAGATTTTAATAGTTTAACAGAAAAAGGCATTGAATTTTAAAATATTATTGTATATTTGTCAAATCATTATTAATTTTTTTTATTTAAATTTAATTATCATGAGAAAAACCAACAAATTATGGCTAAGCCTATTTTTAATACTTGGGTTTAGCTTGCAAATGATGGCACAGACGCATGGTACTGCTGCCAAACCGTTGGTATCAACTGCTGAAAACCCAATATATTATTATATTGAATCGGCAGGTGGTGCTTATGCGGGAAATGTAATACTGCCAGGTGATGCAGTAGGAGAAAAATTAAAGCACGATGCTTTAACTGAAGACAACAAGGAGAGTGCCAAGTGGCAAATTGTTCTTGAAGATGGTGTGCCAAAGCTTAAAAATGCCCAAACCGGCAAATATATGAGTGCAAGCCACACGTATGCTGACACAGGGGAACGTTTTGATGTGAGAATTTACACAGATCAAAACTATTATAGAATTTACAATTTTGGATTTACCCCTACAATTGCCTATAATAATAATCTGTTAGATAGGCAAGGAACACTAATTCCTGAAATGCAATGGTACTTTGTAGTTGAACCGGGAAGTGTAGCGAATTATAACGATGGAAAAGGTAATTACTACACTTTATATGGTAGAAACGAACATACCGGAAGAAAATTAAACTCCATTACTTTTAAAGTTAACGATCAGCTTTTGAAAACTGTAAATATAGGTCAAACTTATTCAGGAGGAGCTTGTTATTTTGACAAAACAGCTGAAGTTGTTGAAGTAAAACCCGGCGATGCTTTATCGATAAGCTTTAACTGGACCGGAGCTTGGATGCATAACTTTGCATATGTGGATTGGGATAAGAGCATAAGTTTTGAAAATGAAGAGCGCTTAGGACATAATTCACTTGGACAAGATGGTGAAATGCAAAAACCAATTGTCTATACAGTTCCTACAGAACAAGCTCTTGGTGAATATAGATTAAGAGCAATGGTGGATTGGGATGGTGCCGGTTATAGTACGCCTAATCATGTGAACGGAAAGGATTTCTATGGTGGGGGCTCAGTAACAGATTTTACTCTACGTGTAACTAATACACCAAAACCACTTCCGCCTACACTACCGTTTGGTGCTAATACTGTTATAGTTAAAGGGGATGTTATTACCTTAACTCCTCCAGAGGGAGCTACGGTAAAATATACTACGGACGATACAGACCCGGCTACTTCTGCTACAGCTATAGAAGGAGCTACTATAACTGTATCTGACAATATGAAGCTAAGAGCTATTGCCGTAAAAGACGATGTTAATAGTGAAGAATTAGTAAGAGAGCTTAAAATCATTGACATAACTTTAGGTAATGAGTATTATGTTGTATTCCAACGTTACGATGGAACATTAGCTTTGGAAGATATGGGAGACGGAGTTCCTATGACTACTCAGACTTTGGAGCTCGGAAAAGCAGAGCAACGCTGGATAGTTTCAAAAGGCGCTTCCGGAGCTCTTTATAAGTTAACTTCTCTTGCCGGAAATATTGTTTACTGGGGAGGAGGTAAATTTACCGTATCAGCAACTCCTGCAGAGGATGCTGAAGTGGATCTACGCTTTTTAGTAACGACTAGTGAAGATGGATACACCGGCTATGAAATTCAGCGTAAAGCTTCTACCAATATGGCTATGAACCCTATTGGTGGCTCGAAAGTAGGTAAAGAAATCGGTGAATGGTATCTCCGCGATGGTGGAAACGTGGTTAGATTTTTGTCCACAAAAGGATTGTTGCTTACAGAGATAGAAAAAGCACAAGCATTGCATGATAACGTACCGGTAGGTAATGAATTCGGTCAATATCCGGCTAATGCGAAAACTGACTTGCAAACAGCTATTGATGCTGCACAAGTAGAATATGACAAGCCTACCTCAGACGGAGATTTAGAGGCTATTACTGCTATACAATCAGCAGTGAATACCTTTAAAACTACAATTAATGTAGATAAAAACACCTTAATCGGTGCTGACAGAAAATACAAATGGTACACTATCCGCAGTACCTCTACTCATGGGTATGTGAAAGATAAGGTAATTTCATCTACAGGTAGAGAGGAAGGTAACAAATTCACTTTCGAAAGCAAGTCAGATCCGGTAGAGGATGCACAGCTATTCCGTTTTGAG
Organism: Bacteroidales bacterium; assembly: GCA_012837935.1. Taxonomy (GTDB): domain Bacteria; phylum Bacteroidota; class Bacteroidia; order Bacteroidales; family Paludibacteraceae; genus UPXZ01. The sequence continues at coordinate 31,428 of DUQG01000007.1, forward strand.
TTGGATGGTGATAAAGTGAAGTTGATTAATAAAGCAAACGGTAAATATATGGCTAAAAATGGAGCCATAGCTGCTGAAGGTGCTTTATTTGACTTGAATGTCTTAACTGACGGGTATTCATTTAATATCCAACCGGAAGGTGTTGACGCAATTCACGCTCAGCAACACAATGCTTTGATTGTAAACTGGCCGGGTGTTGCAGGTTCAGCATCAGCATGGGTATTTGACTTTGCATTTGAAGAAATAATTGGGCTTGGTAAACCTATAGTATCTACAGCAGAAAAGCCTGTATATTATTATATTGAATCGGCATCTGATGGTTCTGTAGTCTTAAAAGCCGGAGAACGAAACTACTATTTAGGACATCTGGTTTATGCACCGAGTGGCGACGATAATGTGCAGCTTAAACACGACATAATGGACATGATTCCAAGTGTTGATAATGCTCTTTGGCAATTGGTTTCTGTGGATGGAGTAACAAAACTTCAAAATAAAGGAACAGGTCTATTTATGGATGAAGCAAGATTTGGAAGAGTAACTACCACTTCAAGCTTTACTGCGGTACCACTCAATGAACCTGCAACTCAATATGCCTTAAAAAACTCCAATCAAAAAAGTCCGGCTGTTGCATGGTACACAGAAGCAAGAGGTTTTTATTTAGACAGATGGGGTTCTTCAGCTCCTAACAGTCAAGTGGCATGGTTCTTCTTTGTAGAGCCCGAAAGTAAGGCAAATTATGATGAACTTTTAGTGGCTGCTGTTCAGGCAGATTTGTTGGCTAAGATAGAAAGCACGCAAGCAATTTTGGATAAGACATCTGAGGGTGAAGCTCCCGGACAGTTTACAACTGCTTCTCGTGAAGCTTTACAGGCTGTGATAGATGCAGCACAACTAGTTCATGACGATGAAGCTGCTACTATGTATCAATATAATAAAGAAATAGGAAAACTGAACGAGGCATCAAACGTTTATTTGCAAAGTGGTGTAAAACCAGTAATAAGCAATGATGAAACAACAAAATGGTATTTCATACAAGGCACACGTCCTGCAAATACCTATTTGACCAGTACAGGTGAAGGTGCAGCTATTTTAAGCAAAACCGTTATTCCGGATGATACTCAATTGTGGAAATTTGTTGAGAATACAAACGGTACAGCCAATGGCTTGGCTATAGTTAACAAAGCAACCGGTGAATATCTGGATGCAAATGCAACTAATGCTGTTAATTCGGTAGCTACTATGCCGGAAAATAATCTGCAACTGAAAATGAGCGATATTTTCACGAATAAAGTGGCTCGTTTCTGGATTGAACATGCTGAAGGCTCGACACCGGCGTTCAGACTTCACGCAGGACAGACAAGTGTACTTAACTGGACAGGAAATGCTTATGACAATAGTAGTTGGCTGATTATGGAATATACTGCAGCATTAAAAGACTTCTTGCTTGCATCACTAAATAAAGCTAATGCTGTACTTGGCACTGTTTCGGAAGGTGTTGTTTATACGGATGAGAATAAAGCAGACTTTACATTAAAAGTAGAGGCAGCACAAGTTGTATATGACAATCCGGAGGCAACAGATGCGGAACTGATTAGTGCAAAAGCTACATTGGATGAAGCATTTACTGTATATAAAGAAACCGCAGTAGTTAATCCTGAGTTGCTGGTATCAGAAAAAGCACGAAACCATAGATGGTACTGGATACGTAGTACTTCTACCCATGCTTATGCAGCAGATAAAGTAATTTCTGCAGGAACAAGAGCAATTGGTGAAAGATTTACTTTTGAAGCGAAAGCAGAAAAACCGAAAGATGAGCAATTATTTAGAATTGAGCTTACCGAAGACAAGACGAAGATTAAAAACTTGATAAATAAAGCCGGTGATACCTATATGGCGGCAAACGGTACAATTTCTGAAACAGAAGTGGCAGATAATGACTTTACACTTGAGTTGCTGAGTGATGGTGTTTCATTGAGGATTAAACCAACTTCATTAAATGAGCTCCATGCTCAAGAAGCCAATACTCATATTGTAAACTGGGCGGGTGATGCAGGTTCAGCTTCAGCTTGGAGTTTTGACTTCGCATTTGAAGAAATAGTTGGGCTTGCTAGACCTATAGTATCTACAGAAGAAAAGCCTGTATATTATTATATTGAATCGGCATCTGATGGTTCCGTAGTCTTAAAAGCCGGAGAACCAAACAACTATTTAGGACATCTGATTTATGCACCAAGTGGCGATGATAACGTACAGCTTAAACACGACTTGATGGAAACCATTCTTGATGCTTCAATAAGTGTTGATAATGCTCTTTGGCAATTGGTTTCTGTGGATGGAGTAACAAAACTTCAAAATAAAGGAACAGGTCTATTTATGGACGAAGCAAGATTTGGAAGAGTAACCACCACTTCAAGCTTTATTCCTGTACCACTTAATGACCCCGTAACCCAATATGCTTTAAGAAACTCCAATCAAAAAAGTCCGGCTGTTGCATGGTACACAGAGGCAAGAGGTAACTATTTAGACAGATGGGGTTCTTCAGCTCCTAACAGTCAAGTGGCATGGTTCTTCTTTATAGAGCCCGGAAGTAAGGCAAATTATGATGAACTTTTAGTAGGTGCTATTCAGGCAGATTTGTTGGCAAAGATAGAAAGCACGCAAGCAATCTTAGACATGACATCTGAAGGTAATGTTCCCGGACAGTTTACAACTGCTTCTCGTGAAGTTTTACAAGCTGTAATAGATGTAGCACAAATAGTTTATGATGATGCTGAAGCTACTATAGATCAATACAATGAAGAAATAGAAAAATTAAAAGAGGCTTCAAACGCTTATCTACAAAGTGGTGTAAAACCAGTAATAAGCAATGATGAAACTACAAAATGGTATTTCATACAAGGTACTCGTCCTGCAAACACCTACTTGACCAGTACAGGTGAAGGTGCAGCTATTTTAAGCAAAACTATTATTCCGGATGATACTCAATTGTGGAAATTTGTTGAGAATACAAGCGGCACTGCTAATGGCTTGGCTATGGTTAACAAAGCTACCGGTGAATATCTGGATGCAAATACAGCATACGATCAGGCAGTTAATTCGGTTGCTACTATGCCGGAGAATAATCTTCAATTGAAGATGAGCGATATTTTCACGAATAAAGTGGCTCGTTTCTGGATTGAACATGCTGAAGGCTCAACACCTGCTTTCAGACTTCACGCAGGAAATACAGCTGTACTTAACTGGACAGGTGGTGCTTATGATAACAGTAGTTGGCTGATTCTTGATTATAGTGTAGCATTGAAAGATTTCTTACTTGAGTCACTAAATAAAGCTAATGCTGTACTAGGCACGATTTCGGAAGGTATTGTTTATACGGATGAGAATAAAGCAGACTTTACGTTGGAAGTAGAGGCAGCACAAGCTGTATATGATAATTCGGCAGCGACAGATGAAGAACTGATTAGTGCAAAAGCTGCATTGGATGAAGCATTTGCTGCATATAAAGAAACTGCGGTAGTTAATCCTGAGTTGTTAGTATCAACTGATCCAAGCGTTCTTAGATGGTACTGGATACGTAGTACTTCTACTCATGCTTATGCAACAGATAAAGTAATTTCTGCAGGCACAAGAGCTGTTGGTGAAAGATTTACTTTTGAAGCGAAAACAGAAGAGCCGACAGATGAACAACTATTTAGAGTTGAACTTACAGAAGACAAGACGAAGATTAAAAACTTGATAAATAAAGCAGGTGATACCTATATGGCGGCAAACGGTACAATTTCTGAAACAGAAATTGCTGACAATGACTTTACACTTGAGTTGTTGAGTGATGGTGTTTCATTGAGGATTAAACCGGCAACTGCAAATGATATCCATGCTCAAGAAGCCAATACCCATATTGTAAACTGGAAAGGCGATGCAGGTTCGGCTTCAGCTTGGAGTTTTGACTTCGCACTTGAAACAACTAAAGTAATAGATTCAACAAAAGAGTTGTTTGATAACAGCTATGTAATCAGATTGAATAATGGTATTATCACTGTTGATGGTGTAACCGAGTTTGAAGTTTACAGCATTACAGGACAGAGAGTGAACGAAAAAGCAACATTAACAAGTGGTATTTACATTGTAAAAGTAAAAGAATTCACTCAAAAAATTATTGTAAAATAGTTTAGAGATAGAATAGAGGTTAAAAAGAGCATCCGAAAGGGTGCTCTTTTTTGTTGCCTTATCGAGGGACTGGCTCAAAGCCAGCCTCTCGGTAGCTAAACCCGATGTGTTTCTATTAGTTAAGGAATTAATTCACTGAAAATTGGATAATTAAACGAAAAAGTGTATTTTTGTAATTCTATATTTCTGAATAATCTAACAATTTAATTATTTATTTCTATGAAAAAATTATTTCTCTCCTTATGCGGAGCAGTCTTGCTTATGTTTGGACAATCGAGTGTCTCCGCTCAAACTATGCCGACAATTAGTACGGACGGCTCGGAAGTTTGGTACTACATTCAGTTTAAAAACGGGAAAGGCGTTATCCAGGATATGGGTGACGGCGCTAATGTGAGAACCAAAAATGCAGCAAAAGACAAAGCTGAACAACTTTGGAAAATAACAGGAAGTGAGGATGCGTATGTTTTCACTAACAAGTTGGGAAGAAAGCTGTATGTGAGTGGTATGCTAAAATCCAGCTCCACATCGAGTTCTACATTCAAATTTGTTAAGTCAACGAATGCCACTTACGCACCGGCATGGATGCTACAACGAGTAGGCAGTAACGGCTACTTAAACCAGTGGGGTGGAGCCGGAGTTGAAAAGGAAATTGGTGAGTGGACCGATCCGGCTGACCCCAATCAACCATTGGAGTTTGTTTTACCGGCGGATATGGGTTTCAAACCTGAAAAGCCAACAGAAGCAACTATTACCGGGACAACTACTGCACCGGAATCTAAGTTGTCGCTATGGTACACAAAACCGGCTACTGTTTGGATGACGCATGCATTGCCAATCGGGAACGGACAATTTGGTGGAATGGTGTTTGGTGGTGTTAAACAAGAAGAAGTACAGTTTAATGATAAGACTTTGTGGAATGGCGATAAAACAAATTACGGGGCTTATCAAAACTTCGGAAGTGTATTTATCAATTCATTGGGAGTAACAGCTGTAGAAAATTATCGTCGCTCTTTGGATATTGAAAATGCTATCGCGAGTGTGGAATACGATGCTGATGGTGTACATTATACAAGAGAATACCTATCCTCTTATCCGGACAGTGCTATAGTTATTAATTACACAGCTTCAGAAGCTGAAAAAATTAATATCGAAGTTTACCTTTGGGGTGCACATGACGAAAAACCAATCGTTGAGGGGAACACCATTACTATTGCAGGAAAACTAAGATTGCTGAATTATTACGCTAACTTGACTGTAAAAAATAATGGAGGAACTGTTGAGATTATTAATGGTGTGTTGACTGTGAAAAATGCTAACTCTGCAATGATTGTACTTCGTGGAAAGACCAACTATTCACCCACAAGCACTACATACACATTTGATGTAGCGGCAGTTAAACCACAAACTGACAAAATTGTAAATGATGCAATAGCGAAAGATTTTGCAACAATCAAAGCAGCTCATATTGCAGATTACAAATCTTTGTTTGACCGTGTGAAATTTGAATTGGCAGGAACTGCTAACACTATGCCAACAGACGAGTTGATTACTGATTACAACAGAGCCTATGCTAATTTATTTTTGGAACAACTCTATTTCAATTATGGTCGATACTTATTAATCTCTTCAGCACGTGGAGTGGATAGCCCGGCTAACTTGCAAGGTATCTGGAACGACAAGAACTCACCACCTTGGAGCTCAGATATTCACAGTAATATTAACGTGCAAATGAACTATTGGCCTGCAGAAAACACCAATCTTTCTGAATTGCACAATACGTTCTTAAACTACATCTACAACGAGTCGCAAATTCAGCCTCAGTGGAGACAAAACGCGAAAGATAGCGGTCAGACTAAAGGTTGGACGCTTTATACAGAGAATAACATCTTTGGATGGCACGGTGGATTTATGCACAACTATGTGATTGCAAACGCTTGGTATGCTATGCATATGTGGCAGCACTATCGCTATACGTTGGATAGAGATTATCTGTTGAATACGGCTTATCCGGTAATGAAAACTTGTGCCGACTTCTGGATGGAACGCTTAATTCAAGATAGAGGAAAAGCAAAAAGCACTCATATTTTGAAAAACTATGAGCCTGATGGAACTTGGGTTTGTCCGGATGAGTATTCGCCTGAACATGGTCCGGGAAGAGAAGATGCTACAGCTCACTCACAGCAATTGGTTTGGGACTTGTTTAATAATCTACTACAAGCAATGGATATTCTTGGCGACGATGTGGCACAAGATGCTGCCTTCAAAGCTGAGTTACAAGCTAAATTTGACAAATTAGATACGGGTTTGGGTATTGATGCTGACGGTCATCTTCGTGAATGGAAATATTCCGAAAAAACAGCCGGAGACTGGCGAGGACACCGACATATGTCGCATTTGATGGGATTATATCCGGGTAACCAAATTTCTCCACTTATTGACCAAGAAATATTTGATGCAGCTGTAAAATCTATGGATGCGCGTGGTGATGCAAGTACAGGCTGGTCAATGGGTTGGAAAATTAACCTGTGGGCTCGTGGACTGAACGGTAATCGCGCTCGTGTAATTTTAACTAAAGCACTTCGCCTTTCTACTTCTTTGGGTACAAATGCCGGGGATGGCGGTATTTACCAAAACTTATTTGACTCGCATTCACCATTCCAAATTGATGGAAACTTTGGTGCAACAGCGGGTGTAGCAGAAATGCTGCTTCAAAGTCATATTGGAACTATTCAATTGCTACCGGCACTTCCCGATGTTTGGAAAGAAGGTTCTGTAAAAGGATTGAAAGCAATTGGTAACTTTGAAGTGGATATTAACTGGGAAAACGGTGTGATGACCGATGCCGTTATTACTTCTGTAGCAGGTCAGGAGTGTAAAATTAACTTCCCATACGCTAAGAATGCATCGATTATTAATCTATCTACCGGAACGAAAGTAGAAGTTACAGCGATAGATCTTAACACAGTCAGTTTCCCGACTATTGCAAATGTACAGTATAAAATTACTGCCGGACCAACTTGCGAAATGCCGGTTATTAGTCCTGAAAGTGGGAAATATACAGAAGACCAAACTATTACAATAACTTCCGGTACAGAGGGTGCTACTATTTATTATACAACTGACGGTTCAACTCCAACAGCGGAATCGATTTTATATACGGAGCCTTTTGTTATCAGCAAAGCTATGGTAATTAAGGCGATTGCAATGAAAGAAGGTTTTGCTGTAAGTAAAGTGGCAACAGCCGAGTATATGCTTGGAGATTATATGTTAAATATTTCTTTAAATACACAAGCTACACGTACAGATCGAGCTGTGAATGCAGTGAAGTTTACAGGAGATGCGGGTGGCAAACTTGATGTTGCTACACCTAGAACACAACCACGTTATGTGTATAACAACCTTACTAATAGTGCGATGGGATTTGCAAAGCCGGGTGAAACTCTTACACCTACTATCACTTATTTAGGAAGCTGGATGCACGGCTATGTGTTTGTGGACTATAAAAATGACGGTGTTTTTGATACGGATTTGAATGAGGATGGTACACCAACAGAAAATTCAGACTTGGTTTCTTATTCTTATTATCAAGGTAAAAACAGTCAAGGAAATGACCCAGGCTCACAAAATCCGGGTGTAAATTCTCCTGCCTTCACTATTCCGGCGGACATAGTACCGGGAATTTATCGTATGCGTTATAAAGTGGACTGGGATAATGTTGACGCAGGTGGAAGTGTAAGTCAAAATAATCACATAGTAAATAATGGCGGAGGATTTGTGGATGTGTTGTTAAATATCCACGGTGAAACTTCTCAAGTAAAAGTATTTAAGTCAAATGGTGATGTGTTGAAATCAGACAACACGACATTTGCTGATACAGAAGTTGCTTTTGGTTCAGAGATTGAATTGGTGCTGAGTCCCTCACAAGGATATGCTCAAAATGGAGTTATTGTAAAACACGGTTATTTGAAAAATTCTGAGTTTATTCGTGGCAATAGACAATGGCGTGTTGACACCATTCCGGCAAGTCAAATAATTGATAATAGAGTTACTATTCCTGCAGCTTATGTAGATGGTGATGTGGAAATAACTGTTAATTTTGAGGAAGTTTCGGGTGTGTATGATGTTGAATACGACTCAAACTTAACAATCAAAACTGACAAAAACTTGTTGAGTATTTCTACTCAAAAACCATCAGAAGTGAAGGTAATTGATGTAGCCGGACGCACCATATTCCACGGAACTATTTCAGGAGTACGCATGTTCAATTTACAACCGGGAGTTTATCTTGTAAACAGAACAAAAGTTCTTGTACGATAAGAAATACTTTATATAAACAAAAAGCGGCTTTAAGCCGCTTTTTTTGTTTTAGTCGCATCGGTGCGATTAACATTATTTTATCGTAACCATAGTAGCACCAAAGCCGTACTCACGGAACGATGCATCTTGGAAATAGTAGTTTTTGTATTTGGATTTCAGTTCTTTTTCTATTTCACTACGCAATATTCCTTCGCCTTTGCCGTGGATAAAGACGATTTTCAGTCCTTTTTTCTTAGCGTTTTCGGCTAGCGTTTTTCTAAAAACATCCATTTGGTAATTCAGCATATCGGCATTGGACATTCCGACAGTGCTGTCAAGCAAGTTGTTGATATGTAAATCTACTTCTATAATCTCATTTTTTGCTTGCTTTTTTACCATCCGTGGACGTTTCTTTTCCGGTCGTTTATCGAACATAGCTTGTTTGATTTCTTCCGGTGAAATTTCGCTTAGACGTTTATAGTCCTGCTGTTCATTAAGGTCTATCAACATGCATAAGTCATCAAAATAATCCGACTCTGTAAAGCTGTGTAGCTTGTAAAACTTTACGGTATTAATTTTTAGGTGGAAGTCAAGTGCATCTTGTTCAAAATAAGCTTTTTCTTTCTTAAATGGAATGATTTGCACTCTCACTTGTTCCCAGTCGTTGAGATGAGATTTCTCTATATCAGCCAAAAACTCCTGCATATTAGGCTCTAAAATGCCATTGGCAATGCTTCTGCGACTGTCATTAGTGCCAATTACAAAGTTGTAGAATAAAAAATAGTTACTGTCGTTAACCAAGTAACATTCATATCCTGTCGTTTCCATTCGTTTAATATCATGTGGGAAAAAAGCCAGTAAGGCTTTAAATGTTTCTCCTTCCGTTGTTTCAACAATAGGTGTGGGTTTTTGTATTTCCTCTTTCTTGGTTTCGGTAGTTGGAGTCTCTACTTTCGGTTTAGCCGAAAAATCTTTTAGCAGGAAATTGGTTTTTTCATTCACATCCGGTATAACGACACATTCACGCGCCAACACGGGAATTTCAAAACCATCCTCATCTTCCACATAAACCAAACTTTGCTTACTATCAATGCGTGTAATTTTACCGCCACCTACTTCGTTTAAAAATCGAACTTTATCTCCTATTTTCATCTGTTTGTTTTTTTAGTTTAGAAGCTCGAAACACAAAAACACCAGCAAATTACTTTCAACTTCGTGCTTCCGACTTCCGGCTTTTTTAGTATTTTTGTGCAAATTTACAAATTATCTATCTAAATGACACCTTCTGACACAAAACATCTTACCTATATAGAGAATTTTAGTTACAATTTACCCGATGAGCACATTGCAAAATATCCTTTAGATCAACGAGATAAATCGAAGTTATTAATATGGGATAAAGGCAAAATTACCGAAAACCAATTTTCAAATATTTCAAATTTTTTATCCGAAAATTCACTTCTGGTTTGCAACAATACCCGTGTAATTCATGCTCGAATTGTCTTTTATAAAACTACAGGTGCACGGATTGAATTGTTTTGTCTGGAGCCGATAGAGCCGTCGGATTATGCACTGTCACTTTCTGCAAAGGGTGGCTGTGAGTGGAAGTGTATGGTAGGTAATCTTAAAAAATGGAAGCAAGGTGCTTTGGTACAAACGATAAATTTTTCGGATAAGGAAATCAAGTTCTCGGCAGAATTAATTGAAATAGTAGAAAATACCCATCGTATAAAATTTAGTTGGAATGATAAGAGTATCTCATTTTCTGAAATTTTAATGCAAATAGGTGAACTGCCTATTCCACCCTATTTGCATCGTAAAACAGAAGAGAAAGACAAACAAACTTATCAAACAGTCTACTCGAAAATAGAAGGTTCTGTGGCGGCACCAACTGCAGGCTTGCACTTTACGCCGGAAGTTTTTCAGCAGTTAAAAGCAAAAAATATCCGTGTTGAAGAGTTGACGCTTCATGTGGGTGCCGGAACTTTTCAGCCGGTAAAATCGGAAACAGTGGAACAGCATACTATGCATTCCGAAACCTTTGTGGTGCATATTGATAGTTTGAAGGCGATTCTCAAAAATCTTGGAAATATTGTTGCAGTAGGAACTACATCGGTTCGCACTTTAGAAAGCCTGTACTATATTGGTAGAAAACCTCTACAAGAAAATCAAGTTTTTTTCAAAGTAAATCAATGGGAACCTTACGAGGAGGCAGAAACAGAAATTTCAGTTGCTCAGTCGCTACAAAACATCATTGATTTTTTAGAAAAAACCAATCAAACCGAGCTACACGGGGAAACACAGATTTTAATTAAACCCGGTTTTCAATTCCGCTTGGTAAACCGAATGATAACCAATTTTCATCAACCTCAAAGCACGCTTTTGCTACTTGTATCTGCCTTTGTGGATGGAAAGTGGAAGGAAATTTACGACTATGCACTTGCCAACAATTTTCGTTTCTTAAGCTATGGTGACAGTTCTTTGCTTGTAAAAGCGTAATGTTGTGAGAATTAGATAGATTGTTCTTTTGAAAATTTTCTATTCAAAAAATATTCACTTAACTTTGCCGAATAAATCAATACTTTAATTTATTACAAAATGAAAAAAATCACTATCCCCCTAAGGATAATTCTATCCTTTGTTCTTCTAATGATTGTAAGTTTACACAGTCAAAATCTTTACTCACAAAATAAAGCAATCCGGCTAAATGGCGGAACTGAAAACGTGGATTTAGGCGAAAATGCTGTTAGTCCGGGTGAAAATTTTACCATTATGACTTGGCTAAAAGGTGAAAATACACCTACGTGGAGCTTGGTTATTGGAAATCACTCCGTTGAGCATAATGATTATCGCTCGCCTTGGATTACCGTAAATGCCGGAACCAATATTGAGTACGGCTTCGGGGTTGGTGCAGGACGCGTAACGAGAGTAGCCAGAAATGTAATTGCTAACAATGAGTGGGCACATGTGGCGTTTACCTACGACGGCAATTTTTTAGTGCTTTACGTGAATGGCGTGGAACGAGATACATATTATTATCAAGGCACGCCGGTTACTACACCGGTACGCTTTATTGGCGGATGTTGCGATGAAAACTTCAAAGGCGTTATTGATGAAGTAAGCATCTGGGGAAAGGCGTTGAATGCAGATGAAGTTGAACAATATATGTACTCGGCATTGAACGGAAATGAGGAGGGATTGTTGCGATATTTCGATTTTCAGGACAATACGACAGACAAAGTAACCAATATCACGGCAACAAAAAACGGTGGTACATATGTATTGAACGATGCACTTGCCAGAATGGAAGTAACGTCTGTCAATCCTTTCCAACTTGGAAATTACAATGCCGTAAGCGGCGATAAAGATGTTTTACTCGTTGGGTTGAGTGTGTTGGCTCAAAACACAACGGCGCCATTAAAACTGCAGAACATTAATTTAGGCTTACTTGGTACACTTAAATCCAGTGGAGTTTCCAAAATAAAACTTTATAAATCCGAAAGCAAAGCGGATATTAACAGTCGTGTTTTTGTGGCAGAATATTCGGCGAATGCAGATTTATTGAACTTGTCAACCGAAATTCCATTGTCTGTGGGCTATAACTATTTTTGGATAATGGTCGATTTGCAGTCGGATTTGCCGCTTTCAGCCACTTTAGACGGTGAAATAAATTCGGTGAAATTCAGCGACAATTCTATCCATACCCCCACAGTTAAAAACCCTTCCGGACTGATAACCATTGTAGAGCAAGCCAACCGTGCGATTGAATTTAACGGAACTACTATCAGTAAAGTGGATTTTGGAGAAAATGCCGTTGTCTTGGATAAAAATTTCACCATTGAATTTGATGTTTTCCCCAAAAAAAGCTCAGAAAGCTGGCAAGGCATTATCGGAAATGCAACCAGCGATATTGCAAATCGTGCACCTTCCATTTATTTGTTCAATAACACACAAATGGAAATAGGTTTTGGTGCTACGCCTTGGACACCAATTACTACACCTTCTATTCTTACTCACAATGCTTGGAATCATGTGGCAGTAACATTTGACGGCGACTTGATAAAAGTGTATGTCAACGGAGCTTTGAAAGTGAGCGACAATCGTCTTTCAGGAAAAACGCCACCTCAAACACCGATGCGTTATTTAGGTTCGCTGGATGTCCCTTTTGGTGGAATAATGGATGAAGTGCGAATTTGGAATACTGCACGAACAGCCGATGAAATTGCAGAAAATTATCAGAAAATTTTAACCGGAAATGAAACGGGATTAATTGGGTACTGGAATTTTGACGCTGCCACTGCTACCCTTGTTCCTGATATTTCTGTAAATAACAACGACGGGATAATCACTTCTGCTGCATTGGTTAGCAATGGATATTCCAGTTTAGATATTGACCCGGAAATTCGCAGTATAGAAATTACTTTTACAACAGGCGGCGATATCAATTTTGACGTGGCAACCAATGTGCGTAGTCATGTTTTTTGGGCATTAGCCTTGGCTGATAGGAGCTTGACAGCCACAGATGTTATTAATGGAAATAAATCGCTTTTGTTCGGTTCGATGTATGTACCGCTTGGGGATGTTATTTATTCAGGATCAGCTCGCACATTGCCGAGTGGAGAGTATAAATTGTGGACGGTAGCATCAGCCAACAAAAAAACTTCGCCTGTGATTGCAAGTGCAGCATTTTCCGTAAATGACGGTCGTCCCGAGTGGAGCAACGAATATGTTAATCAGGTAAACAGGCTGAAACAACATGCGGCATTAATTCCCCATAACTCAATCGACGAGCTGCTTACGCTGAATAAATACACTTCGCCTAATGTGAAGTTACTGAATGGTAATTGGAAATTTAACTGGGTGGAACGTCTGGCTGATGCACCGACAGATTTCTACAAACCAACTTTCGACACAAGCGATTGGGCGACTATTCCCGTACCCGGAAACTGGGAAAGAAACGGATACGGATTTCCTATTTATACAAATCATCCTTATCCTTATCCTAAAAATCCGCCACATGCACCTACGGAATATAATCCGGTGGGAAGTTACAAACATAAATTTACTATTCCCGAAAACTGGGGATCGGATAAAAATGTGATTATCCATTTCGGTTCCATTAATTCAGCAGGATACCTTTGGATAAACGGGCATTACGTGGGTTATACCGAAGACACCAAAACCGAAGCAGAATGGAATATTACGGAGTATTTGAAAGAGGGAGAAAATGAGTTGGCGTTGCAAGTTTATCGCTGGTCGGATGGTTCTTACTTGGAGTGTCAGGATTTCTGGCGATTGAGCGGTATTCAGCGTGATGTTTATCTTTATGCCATTCCGAAAACACATATTCGTGATTTCTTTATCAAAGCCGGATTGGATAGCCAATACACTAACGGTACTTTGGAGGTAGATGTGGAAGTAGAGGATAGACGCGATGTGGCTTTGGCTGAGAAATACACGTTGGAAATGCAATTGCTGGAATTAGACGGAACTGTAATTAATCAACAGTTGCAAGAGTTTATATACAATCCATCAGAAGCCAATACGTTGAGATTTTCTGCCAATATTTCCAGTCCAAAACAATGGTCTGCTGAAACCCCAAATCTTTATCAGACTGCTCTTATTCTGAAAGATAAAAACGGGGAAATCCTGCAAGTTGTTGGCTCGAAAACCGGATTTAGAAGCATTGAGCTAAAAAATGCACAAGTTCTTATCAACGGGAAACCTGTGCTTTTCAAAGGCGTTAATCGTCAAGAAATTGACCAATGGGCAGGACAAATTGTGACCGAGGAAACGATGTTGAAAGATATTAAACTGATGAAAGAGGGCAATATAAACGCTTGTCGTCTGTCGCATTATCCGAATGACCCGCGCTTTTACGAACTTTGCGATGAGTACGGACTTTATCTGGTGGATGAAGCTAATATCGAATCGCACGGCATGGGTTACGGAGCAGAATCACTGTCAAAACACAGCAATTGGTATGAACAGCATATGTTCCGCACGGTAAATATGTTTGAACGGAGTAAAAATCATGCATCGGTAATTTTTTGGTCGTTGGGAAATGAGGGTGGAAATGGAATTAATACCGAAGCAACTTATAACTGGCTAAAATCGAAAGACACACGTCCTGTGCAGTACGAACGTGCAGAATATAGTTATAATACCGATATTATTTGTCCGCAATATCCTTGGCCAAGCGACATTGAGGCATACGGCAGAAACACAACGAATTATCGTCCGTATATTGCCAGCGAATATGCTCACGCTATGGGAAACAGCATGGGAAATTTCAAAGAATATTGGGATGTGATAGAGAAATACGACAATTTGCAAGGTGGATTTATTTGGGATTGGGTGGACCAAGGTTTGGCTGAAAAAGACGAACAAGGCAATATCTATTGGAATTGGGGTGGTGATTATGAGCCGGTGAATTTTTGGGCAAATCTTGGCATTAGAAAAGATAATAACTTCTTAATGAATGGAATTTTGCGACCTGATCGTGTGCCACAGCCGGAATATTTCGAGGTGAAAAAAGTGTATCAACACATTAAGTTTAATGCAATAAGTCGAATTGCTGGAAATTTTGAAATCAAAAACGGTTATTATTTCACTAATTTGGACAAATTTAATTTCCGGTGGGAAGTGAAAGGAAATGGAAAAACGGTGTTAAGCGGTGAAATTTTACGTCCAGATGTGGCACCGGGCGGACAGTTGACTTTTAATGTGGATTATTCTAAATTTAAAAGAGAATCCGGCACGGAATATTTCTTACACTTTTCCGCTACCACGGCAGAGGATTGGGGATTGGTAGATAAAGGTTTTGAATTAGCTTATGAGCAATTTGACCTACCATTTACTACATCGGTTACTGAAAAAACTGATATTAATTCGATGGAAAAATTGACCGTGGAACAAAACACATTACACTATACTATTACGGGTGAAAATTTCTCAGTGATGTTTAACCGTATTTCATTGAACTTGACACGCTACACGCTTAACGGCGAAGATTTGCTTACGGGTGCTAATCCGAACTTCTGGCGTGCACCAACGGACAATGATTTGGGATATGGAAACGGCTTCCTGTTTAATGACAAACGATGGCGAGATGCTGCCACGAGTAAAACAAATAAAAGCACCAGTATTAGACAGATTTCCGACAAAGAAGTAGAGGTAACTTTTTTTTATACACTTGCAAACGGTTTCGGAACCTACAAAACCATTTACACCATTCTCGGAAACGGCGAAATGACTGTGGATAATACTTATACATTTACGGGTGGAACGAATGGCATATTACCGCGATTTGGGATGCAGTTTGAAGTAAAAGAGGGTTACGACAATGTAAGTTATTTTGGGCGTGGACCAAACGAGAATTATTGGGACAGAAAATCCGGTTCCATGATTGACCTTTATGAAAGTACGGTTGATGAAATTTATTTTGCATATCCTACGCCGCAAGAAAATGGTAATCGTTCAGATACTCGTTGGATGTCAATTACAAATGATGCCGGAAACGGTCTGCTGTTTAGCGGGATGGAAACTTTCGACTTCAGTGCGATGCATTACACTATAGCAGATTTGACTCAATCTGAAACTTATTATGGGGAAAAACATCTAAATCAGCTTACAAAGATGGATAAGACACAACTCAACATTGATTATAAACAAACCGGAGTTGGTGGCGTTCATTCTTGGGGTTATCACACCATGCTAGATGAGTACAAATTAAAACCCCAAAACTACACCTATAAATTCAAAATTAGTCCGATAAAATCAGGCGACAATCCGTTTGAAGTAAAAAATCGCAGCTACGAATACGGAACAGGCTTGTTTGATGTAAACTTGGAGCAGTTAGTGGCTTATCCAAATCCGGTTACAGATGTTCTGAATGTGCAACTACCCGAAAACTTAAGTGGCGATGCCAATTTACAAATCATGGATTTAAATGGAAAAGTGATAAAATCAATTTCTGTACAGAATGCGAATGGATTGCTGAAAGTAGATTGTAGCGACTTGAGTAAAGGAGTTTATGTCGTATTTATTCAAAGTAAGCAAAGCAAAACTCAGGTGCTGAAAATTACAAAAATGTAATTGTTGTAGAATGTTCGAAAATATTCAAGAGCACCCTATTTAGATTTCATTAATTCTCAGTTTTTTCTTATTTTTGTAGAACATTTTTAAGCTCGGATTTCAATGGAAAAGATAATTATTCTCGATTTTGGTTCACAAACTACACAGCTTATTGGTCGCCGTTTGCGCGAGTTAAATGAGTATTGTGAAATATTACCTTACAATAAGTTCCCGGAAGATACCACTGATGTAAAAGGGGTAATCCTTTCTGGAAGTCCTTATTCTGTCTATGACCCGGCTGCGTTCAAAATTGATTTGAGTGGAATTCGTAAGAAATTTCCGCTACTTGGTATCTGTTATGGTGCACAATACTTGGCTTACAGTTCCGGTGGAAAAGTAGAATCAGCTGACAGCAGAGAGTACGGACGTGCTATTCTTAGCGATATAAAAATCGGCGATGAACTTTTCAAAGGTGTGCACGTAGGGTCGCAATTATGGATGTCACACGGTGATTCCATTACTCAATTACCGGAAGGTTTTACAAAAATAGCTAGTACGAAAGATGTTGAAATTGCAGCGTTTCGTGTAGAAGGTGAAAAAACTTGGGGAGTTCAGTTTCATCCTGAGGTATTCCATACATCAGAAGGTGTAATACTTTTGGAAAACTTCCTAAACATTTGTGGTTCTACCAAAACTTGGTCGCCTGCATCATTTATTGAAAGTACGGTAGCTGAATTGAAAGAAACTATTGGAAACGATAAGGTCGTTCTTGGACTTTCCGGTGGAGTTGATTCTTCTGTTACTGCTGTATTGCTTCACAAAGCGATAGGCAAAAACCTTACTTGTATCTTTGTGGATCATGGTTTGCTTCGCAAAAACGAGTTTGAAGAGGTGTTGAGTGATTATGAACATCTTGGGTTGAACGTAATCGGTGTGGATGCTAAAGATTATTTCTATAAAAAACTGGCGGGAGTAACAGACCCGGAACAAAAACGAAAAATCATCGGTGCCGGATTTATTGATGTATTTGATGCTGAAGCTCAAAAAATAAAAGATGTGAAATGGCTGGCACAAGGTACTATTTATCCGGATGTAATCGAGTCGATTTCTATTACAGGTACGGTTATTAAATCGCATCACAACGTGGGTGGATTACCGGAAAAAATGAATTTGAAACTTTGTGAGCCGCTTCGTTTGCTTTTCAAAGATGAGGTTCGCAGAGTGGGTTATGAGCTAGGAATGATGAGTCATTTGCTGAAACGTCATCCGTTCCCTGGACCGGGCTTAGCCGTTCGTATCTTAGGAGAAATTACACCGGAAAAAGTACAGACTCTACAAGAAGCAGATGCTATTTTTATCAATGCATTGAGAGAGTGGAATCTCTATGATAAAGTCTGGCAAGCGGGTGTGATTCTACTTCCCGTACAAACAGTAGGTGTAATGGGCGATGAAAGAACGTATAAAAATGCAGTGGCACTTCGTTCGGTAACTTCTACCGATGCCATGACGGCTGACTGGGCTCAGTTGCCTTATGATTTTTTGGCAAAAGTATCCAACGATATTATTAATAAAGTCGAAGGTGTTAATCGAGTAGTCTATGACATTAGTTCTAAACCACCTGCCACAATCGAGTGGGAATAAGTGTAGATTGCCACGTAAATAAATGTTTTAATTCAAAAATAATAAAATGAAGTTGGTGCTAAAATCGCCAACTTCGTTTTGCTTAATGGAAAAGCTGTTTTTACCAAAATGATTGATACCCATTCACATATATACTCAGAAGAATTTGACGAAGATCGTGCAGAAATGCTGCAACGTGCTAAAGATGCGGGTGTTTTATCCATTATTCTGCCAAGCATAGATTCCGATTCTTTTCAGCGAATGATAGATTTGGAAATATCCAATCCCGACTATTGCTTTGTGGCTATAGGTCTGCACCCAACTAGTGTAAAAGAGGATTATCTGCAAGAGTTGGAACTAGTAGAAAGTGAACTAAAAAGAAGAAAATACATTGCCATTGGTGAGATAGGAATTGACCTTTATTGGGATAAAACATTTTACAAAGAACAACTTCACGCTTTCCAAACGCAGGTCGAGTGGTCGCTTGAATGCAATTTGCCAATTATTGTGCACATTCGGGATTCTCACAAAGAAACCATTGAAGCACTTACGCCTTATAAAGATAAAGGTTTGAAGGGTGTTTTTCACTGTTTTACCGGGACAAAAAAAGAGGCGGATGAGATTATGGCATTAGGCGATTTTAAGCTTGGAATTGGTGGAGTAGTAACCTTCAAAAATTCCGGATTGGCTGAAAATTTGAAAGAGATCCCACTTGAAAAACTAGTGTTAGAAACGGATGCACCTTATTTGGCACCTACGCCTTATCGTGGCAAGCGGAATGAGCCTGCTTATACGGCTTTGGTTAGAGATAAATTGGCAGAAATATATGCAAAAACACCTGAAGAAATCGATTTGATTACCACAAAATCAGCAAAAGAACTGTTTTTTTCGGTAGATTAAAAGATTTTTTCTATCTTTGTAACCCCAAACAAAATTTGGACAAAATATACACCTTGGAGAGGTGCTCGAGTGGTTGAAGAGGCACGCCTGGAAAGCGTGTATACCCCTAAAGGGTATCGCGGGTTCGAATCCCGCTCTCTCCGCAAAGTGAAATAAAAGAGTCGAACAAAATTTTCTTTGTTCGACTCTTTTATTGTTTGAAAACAGTTAATCGACTAAAATTCAAAATAAAGAGCGGATTCTGATAAAGAATCCGCTCTCACTAATTAACTAATCAACCAATTAACTAATCAACTACACTATATTTCCCACTGCTCTAAGTTATCTACCAAATCATCAAAGCATTTGATTTTTGATTTGGCTTTCACTTCTTCTATTTGCTTGTCAAGAGCATCGTTGTAGGTTTCAGCTCGAACTGCACGGATAACACCCAGTGCAATCGGCAAATCCGGACCTTGCATCATAGCCAATTCCCAGTGCAGTGTTGGGTTTGGATCTTCAGCATTGTGAACAAGGATATCTGCTTCTGTAATTCCGTTTTCACCGATAGTAACGGCTTTCAAACGTCCATTTTCCAAAATCAATCCTTTATCGCGATTTACGCCGTAAATCATTGGTTTACCGTGTTCCAAGAATACAGTTCTATCTGGACGAGTATTTCTTTCTGCCAAATATCCGTGTGCGCCGTCATTAAAAATCACACAGTTTACCAAGCATTCAACTACCGATGTGCCTTTGTGTTTGGCAGCTTCAAGCATTACTTGCTGTGCATTTTTCAAGTCCACATCCAACAATCTTCCAAAGAAAGTACCGCGAGCACCCATTGTCAGCTCTGCAGGACGGAACGGTTCTTCAATCGTACCGTAAGGAGATGAATTGGTTACTTTACCTTTAAGCGTTGTTGGTGAGTATTGCCCTTTTGTAAGTCCGTAAATTTGGTTGTTGAAAAGCAATACATTGATATCAATATTACGTCTTACGCTGTGGATAAAATGGTTTCCACCAATTGCTAAACAGTCGCCGTCGCCGGTGATTTGCCATACGGTTAAATCGGGATTAGCTGCTTTTACGCCGGTGGCAATAGCCGCTCCACGTCCGTGAATGGTGTGAAAACCGTAAGTTTTCATATAATAAGGTAAGCGAGACGAACAGCCGATACCGGAAATTACTGCTGTTTTGTGCGGTGGTACGCCTAAATCAGCCATCACTTTTTGCAAGCTGTTCACAATAGCGTAATCCCCACAACCGGGACACCAACGTACTTGCTGGTCACTTTTGAAATCTTTTGCAGTATATGTCAATATTTTTGTTTCCATGTCTTATTTCTTCAAAATTAGTTCAAACTGTTCTTCTAACTCAATAGCCGTAAATGGCTGCCCTTGTACCTTGTTGTATTGCATAATGTTCAGTCCGGGTATTTTTGAACGCAGGTAAGCTGCAAACTGTCCTGAATTTAATTCGCAAACAACAATATTCTTAAACTTTCTTAACACTTCTTCCGTGTTTTTGGGTAGCGGATTGATGTAGTTAAAATGCGCCAAAGCTACATTTTTACTTTTTTCGTTGATGGATGAAACAGCGTCCATCAGGTGTCCGCGTGTACTTCCCCATCCTACAACGAGCAAGTCAGCATCTTCATTTCCGATAATTTCCAATTCAGGAATAGAATATTTTACGTTTTGCACTTTTTCAGCACGAGTATCTACCATCTTTTGGTGATTTACTGCAGCGGTAGAGATGCTTCCTTTTACATAATCTTTCTCCAAACCACCGTTGCGGTACTCAAATCCTTCCGTTCCGGGGATTGCCCAATAGCGAACTTTTGTCTCTTCGTTACGCGATACGGCATTGTAGTTTTTATAATCGGCAGGAACGTAATTCGGTTTAATTTCAGGCATGTCAGCCAATTTCGGTAGTTTCCAAAGTGATGTTCCATTAGCGATAAACGAATCGGTTAGCAAAATTACAGGTGTCATATTTTCCAATGCAATTTTTGCAGCCATATACGAATAATGGAAACAGTCGTCCGGTGTGCTTGCAGCCATAACTACCGCGGGACTTTCGCCGTTTCTTCCGTAAAGTGCTTGCAGTAGGTCGGTTTGCTCAGTTTTGGTAGGCATTCCGGTAGAAGGACCGCCACGCATCACGTCAATAACCACCAACGGCAGTTCCGACATTACAGCCAATCCGATTGCTTCAGATTTCAATGCCAATCCGGGTCCTGAAGTGCTTGTAGCTGCCAAGCATCCTGCAAATGATGCTCCGATAGCTGTAGCAATTCCGGCAATTTCGTCTTCACACTGCATTACTTTCACACCCAAATCACGACGGCGTGCCAAAACCTGCATAATATCCGATGCAGGCGTAATAGGATAACTGCCAAGGAAAAGTTCTAAACCTGCTTTTTCAGCAGCAGCAATCAGACCGAAAGCCGTAGTTGTATTTCCGGAAATACTGGTGTATTTACCCGGTTTTGTATCACTTGAACGCTCAATCGTATAAGTCGGGATAGACAAATGTAGGTTGTTGCCGTAGTTGTAGCCGTCGTTCATTACCTTGATATTGGCTTCAAGAACGGATGGTTTTTTCTTAAATTTATTTTCCAAAAAATGCTCTGCTTTATCCATCGGACGATTGAAAAGCCAACAAACCAACCCGAAAGCGAACATATTTTTGCTACGCAAAATACTTTTTCCGTCCAATCCAAAGCCTTCCAAACTCTTTTGAGTCAAGGTGGTCAGTTGGGTTGGGATTAAGTTAATTGTTTCGGAAACGCCTAATTCTACGAAAGGATTGTCGGTAGTAAATCCGGCTTTTGTCAAGTCATTTTCAAGAAAGCTGTCTTCATCATAAATAATCACACCGCCTTTTTTCACTTTGTGGATATTTGTTTTCAGTGCAGCGGGGTTCATCGCCACAAACACATCGGCTAAATCACCGGGTGTGTACACTTTGCTCGAACCGATATGAACCTGAAAGCCGGAAACACCACCCAATGTGCCTTGGGGTGCACGAATTTCAGCCGGATAGTCCGGGAACGTCGAAATTTCATTGCCGATTACGGCAGAAACGTTTGAGAACAATGTTCCTGTAAGTTGCATCCCGTCACCCGAGTCGCCCGCAAACAGAACCACTACATTGTCCACTTCTTTTACTTTGATTTTTTCCATATTGTATATGTTATTTATAAACCAATTAAGAATTCAGCTTTCTACTTTTTCTAAAACGGAAAAGCCAAGCTACACCTAATATTAAATGTCCGAAAATCCCCACATAGATTATCCATACAGCAAAAGAGTAGTGCATTATCAGTTTACGCAGGAAGGGCTTTTTACCACTAAACTTCTTACGAAATACTGAACTTTAAATATACTACTTAACTTTCCTACGAAGCACGAAACCCCTGCTTGCGTATAGCTGATGTTAGGCTTTCGTTTTTCATTATTTCAATTTATCTATTACTTTATCAAATCGACTATCCATACAAACACTTATATCAGTGGTCATAAACTTTCCGTCTAAAAACAGGCTGAAAATTGTTGCAGGACTTGGTGCATTTTGTGCTTCTACCATTGACTTGAGTTTTATTACTTGCAAAGGTAAATTTCTCTTCTTCGCGGTTTCAACCAGCGATTCTTTAGCGTGAAATTCAGCAAAAGGACACCTGTTTGAATAATAAACTACAATGCCTTTTTTATTGGGGCATTCGCCACTTTTAACGGATTCGTTGAATTTTGGATTAGGACTGTCATCATTGAATTTCAATGCCAATAAACTAAACCCACTTGAAATTCTTTCTATTTCTTCAAAGCCCTGTTTCAACAGCCATTTGGTATCACTCATAAAGTGAAACTTTTTTGTTCCGACCACTGTAACAAGTCCATATTTACCTTGCTTCTTTGCGTCCTCAATTGCAGATTTCAGAAGTGCTTTTCCATAGCCTTTACTCTTGTATTGACCGGATACCCAAAAGCAATTAATGTTTAGATAATTAAATGCTGTAATTGGAATCCACGCATTTTCGGCAGGTCCGTATTCAATAAAGACCTTCGCTCTTTCGTTAATCCGTCTAAAAACATAGCCATTATTGAATTCCTTTCTTAGCCAATCTTTTTTAGCTTCATAACTATCTGCACATTTCTTATCTGAAATAGCACAACAAATATGCTCTGAAGAAATGTTTTCAATATTCAATTCAATGAGTTTTTCCATTTGCCTGTTTTTTAAATGAAGCCTAACTTAAGCATTGCACCAATAATTAACAGAAAACTGCTTATAATTGAGATAATGTTTAAAGGCTTTAAATTGTTCATGCTGAAAATGTTAAAATACTGAATGCTGAACTAATTCCCCCTTTAGGGGGTTAGGGGGCTGCTAAAAATCCGCATTATTCGGCGTTCTCGGGAATGGTATCACGTCACGGATATTAGCCATTCCGGTTACAAACAGCAGCAGACGCTCAAATCCAAGTCCGAAACCCGAGTGCGGCGCTGTTCCAAAGCGGCGAGTATCCAAGTACCACCAAATATCTTTTTCAGGAACGCCCATTGCAGCCGAGCGTGCTTTTAGTTTTTCGTAATCTTCTTCACGCTGCGAACCGCCGATGATTTCTCCGATTTTCGGGAAAAGCACGTCCATAGCACGTACGGTTTTGCCGTCTTCGTTTAACTTCATATAGAACGCTTTGATTTCTTGCGGATAATCGGTCAGGATTACCGGTTTTTTGAAATGTTGTTCTACCAAGTAGCGTTCGTGCTCTGACTGCAAATCAACCCCCCAACCTACACGGTACTCAAATTTATGTCCGTTAGCCACGGCTTCTTCAAGAATTTTAATTCCTTCGGTGTAAGTCAGGCGTTTGAAGTCATTTTCTACCACAAATTTCAGACGCTCAATCAAACCTTTGTCGTACATATCGTTCAGGAATTTCAGGTCATCTTCGCAATTGTCCAATGCCCATTGTACGCAATATTTGATAAAGTCTTCCGCCAATTGCATATTATCTTCAATTTCGTAGAAAGCCACTTCCGGCTCAATCATCCAAAATTCCGACAAGTGACGCGGTGTGTTCGAGTTTTCGGCACGGAAAGTTGGTCCAAAGGTGTAAATTGCACCCAAAGCCATTGCTGCCAACTCGCCTTCAAGCTGCCCTGAAACGGTCAGGTTAGCGTGTCTTCCAAAGAAATCTTCCGTGAAATCTACTTCGCCTTGTTCGTTTTTCTTCACATTTGCAAGGTCAAGCGTAGTAACTTGAAACATCTGTCCTGCACCTTCGGCATCGGATGCGGTGATAATCGGCGTGTGGAAATAGAAAAATCCGCGGTCGTGGAAAAACTTGTGAATAGCAATTGCCATATGGTGGCGAATGCGAAACACAGCACCAAACGTGTTGGTACGTGGACGAAGGTGAGCTATTTCACGAAGGAATTCAAGCGTGTGACCTTTTTTTTGAAGTGGATAAGTTTCAGGGTCTGCACCTCCGTAAATCAGCACATCTTCCGCCTGCACTTCTACGGTTTGCCCTTTTCCTTGCGATTCAACCAATTTTCCGGTTACGCTGATACAAGCACCCGTTGTGATTGGTTTCAATTTCTCTTCATCAAACTTACTCAAATCAATCACGATTTGAATGTTATGTATTGTTGAGCCGTCATTTAACGCAACAAAGCTCACATTTTTATTACCGCGGCGGGTACGCACCCAACCTTTAATATTCACATCTGTACCAAACGCTGTACTTTTCAGCGCATCAACAATTTTTGTTCTTTGCATAAAAAATAGAATGCCCCTGACCTGTCAACCGACTTAGATTTTGAGCATTGGTTAGTTAAATTAGTAAAAAACGATAAGTTGGTTCGGCTATTTTCCCTATAAAACCAACACATTAATATAATCCTGCAAATTTACAATAATTAATTTACAAAATTAAATAATCAAGGAATAAAAAAACACCTGCAATGACACAGATGTTAAATTGTAAAGTTTTTTATTTCTTTTGGCTGTCCACGATAGTTATCGGGACAAAAGTCCCCACTGAAAAGGAACTGAGCAGTGGGGTTGTTCGGCTTCCAGCCGAACATTAATAAAAAAAAAGTAGCTGCCAACTTTAAGTTAGCAGCTACTTATAATTCTAATCAACCAATCAGCTAATTAACCCTGCCTGCGGCAGGCAGGCAATCAACTATTTAACCAATTACTTCTTCTTACTACTTGTTTTCTTTTTCACAGGTTGGTTGTCAATACTTCCCAACATAGTCATTGCACAGCGAAAACCGATGTCGTTGGCTGATTTATCTTGGTCAAGATAGCGACGAGTTGCCGGATTAATCCAATAAGCACGGTCTTTCCATGAACCACCTTTATACACACGAGTTTTGTTGGTGATTTTTGGTGCAAGCACATCGGTCGGGTCGAGCTGACGGCTGTTTCTCAATGCGGACATTCCTTCCGGGTCGGTGTGCAGTTGGAAATCCGTGGTAAGTTGACCGGAACCGTCGCCGTAATTTCGCATATCATCTTCCGGTAGTACAACTCTTGCAATTCGTCCCAACGAATCCACTTTCAGTTGATAGCCGCCGTTAATATCTTGCGATTCGGCAAGGTAAGTATAGCCTTGACTTCCGCGGTACGGATTGTAATCGGAAACTTCTTGATGCGAAGTGGAACGATATACGTCAAGCACCCACTCGTTCACATTTCCCGCCATATTATACAGTCCAAAATCATTCGGCGGATACGCATTTCCGGGCGCTGTGGTTGTATATTTGTCGTTTAGGTCGCCGGCTGTTCCCATCATATCGCCGCGTCCGCGCACAAAGTTGGCTTGCAAGCGACCC
Source organism: Bacteroidales bacterium (assembly GCA_012837935.1). GTDB lineage: Bacteria > Bacteroidota > Bacteroidia > Bacteroidales > Paludibacteraceae > UPXZ01. The sequence continues at coordinate 57,323 of DUQG01000007.1, forward strand.
TGATTTTTCCCTTTTTCGGTATTTCGCAAACGATTTCCTGTCCACGGATACATTCTGCCTTCGGCTACCATACCGGATTTATCGGCTTTCAGACCGTAAGCGGCAAATTCCCACTCTGCCTCTGTAGGCAGTCGGAAGTTTGGAAACATCAATCCGTCACCCATTTGTGCTTTGCGGATATTGCCGAAAGGTCCTTTCAGCGGTTTCGGTCCGGGAGCAGGATTGTAAGAACGTTGTAGCAGATATTTTTCCGTATTGAAAACAAAATTTTGAGCAATGCTGTCGTGGTTGATTACACGCTGAATATACGAAAAATCGGGTGCCGCGATTACACCGGCTTTCACCAAAACCAATTCGTTCATTCGGTCGGTGCGCCATTGGCAATAATCCATCGCCTGTTCCCACGTTACGCCTACTACAGGATAGTGATTAAACGCCGGATGCGAGTAATATCTGTCGTAATACGGCTCGTTGTAGGTCAGCGGGTCGGTCGATTTGTCCACGTTTGGCATGGCATTTTGCACCAATTGCGGTGCTACATCGCCAAATACCACATCCATCCAATGCGTGTATTCTCGCCACATCAGGTTGCTCACTTCGTATTGGTCCATATAAAACGGTCCCACGGTTACTCGCCGTGAAAGGTTATTTCGCTGAGCAGTAACCATATCCGTTTTTTCACCCATCATAAATGTACCGCCTTCAATCACAACCATTCCCGCGGGAATTTGTGGTTTAAAATTTTCCTGAGCGGCAAATCCCGATGATGCATAGCCGTTTCCGCCTGAAAAATTCTCGTTTTGGTACGTCCAGCCGGTAGCGGTGGAAATCGTAGAGCCTTTGGGCGGCGGTGCTTGCTTGTCTTTACTTTGAGTTCTCGGTGCGCAAGATGCGACAATCGCCATTATCAGTACAAAGCTGAAAAGCTTTATTTTAGCATTGATATTCATGAATATATAGTATTGAGTATTAAGTTTTGAGTTCTGAGTTGTGATTAGTACAACAAATAATTTTCATTTTTGAATAAAACGGACAGAGGCTATATGCAGTAAGGGATTGCGGACTTCTTTTCTGTCCGCCGACACAAAATTTTTATGCGGGGTAGAATGCTTGAGTTACCAATGAAACTCTTATTGCATATAGCCTGTGTTACCTGCTGGCATTTTCAATCTTATTTCTCAATTCGCTTTGATATGTTTCCATAAATTTGCCTAAGTCCATAAAAGTATATCCAACTACTCGTATTAGCGGATTTTTATATGTTATTAGTTCTGTTGCTGTAAAACGAGTTTTCCCATTTTCAATAGGTTCAAATTCGGCAAACCATTCTCCTTGAAAGAAGTTACTATTCATTTCAAAAGAATAAAACGTGAAAGGTCTTTTCTCCTTCGTCTTAAATCGAATGGTATTTCCTTGCGAAATTTCTTCCCAAATTTCAAAGTCTCCGTTCGTTTCAACAATTCGCAAATCTTCTATTGACGTTCTGTATTTCCAATCCTTGTTATTGGTTACAGTGTTGTAAACTGTTTCAACCGATGCATTATAAACGGTTTGTTTTGTTACTATTCGTTTTTTGGGAAGCAACAGTCCTAAAATTAAAATTGTCAGTAAGACAACCACTATTCCCAATACTATATAAAGCATAGTTTTCATTTTGTCAACTTCATTACAATTTACATTGTATTGGCTATTTATTGTTTAATTGCATTTTATTTTCAGGTTATTTATTGTTTTCGCTTTACAGTCGTCCGCTTGTAGTTAACTACGAATTTAACTATCCCGATAGATATCGGGAACGAATTTTATTCGTGCAATTCGTGTTATTCGTAGTTATATTAAATATGTGTAGTAAAATTATAAAATATAACTTAAAATCGAGCAAAAACGTATATTTAAATCTATTTTTTTTAATAATTATCAAAAACGAGCCGAAAAAATGGTTTAATTTCTTACTTTTGTAGAATAATCAAAATTATAACGACAAACACCCCGATATATTTCATTGGCACTATGGATTTTGTACCTTTTCAACTTAACATTAACGGTAAATTGCTTGATTTGTCCACGCCGCAAGTGATGGCGATAGTGAATGCTACACCCAATTCTTTTTATGCTAAAAGCCGTGTAAATACCGACGACGCGATATTGGATGCGGTAAATCGTGCTTTGACCGATGGTGCTACTATTATTGATTTAGGCGCATATTCTACCCACCCGAAAGCCGATGCAATAAGTAATACAGAGGAAATTGAACGTTTGGAAAATCCCTTGAAACTTATTCGCGAAAACTTCCCCGATGTGATTATTTCGTTGGATACTTTTAGGGCAGATGTGGCTCGTTGGGCTGTGGAAAAATTCGATGTAAATATTATCAACGATGTGAGCGGTGGAACGTTGGATGATGCTATGTTTGAGACAGTTGCCGATCTGCAGGTGCCTTATATTTTGATGCATATGCGCGGCACCCATCAGACGATGCAGCAACTGACCGACTACGATAATATGATGGCTGAAATAATGGAGTTTTTTGAAAAAAGAATTAATCAATTGGTTCGGTTGGGTGTGAAAGATATTATCATTGACCCGGGTTTCGGTTTTGCAAAAACCACGGAGCAAAACTACGAGCTGCTCGCAAAAATGGGCTATTTCAAAGAGTTTGGTTTTCCGATTTTGTACGGAATTTCCCGTAAATCGATGATATATAATCTGCTGGGAACTTCGCCGGAGGAAGCACTGAATGGAACTACGGCGTTGAATATTTTGGGATTGGTAAATGGTGCGGATATTCTGCGTGTGCACGATGCACGCGAGGCTGTGGAAGCCGTGAAAATTTATGAACTTTATAAGTCTTTTCAAGATTAACAATTAATACAAAAAACGATGCTTTTTAATATTGGATTAAAAGACATAGTCGATATTATCCTGACGGCTCTTTTGCTGTTTGGTGCCTATAAGTTGCTCAGAAAATCAGGCGCATCGGCGGTTTTCGTGGGTGTACTTACCTTTGTAATCGTCTGGTTTGTTGTTTCTCAAGTTTTGAGAATGGAGTTGCTGGGCGGAATTTTGGATGGAGTAATCAGCGTGGGTGCTTTTGCTTTAATCGTTTTATTCCAAACAGAAATAAAGCGGTTTTTCTTGCGTATCGGCTCAAGTAAAAATTGGGGCGTACTGAATTATCTGAAACGTTTTCTGATGAAAAATAATGAAACGGAAAGTGCACAACCGGATTACGATATTATTCAAATTGTGCTTGCTTGTCGAAGTATGGCAAGAACTGCAACGGGCGGGCTTATCGTGTTGACAAGAGAAAATAATTTGGAGTTTTTTGTTCAAACGGGCGAGATTGTAGATTCTCGAATTAGCTCTCGTTTGATTGAAAATATTTTCTTTAAAAACAGTCCATTGCACGATGGCGCACTGATTATTTCCAATCGCCGCTTACGTGCAGCAGCTTGTATTCTACCCGTTTCCAATAATCAAAACATCCCGAAACGTCTGGGACTGCGACACCGTGCCGCTTTGGGTGTAACGGAGCAGTCCGACGCCATTGCAATAATTATTTCTGAAGAGACAGGACAAATTTCTTGGGCAGTGAACGGTAAACTTACCATCAATGCGAAGCCTGAGGAGTTGGAGCATTTCCTTTCGGAAGAGATGAAAGAACAAAAATAATTTTCTACCACTATGCATTCAAAGTACTTTTCGCTAATTGTGATTTTTTCACTGTTTTTTGTGTTTCAAACAGAAGCGCAACAAAATTTGAACATTCAGGTTTTTGAAAATCAGAACATTCGTTTTAATCCGGGTGAAGTGCCTGATGGATTTAATGAAATTGACGGCGTAATTCAGCTTGTAAATGGCCGTATTGCCATTAAAAAAATATCCGTTCCGAAATTTAAGCGTAACACTGCTGTAACTGTAAAAATTACGCTCACATCCAATGGCGATCCTTGGGATAAATCGGGTTCGTGCTTTGTTATTCCGAAATCATCGGGCATCAATATGTTGCACATTGCCAAAGACGAACGTAAATACCCGGCGGTTGATAGCACGAAATACGAGAAATTTGTAGGGATTGTGGCGGACGAAGATTATTTGCCAACTGTTGAGCTGATGCGCTTTATGACGCCTTTTGGTGTAGGACATTTCAGTGAAAGCAATGACAGCGTTTCTCGAAAAAGAATGCCTGTTTACATTGACGGTTGGGCTGAAAATGTATCTTGGTCGCAGGACATTAGCGATTTGATGCCGCTTTTGGAAGGCGAAGTTTATGTAGGTGTTTATGTGGATACCTGGACAGATAAAGGGTATAACGTAAGTATGGAATTGGATTTCAAAGAGAGTAAAATTCGTCAGGACAAAATGCCGAAAAGACACATCGAGCCACTTGTTAACACGAATTACTATATTGGTCAGTCAATTCCCGATATTTTTGCTCGAAAAGATTTGGTTATTCCATTTTCCATTCCTAAAAATGCTAAAAATGTACGTCTGAAATATATTACAACCGGACACGGCGGACATTCGGGCGGTGATGAATTTGTGCAAAAAGTGAATATTCTTTCGGTGGACAGAGAAGAAGTTTTCCGATTTACGCCTTGGAGAAACGATTGTGCGGCTTTCCGTCGCTTTAGTCCAACATCCGGCGTTTGGTTGCAACCGCGGACGGTAGCTTATATTTCTTGCGAAGGACGTGCCGAAAAGGAAATTGAAGAGCCGCTGGCATCATCCGACTTGTCGCGTTCCAATTGGTGTCCGGGTACTGACGTAGTTCCTGAAACCATCGCACTTCCCAATATCAAAGCCGGAAATCATACGTTGACCATTTCTATCCCCGAAGCGCAACCTGCTGAAGGAAATAAGCTAAATCACTGGCTGGTGTCGGCGTATTTGGTGTGGGAAACCCCCTAAATCCCTCAGGGGGACTTTTTCCTTGATTTAGACAAGAAATAAGAAACAGATATAATATTTAATAGACTTCAAATAATGAAATTCTCTCAAAATACACCCCCTTTAGGGGGCGGGGGGCTAAACATCCTTCTTATCGGTTCGGGTGGTCGTGAGCACGCTTTGGCTTGGAAAATAGCTCAAAGTCCGAAACTTTCTAAGCTTTTCATTGCACCCGGAAATGCAGGAACATCAGCAGTTGGAACGAATCTTAGCATCAATGTGTCTGATTTTCAAGCCGTAAAAAATGCGGTTTTGGGAAACGAGGTTAATATGGTTGTTATAGGACCGGAAGATCCGCTGGTAAATGGGATTGTTGACTTTTTTGAAAAAGATGATGAACTGAGAAATGTACCTGTAATTGGTCCCAACAAAGAGGCGGCTCAGTTGGAGGGTAGCAAGGATTTTTCCAAAAAATTTATGGTAAAACACGGCATCCCAACGGCTCGCTATCTCAGTGTTTCAGGAGAAAATATTCCGGAAGGAGTTGATTTCTTGAAAAAACTAAATGCACCTTATGTACTAAAAGCCGATGGTTTGGCAGCGGGGAAAGGGGTTCTGATAATTAACGACTTTGATGAAGCTGTAACGGAGCTGAACAATATGCTTGGCGGAAAATTTGGCAAAGCGGGCAGTACGGTGGTTATTGAAGAGTTTTTGTCGGGAATTGAGTGTTCGGTTTTTGTGATAACGGACGGAAAAAATTACCAAATACTGCCGGAAGCGAAGGATTACAAACGCATTGGAGAAGGTGATACAGGCTTGAATACAGGCGGAATGGGAGCTGTTTCGCCGGTTAGTTTTGCCGACGAGGCTTTTATGAAAAAAGTGGAAGAGCGAATTATCAAGCCTACCGTAGAAGGGCTTCAAAAAGAGGGGATTACTTACAAAGGTTTTATCTTTTTTGGTCTGATAAAAGTGGAAGGAGAGCCTTTTGTAATTGAGTATAACGCTCGTATGGGCGACCCGGAAACAGAAGTAGTAATGTTGCGGTTAAAGTCTGATTTGGTAGAACTTTTGGAAGGTGTGGCGGAAGGTAATTTGAATGAAAAAATTGTAGAGTTTGACGAGCGTTCGGCTGTTACGGTGATGCTTGTTTCTGGTGGATATCCGGGTGATTACGAAAAAGGGAAAGTGATTGCGGGACTCGACAAAATGACTGACAGTATCGTATTTCACGCAGGAACAAAAGCAGAAAATAATGAAATTTTGACCAATGGCGGACGTGTAATCGCGGTAAGCAGTTATGGGAAAAATAAGGATGAAGCATTGTCTGTTTCCTATAAAAATGCAGAGTTGATTGACTTTGAAGGAAAATATTTCAGGAGAGATATTGGGTTTGATTTATGAAGGTGCGAATTGACGCGAATTTTTGCAAATTACGCGAATTTTTGGCTAAAAAGTAAAATAAGACTTTATATAAAACCTCATTTTTTATTAATAAGGAAAAATAATAGGGGGAATAGAAAAATAAATAGGACAATATAACTATGGCAAAAATACTTGTAATTGATGATGAACGAAGCATTCGGAATACGATGAAGGATATTCTGGAATTTGAAAAGCATCGAGTGGTGCTTGCCGAAAATGGGCGAGTAGGGCTGGATACGGCTATTCATGATGAATTTGATTTGATTTTTTCGGATATTAAAATGCCTGAAATGGATGGCATGGAACTGCTGGATGAACTTCAAGAAAAAGGTGTGGAAGCACCTGTCGTGATGATTTCGGGACATGGAAATATCAGTACTGCCGTGGAGTGTATCAAAAAAGGTGCATTTGATTTTATTGAAAAGCCGATTGACCTGAATCGTATGCTTGTTACCGTTCGCAATGCGTTGGATAAGAATACATTGGTAACTGAAACGAAAACGCTGAAAAAGAAAGTGGCTTCCAAAAATCAGATGATTGGAAAATCGAAAGCCATCGAAGACGTGCGTGAAATGATAGCAAAAGTGGCACCTACCGATGCGCGTGTGATGATTACGGGAGCCAACGGAACAGGAAAAGAGGTGGTAGCTCGCCTGCTTTATGAAAACAGTAACCGAGCAAACTTTCCCTTTGTGGAGGTAAACTGTGCGGCAATTCCAACAGAACTGATTGAAAGTGAGCTTTTTGGTCACGAGAAAGGTTCGTTTACTTCGGCGCATAAACAACGTATTGGAAAATTTGAACAAGCGGATACGGGAACACTTTTTTTGGATGAAATCGGTGATATGAGTCTTTCAGCACAGACAAAAGTACTTCGGGCTTTGCAGGAAAATGAAATTACACGTGTGGGAAGCGATAAAATTATCAAGGTAAATGTGCGTGTTTTTGCGGCAACAAATAAAAACTTAAAAGAGGAGATTGAAAAAGGGAATTTTCGTGAGGACTTATACCATCGCTTAAATGTTATCCCAATTCATGTCCCACCGCTTGATGACCGTAAAGATGATATTCCGCTGTTGGTGGATTATTTCACTGAGCAGATTTGCGAAGAACAAGGAATTCAGCCAAAAACTTTTGACAGCAGAGCGATAAAAGCTTTGCAAAATCGTACTTGGCCGGGAAATATTCGTGAACTGCGAAATGTAGTGGAACGACTAATTATTCTTGGTGAGCAAAATATTACGAAAGAGGATGTAGAGAAATTCTCGTAAATTCTGAACTAATAAAATTGAAAAATTATGAAACCAATACAGGAACTTAGAATAGCTATTACCAATGACCATGCAGGTTTTGAGCTGAAAAACAGAATTGTAGAATATTTGAAAAGCAAGTCGCCGTTGAAGTTGCAGGATTTCGGATGTCAATCGACAGACAGTTGCGATTATCCTGATTTTGCACACCCGATGGGAGCAGCGATTGAAAGGGGTGAATTTGATTATGGAATTTCCATTTGCGGAAGCGGAAACGGTATCAGTATGGTTATGAATAAATATCCGAAAGTTCGTGCAGCACTTTGCTGGACTAATGAAATAGCTGAACTTGCTCGCCAACACAACGACGCCAACGTACTTTCACTTCCGGCTCGATTTATTTCAGAAGAAGAGGCGTTGAAAATGCTTGATTTGTTTTTTGAAACAGATTTTGAAGGCGGAAGGCATATAAGAAGAGTGGAGAAAATTCCGATTAAGTAAATGTTTCTTTTTAGTTTATTCCGACATTGATGTCGGGACAAAACTTTGTTTACCTGCCTGCGGCAGGCTGGCTTATTCACTAAAACTTGTTTACTTGTCAACTCGTAAGCTTGTTTACTAAAACCCGTTTACTAAAATATGACTGAAATCTCAACACTTGGTGAATTTGGATTAATTCATCATTTGACCGAAAAAATAAAACTTTTCAATAAATCTACGGTAAAAGGCGTGGGTGACGATGCTGCCGTGCTTAATTACAAGGATAAGCAGGTGCTTGTAACCACCGATTTGATGTTGGAAGGCATTCATTTTGATTTGATGTATGTGCCGTTGAAACATTTGGGATACAAAGCAGCGGTGATTAATTTCTCGGATATTTATGCCATGAACGGTCAACCAAAGCAAATTACCGTTTCGCTTGGCATTTCAAGTCGATTTACCGTGGAGCATCTGGAAGAAATTTACAGCGGAATCTTGCTTGCTTGTGAGAATTACGGTGTGGATGTAGTGGGTGGCGATACAACGGCATCATTAACCGGATTGACCATCAGTATTACTTGCATTGGCGAAGCCGAAAAAGAAAAAATCGTCTATCGAAACGGTGCCAAAGAGAATGATTTAATTTGTGTATCAGGCGATTTGGGTTCGGCTTATATGGGACTTCAACTGCTTGAGCGTGAGAAACTTGTTTTTGAAGGACAGACAGAAAATGTGCAACCTGATTTTACGGGGAAAGAGTACATTCTTGGACGTCAGCTTAAACCCGAAGCGCGTAAAGATATTATAGCAAAATTGGCAGAAAAAGGCATTCAACCAACTTCTATGATGGATATTTCGGATGGACTTTCGTCGGAACTAATTCATATTTGCAAGCAAAGTAATGTGGGCTGTCGGGTTTATGAGGATAAAATTCCAATTCATATTCAGGCTGTTGCGATGGCTGAAGAGTTGAATATGAATATTGTAACCGCGGCGCTTAACGGTGGTGAGGATTACGAATTGCTTTTCACTTGTTCTATTGATGATTATGAAAAAGTAGTAGCCATGGAAGGTGTAGGCATCGTGGGTCATATTACAAAACCCGGACTTGGGATGCACTTAGTTGGGCGTGAAGGAGAAGAAATCCGACTAAGAGCGCAAGGTTGGAATTCGCTGGATGCCCCCTAAATCCCCCGCAAGGGGACTTTGACGAGTGTCATTGTTGAAGTATTATATTTCATCAAGTTTTCATGTAAATATTTCCAAAACTTAAATCTAAAAAACCATGAAACATTCACTCAAAAAACTGCTGCTAATTGCATTTTTTCTTGTTTTAGGAAGTCCGATAATATTAGCACAATATAATATTATTCCCCAACCAAACAGCATTCAATCAGGTGTAGGCGAATATAAGACTACGCAGTTAGCTGAAATTCAGCATCAAAATATCAGCAGACAATCCCAACGCCAATTCACTGATTATCTGATAGGTGCAGGATTTTCTATTGGAACAAAGCAAACAGCCACTTCGACGATTAAATTGGTAGTGGATAAAAATCAAGTTTTCCAATCGGATGAAGCTTACAAGCTGAGCGTAACCCCAAAAAACATAAGCATCGCAGCCAAATCTGAAAAAGGTGTTTTTTACGGTATCCAAACTTTGTTGCAATTGATGTCTGACCAACAAGTTCCTGCGGTAGAAATTTCCGATTATCCTCGTTTCAAGTATCGTGGTGTTCATATTGATGTGAGCCGACATTTTTATTCAGTGGAGTTTTTGAAAAAACATATTGATATGATGGCGCACCTGAAAATCAACAACTTTCATTGGCACTTTACCGATGGTCCGGGATGGCGATTGGAAATAAAAAAATATCCGCTTTTGACCCAAATTGCCGCTTGGCGCACACATGAAATTTGGAAAGATTGGTGGGCAACCAATCCTCGAAAATATGTGGATATTCGTAGCGGCGAAAAAGCTTATGGCGGATTTTACACTCAAAAAGAGGCTCGCGAAATTGTGAAATACGCAGCTGAAAGGCATATTAATGTGATTCCTGAAATTGAAATGCCGGGGCATTCAGAAGAGGTGTTGGCAGTTTATCCGCACTTGGCTTGTTCTGGAAAACCTTACACACAAAGCGAGTTTTGCATCGGGAATGAGCAGACTTTTAAGTTCTTAGAAAATGTACTGAAAGAGGTAATGGCGATTTTCCCGTCGAAATATATCCATATCGGAGGCGATGAGGCTGAGAAAAAACATTGGAGAGTTTGTTCGAAATGTCAGGCTCGGATGAAAAAAGAGAACTTGAAAAACGAGGAAGAACTGCAAAGCTATCTGGTTCGCCGAATTGAGAGATTTCTAAATAAAAACGGCAGAAAATTACTCGGTTGGGATGAAATTCTGGAGGGAGGCTTGGCACCTGAGGCAACTGTAATGTCCTGGAGAGGCGAAAATGGCGGTATTACTGCGGCTAAAAGCGGTCACGATGCCATTATGACGCCGGGCGAATTTATGTATTTGGATAGTTATCAGGCAAATCCGGCTACGCAACCGGAGGCAATTGGCGGTTTTCTTCCACTCGAAAAAGTATATAGCTACAATCCTGTTCCTGCGGCACTTACAGCGCAGGAAGCCAAACATATTTTGGGTGTTCAAGCAAATATGTGGGGTGAATATGTAACTACCGAAGCACATGCCGACCATATGCTTTATCCGCGTGTGTTGGCACTTGCAGAAGTGGCTTGGACAGAGGGAAAAAACAAGTCTTGGGCAGACTTTAAGCGTCGTGCAAATCAGAAAATCCCATTCTTACAGAGCAAAGGAATCCGCACATTTACACTTTCTGATGAAGTGGCTTTTGCACACCATGTGGATATAGAGCAAAAAGCCATTCGGGTAGAACTTTCAACCGAAAAGTACAGTGTAGATATTCGCTATACTACAGATGGCAGTGTACCTACCACTCAATCGGCACTTTACAGCGAAGCTATTTTGGTAAAAGACAGTGCTGAAATTTCCGCTCAACTTTTTGAAGGAAATAAAGCCATCGGGAAACCGATAACCAACCGATTTGATTACCATTTGGGAATGGATAAAAAAGTAACTTACAATATCCCGATTAATAAATATTATGCTGCTGCGGGTGAAAAAACCTTGGTTAACGGCGAAATGGGCGGACTTTCGCACGGCGATGGTCGCTGGCAAGGATTTATGACCAATGGAATGGATGTTACGATTGATTTGGGCGAACCAATAGCGATAAAATCTGTAAGCGCACGCTTTATGCAGAACGTAAGCCCGTGGATTTTCTTTCCGAAAGAGGTGGTAATTTCCGTATCAAACGACAATAAAACTTTTACCGAACTAAAACGCATTCCGACACCTTACGGTGAAAAAACAGAAGGAACACTTTTCCATAATTTCGGCTGGAATGGCGATGCGAATGCACAATATATTCGCTATCAAGCGCTACCGAATGGGATTAAAGGTGGGTGGGTGTTTTTGGATGAGATAGTGGTGTGGTAGAAAAGAGTCAGAACTATGATTTATGATAATTAATTTGATTTCGGTGATATTTTTGAACGCAAATTTCACAGATTACACAAATTTTCTTTTCGTTTTGAAATAATTTATTGTCAATTACTAAGTACTTTTTTTCAGTGAAGATACTCAATTCCCAACAGAGAAAACACAAATATATTCTTTTGAGTGGTGAAAATCAACGGAATAAAAATTATATTTAAATATTATATCACCATAATCACAAAAATCAAATAAATCATAGTTATGACTTACTAATTTCCCCGCACAAATCCGTTTCCATAAGTTTTTTTACTGTTTCCGTGTCTTCGTTTTCGCCAAGTAGGTACATTAGTTTAGCTACTAATGCCTCTGTAGTACTGTCGCGACCACTTATTACACCTGCATTTAGCAAGTTCAGGCTGGCTTGATAAAGTCCCATTTCAACAGTTCCTACGATGCATTGCGATTTGTTGACAATAATTATTCCTCGCTTTGTAGCGTCTTTCAAAGCTTGGAAAAGCCAATCAAAAGTGGGTGCATTTCCTGTTCCGAAAGTTTCTAAAACAACCGCTTTGAGTCCCGGAATATTTAGAATCCCTTGCACTGTATGTTCTGTGATTCCCGGAAAAATTTTTAGGATAGCCACGTTGCGGTCTGTTTTTGTGCGAACTTTCAGTTTGGCATTTTCAGTTGGTTTACGAATAAAATTAGGGAAGTATCTGATGTGCACTCCTGCTTCGGCAAGCACAGGATAGTTTGGAGAACTGAACGCATTGAAATTTTCCGAATTGAGTTTGGTGGTTCTATTTCCTCTGAAAAGTTTATCCTCAAAAAACAGGCAAACTTCCGGTACCATAGCATCACTGTTGGAGTGAGCAGCTGCAATTTCTACCGCAGTAATCAGGTTTTCCTTGGCATCGGTACGCATTACGCCGATGGGAAGTTGCGAGCCGGTAAAAATAACAGGTTTAGTCAATCCTTCGAGCATAAAACTCAGTGCAGAAGCCGAATAAGACATCGTGTCAGTGCCGTGAAGCACCACAAAACCATCGCAACTGTCATAGTTTTTTTGGATGATAAATGCGATTTTTTCCCAAGTGTTCGGTCCGATATCGGACGAATCAACCATAGGAAGCAAAGGTTCCACTTTTATCTCTATGCCTAACTCATGCAGTTCGGGCAGCATTTTGAGCATAAAGTTTACATCAGCAGGGCGTAAAGCACCGCTTTTGGGGTCGGAAATCATACTGATGGTTCCGCCTGTAAGTATCAATAAGACAGTTCGACTGGTATTCATGTGGATATTGTTGCGTGTTTCGGTACAAATATACACTAAATATTGAAATAAATCTGACATTTTGATAAATATTGTTTGGTGTTCGGATGTTTATGCGTTCGGGCGTTTGTTTGTTATTACGTTAAGCTACAGAGTGGCTTAATGGACAATAGTGATTAAAAATATGTATCTTTGTGGTGCTAATAAGGTAAAACTGTACAAAATGCGCATTTTTTTAATTGGATATATGGGCTCAGGTAAAACTACAATTGGAAAGATTGTGGCGGAGCGCTTGGGTATGGACTTTATCGATACGGATGGCTATATTGAAAATAAGTTAGGTAAAACGGTCGCTTCCATTTTCAGCGAATTTGGAGAAGATAATTTCCGTAAAATAGAGCGTGAAAGCTTATTGGAAGTGGCCAAAGTTGATAATGTCATTATAGCTACCGGAGGCGGTGCGCCCTGCTTTTTCGACAATATGGAAAAAATGAATGCACTCGGTACGACAATTTATATCAACTTAACACCCTCGGAATTAGCGGAACGTCTCGGCACAACCAATCTTAAAGAGCGTCCCATTTTAGTCAATTTAGAAAACGAAGAACTGGAAGATTTTATAGCGTCGGCGCTTGCAAAACGGGAAGTTTTTTACAATCAGGCACAATTTAAAGTAAGTGGAAGCGATGAAGAAATTGCTGAAAAAGTTGTGCTATATATTCAAAACAAACAGAATTCATAAGGAGAGTTTTTTTAATTTTCCTATCTCGCTCATACTCACTCATTATTTCCACTTTTACTCAAATTGTGGATAACTTTTTACCTTTAAATTTTACTCTCCTCAATTAATCTTGTATCTTTATCAACCTTAAGTTTCAATTTTGTCAAAATAACTAAACGTTTAATATACAGAGGATTAAAGATGGGTAAGTTTGTTCATTTACACGTTCACTCAAGTTACTCGGTGCTCGACGGGATGTCAAGCATCTCCGGCTTGGTGGATAAAGCGATTGATAGCGGGATGAATGCTTTGGCACTGACCGACCATGGAAATATGTTCGGGATAAAGGAATTTTATAATTACGCTAAAAAGAAGAACGGGGAGACGGAAGCGAAAGTAAAAGAGTTGGAAGAGAAGTTGAAATCCGAAGAGATTTCTGAAGAGGAAAAACTTCAATTAGAACAAGAGTTGGAGGCAACAAAGAAAAAGAATTTTAAACCAATTTTTGGGAGTGAAGTTTATGTGGCTCATCGTAGTATGATGGATAAAACTGCTCAAGAAGATCGTAGCGGTTACCACTTGGTGTTGTTGGCGAAAAACGAAAAGGGTTATAGAAACCTGTCGAAACTCGTGTCGAAAGGGCATATTGATGGTTTTTACTATCGTCCAAGAATTGACCATGCATTGCTGAAAGAGTACAGCGAAGGAATCATTGCTACTTCGGCTTGCTTAGGTGGTGAAATTCATAAAAAAGTAGAAGCAGGTGATTTGGCTGGTGCAGAAGCTTCAGTGCTTTGGTACAAAGAAGTTTTTGGTGATGATTTCTACATCGAATTGCAACGCCACAAAACCGATAAACCAGGTGCCAGTACGGAAACTTACGAAAAACAGGTAATTCAGAATGCTGAATTGATTAAATTGGCTCGAAAAACGAACACCAAACTTATGGCAACAAACGATGTGCATTTTGTAGAGGAGGAACATGCCGATGCACACGAGCACTTGATCTGTTTAAGTACCGGAAAAGACTTAGATGACCCAACTCGTATGCGTTATACCAAGCAAGAGTGGTTAAAATCGCCCGAAGAGATGGCAGAGATTTTTGCCGACCTACCTGAAGCTATTGAAAATACGGTAGAAATAGCCAATAAAGTGGAAGTTTTCAAGTTGGAAGGTCCGCCTATGATGCCTGTTTTCCCAATTCCCGAAGAATTTGGAACGGAAGAAGCTTATCGAGAAAAATACGACGAAGAGGCACTGCGAGCAGAATTTGAAGAAGCTTATGACCGTTTGGGAGGCTATGATAAGGCTATTCGGATTAAACTGGATGCCGATTACTTAGAGAAATTAACCTACGAAGGAGCAAAGTTTCGCTATGGTGAGAATTTAAACGAAGAGACTCGAGAGCGAATTGATTTCGAGTTGAATGTAATGAAAAAAATGGGTTTTCCGGGTTATTTCTTGATTGTGCAAGACTTTATTCAGGCTGCACGTGATATGGGAATTTCTGTTGGACCGGGACGTGGTTCGGCGGCAGGTTCGGTGGTAGCTTATTGTCTGAAAATTACCAATATAGACCCGTTGAAATACGATTTGCTGTTTGAACGTTTCTTAAATCCGGATCGTATCTCATTACCTGATATTGATATTGACTTTGAGGATGACAGACGAGGCGAAGTGGTTCAGTGGGTAACGGAGAAATATGGAAAGGAGCGTGTCGCAAATATTGTTACTTATGGAACGATGGGCACGAAATCAGCCATCAAAGATGTAGCTCGAGTGCAAAAACTTCCGCTCGCTGAAGCAGAAAGATTGACGAAACTTGTCCCTAATAAAATTCCGAAAAAGAAAGAGACCGACAAGGATATTAAAGTCAATTTGACGAACTGCTTAATTCACGTAGAAGAGTTGCGGGAAGCTCGTAATTCTTCGGATCCGGTTCTTTCTAACACACTGAAATATGCTGAAATGCTGGAAGGGACCGTGCGTCAGACGGGTGTGCATGCCTGCGGATTAATTATCGGGTCTGATGATTTGATTAATCTCGTGCCACTTAGCACGGCTGTAGATAAGGATACAAAGGAGGATAAAATCATTACGCAGTTTGAAGGTACGGTAATTGAGGATATTGGGCTGATTAAGATGGATTTCTTGGGCTTGAAAACCCTTTCCATTATTAAAGATACGCTGAATAATATCAAAAAATCGCGTGGAATAGATTTGGATATTGAAACCATTCCGATTGATGATAAAAAAACCTACAAGCTTTTCAGTAGAGGCGACACCGTGGGTGTGTTCCAGTTTGAGTCGGCCGGAATGCAGAAATACCTAAAGGAGCTAAAACCAAGTCAGTTTGAGGATTTGATTGCGATGAATGCGCTTTATCGTCCGGGACCGATGGATTATATTCCACAATTCGTAAAGAGAAAACACGGGGAAGAAAAAATTGAGTATCCTTTCCCGGAAATGGAAAAACGCTTGAAAGAAACTTACGGAATTACGGTTTACCAAGAGCAAGTCATGCTTCTGAGCCGTGACTTAGCCGGATTTACACGCGGTCAGTCCGATGAGTTGCGGAAGGCGATGGGTAAAAAGCTTCAAGATCAAATGGAGGCTTTGCATGTTAAATTTATTGAAGGAGCGCAAAAGAATGGCTTTGGTCCGGTTGAGAAGTTAGAACACATCTGGTCAGACTGGGCTAAATTTGCTTCCTATGCTTTCAACAAGTCGCACGCTACTTGTTATTCTTGGATAGCTTATCAAACGGCTTACCTCAAAGCGCACTATACGGCTGAGTTTATGGCTGCCAACTTAACCCGAAACAAGGACGATATTTCTGAAATCGGGAAGCTGATGGATGAGTGCAAGTATCTGAAAATGGAAGTGTTGGGTCCAGATGTAAACGAGAGTAATTTGACATTTACCGTAAATAAAGATGGAAATATTCGTTTCGGATTGGGTGGTATTAAAAACGTGGGCGATGGTGCAGTAGAGGCAATTATCCAAGAACGTAAGGCGAATGGAAAGTTTAAAGGCATTTTCGACTTTGTGGAGCGTGTGAATATGACAACTTGCAACCGTAAAGCCATTGAAAGTTTGGTTTATGCCGGAGCTTTTGATGCTTTTCCCGATATAAAACGCGAACAGTTTTTTGCCGTTAATAGCAAAGAAGAAGTTGTGCTGGATTCTATGATTAGGTACGGCAACCTTTATCAGCAAGACTCGCTTTTCAATCAAAATTCACTCTTTGGCGCTTTGGAGGATGCGGTGGAAATAGCAAAACCCGAAATTCCGTACGTGCAAGAGTGGTCGCCACTTGTGAAGCTGAACCGCGAGCGCGAAATGATTGGAATGTATCTTTCGGCACACCCGATGGATGAGTTTGAGTTTGAATTGAATAATATTTGTAATGCAACAACACAAGACTTACAAGATTTGAGTAAATATCCAATGGGAACCGGTCTGAAAATTGGAGGAATAGTAACATCTCTAAAAAACGGTACAACCAAAACCGGAAGACCTTACGGTATTATCACAATAGAAGATTACCACGGTTCGTATGAAATTGCTTTATTTGGTAAAAATTACGAAGATTATAGTAAATACATGATTAAAGACCTTTTTATCTATCTTCATGGCGGAGTTCAGGAGCGTGGTGCCGATAGGTACTATCGTCCGGATCAAAATGCGAACGCAAGACCAGAGCCAGAGTTGAGAATAGTCAATATAATGCCTTTCAAAGAAGTGCGGAAAATGGTAAAAAATCTGAAAATGTCTGTTTTTTTGCAAAAGTTGACACATGACTTTGTAGAGGAACTAAGTGATTTGGTTTTGAAAAATAAAGGAACTGTAAATCTGCATATAGAAGTGAAAGATTTCTATACATTGGAACGTGTAAGTCTATTTTCAAGACATCATAGGCTTAAGATTACATCAGAGGTTTATAAGTTTTTGAAACAAGCCGAAGCAGATGAGCAAATACGATACAAAATAGAAATGAAATAGTACAGAAAACGGCTTTTTCATGAAGGATAAACAATTTTTGTGTAAAGACGTTATTAAATCAGAAATAAATTAATCAATCTATAAACAATCATAATTAATAAAAACTATGGCTTTAGAATTTACAGATAGCAATATCAAAGAAGTTATTGAGTCCGGAAAACCGGTAGTGGTTGATCTTTGGGCAGAGTGGTGTGGTCCATGCCGTATGGTAGGTCCGCTTATTGAAGAGCTTGCCGAAGAATATGCCGGAAGGGTAGAAATTGGTAAAATGGATGTGGATGAGAATGTCGATACGCCAAGCGAGTACGGAATCCGCAATATCCCAACAGTTCTTTTCTTTAAAGATGGTGAATTGGCGCATAAAGTAGTTGGTGCTGTGTCAAAAGCTGTGCTGCAAGAAAAGATTGAGTCTATTCTCTAATAATTGAAACTAAAAATAGGAGAGTGAGGTAAATATTTTTGCCTCACTCTCTTTTTTGTAAGAGTGTGGTTATCAGTGATATATACGTGTTTTGTCGGGGAAGGTAAAAATATTTTCTGCGATTATTTTGTCAGTTTAAAAAACTGTAGTATCTTTGCATTCGCAAAATGAAAGAGGTGTTTAGAAATAAGCTCAAACTTCATAAGGCCGATTCGTCTATCGGTTAGGACGCCAGATTTTCATTCTGGAAAGAGGGGTTCGATTCCCCTATCGGCTACTAAATTCACAGATTTTTTATAAAACATAAGATTGAGATGGCAAATCACAAATCAGCATTAAAAAGAATTCGTCAAGCCAATACAAGAAGATTAGCTAATCGCTACTACGCTAAAACTGCAAGAAATGCCGTACGCAAATTACGTGCAACTACTGATAAAGCTGTAGCTGTTGAGATGCTTCCGAAAGTAAGCTCTATGCTTGATAAATTGGCTAAAAAGAATATTATTCATAAAAACAAAGCAGGTAACTTAAAATCAAAACTTACTCTGCACGTTAATAGCTTGGCATAATATACTTTTACAATAAGATATTAAAGCCCTTATTCTTTCGAGTAAGGGCTTTTTCTTCGTGTGCTATCTGTACAAAACCAAAAACTGATCTTTTTTTAATGCGCTTCCAGCCAGTTTTTACCTACGCCACATTCGGCAATTAGAGGAACACGCATTTTTATCACATTTTCCATTTTTTCTACCACTAGTGCTTTTACGGTTTCCAGTTCATCTTTCGGTACGCTAAAATTCAATTCGTCATGTACTTGCATGGTCATTTTTGCTCGTAAGTTTTTAGCGTTCAATTCTTGTTGGATTTGTACCATTGCAAGTTTGATAATGTCGGCGGCAGAACCTTGTATAGGTGCATTGATGGCGTTTCGCTCGGCAAAACCGCGAACAATGGCATTTTGTGAATTAATGTCGGGTAAGAATCGTTTTCGTCCGTAAATCGTTTCAACGTAACCAAGTTCTTTTGCTTTCTGAATAGCCTCATCCATATATGTTTTCACGTTGGGATAGGTTTCGAAATAGCCATCAATTAGCTCTTTTGCTTCGCCTCTCGGAATATTTAGTCTTTCTGCCAATCCAAAGGTAGAAATACCGTAAATAATTCCGAAGTTGGCTGTTTTTGCTTTTCGGCGCATATCGGATAAAACTTCTTCAATTGGCAATTTGAAAATTTTAGCAGCTGTGGCGGAGTGGATATCTTGACCGCTGTTAAAGGCTTCGAGCATATTTTTATCGCCACTCAGATGTGCCATAATTCGAAGCTCTATCTGTGAGTAGTCCACGCTTAGGAAGACTTCGTTTTCTTCGGGGATAAATGCTTTTCGAATTTCACGACCTTGTTCGTCTCGTACCGGAATGTTTTGTAGATTTGGATTAGTAGAGCTTAGACGTCCGGTAGCTGCAACGGTTTGATTAAACGAGGTGTGAATTTTTCCCGTTTTTGGATTAACCAACTGTGGTAACGCATCAATATAGGTACTCAAAAGTTTTTTTAGTCCACGGTATTCCAAAATTTTATCCACAATCGGATGTTTTGAGCGTAGTTTTACCAGCACATCTTCGGCGGTAGAGTATTGACCTGTTTTGGTTTTCTTGGCTTTTTCATCCAATTTCATTCGGTCAAAAAGCACTTCTCCGACTTGCATTGGGGATGATACGTTAAATTCTACGCCAGCCATTTCTTGAATTTCGCGTTCTAATTTTAGCATTTCAGCAGTCAGGATTTCTGAACTCTCTTTTAGCGCATCCACATCAATTCTTACGCCGTTAAGTTCCATGGTAGCGAGAACTTGCATCAGAGGCATTTCCATTTCATAGAAAAGTTTTTCCACGTCATTTTCAACCAATTCTTTTTCAAGAATCTGCTTGAGTTGGAAAGTAATATCTGCATCTTCGCACGCGTAATCGCACAGTGTATTTATGTCAATGTTTAAAATATTCTGTTTTGATTTTGGTGTGTTGCCAAATAAATCATCGTAGCGGATGGTGCGGTATTGCAGATAGATTTCAGCCAGATAATTCATCCCGTGACGAAGTTCCGGTTGCAATAGGTAGTGTGCAATCATCGTGTCAAACAACTTTCCTTTGAGTTCTATGCCGTACTGAGCCAGCATTAAAAGGTCGTATTTGATATTTTGTCCTATTTTTTCTATCTGTTCACTTTGGAAAAATGCTTTGAATTCTTGAAGAATTTCGAGTGCTTCCTCTCTTTTTTGAGGTAAACTTACAAAATACGCTTCGCCGCTTTGGAAAGAGAACGAAAGTCCAACCAAGTTAGCCAGAAAAACATCCACATTGGTCGTTTCGGTGTCAAAACTAACCGATTTTTGCATAAAAAGTCGTGTGATAAGTGCCGCTCGTTTTGGTTTGTCATCCACTAAGTAGTAATTGTGGGGAACATTTTGCAGGCTTTTTAATCTGGATTCGATTTCTTCGATAACAGTTTCTTTTTCTGTCGTATCATTGTCTGTTGGTGTGTCAAAAAGCGACATTTGGATACTGTCGGTTGGTTTGGAAGTTTTCTTTTTCGTTGTGGGAACTGCGCTGGTTTCATTTTTCCAAAGTCGTGCAGCAAAAGTTCTAAACTCTAACTCTTCGAATATTTCACGCAGAGCGGTGTCGTTTATCGGTTCTACAACAAACTTATCTGCCTCAAAATCAACAGGAACATCAGTTTTGATAGTTGCTAAAAATTTTGAAAAAAGAATTTGCTCTTTGTTTGTTTCTACTTTAGTTTTTAACGCACCTTTTAGTTTGTTGGTGTTTTCCAGCAAATTGTCAATACTTTCAAATTCTTGCAGAAGTTTCACGGCAGTTTTTTCGCCAACACCCGGACATCCCGGAATATTATCCGAACTATCCCCCATTAATCCCAATAAATCAATCACCTGCTCATGACTTTCCAGTCCGTGCCTTTCGCGAACTTCTTTCGGTCCCATAACTTCAAACCCACCAGTGTGTCGCGGTCTGTACATAAACACATGATCCGTAACAAGCTGTCCATAATCCTTATCGGAGGTAAGCATATAAACATCAAATCCTTCTTTCTCAGCTTTATGCGCTAAAGTTCCAATTACATCATCAGCTTCGTATCCGGGCACTTCTAGCGCCGGAATGTTGTAAGCTTTTACGATATTTTTAATAATTGGCACAGATGTACGAATATCTTCCGGTGTAGCTTCGCGTTGAGCTTTGTAAGCTTCATAGGCTTCATGGCGAAATGTCGGTCCTTTCGGATCAAAAGCTACTGCAATATGAGTAGGATTTTCCTTTTTGAGTATCTCTTCCAATGTATTTACAAATCCAAAAACAGCCGAGGTGTTCAAGCCTTTGGAATTGATACGGGGATTTCTTATAAATGCGTAATATGAACGATAAATAATTGCGTAAGCGTCTAATAAAAAGAGTTTTTTCATATTTTTTTAAGTTTAAGCCCCTATCCAAACCTTTCCCCGCAGGGGAAAGGCTTTAGGATAGTGCTGATAATGGAGTTATTTCTGTCTTTTATTTTTTTCTGAATGTCGAAAGGCTTTTTTTATCTCTTATATTTAATATGTCATCTTTTGTCTTTCTCTCCCGACTTCCATCTTCTGTCTTCCATCTTCCATTTGGTAAAATTACAAAAAAATAACTTATTTATCCCTTAAAGCTTAGAATAAAGAGTAAAAATGCTTATTTTTGTACATTCTATTCGATATAAGCAATTGAAATGAGTTTTATAGAAAAAATAAAAAGTCCTATTCGGGATGAGATGCAAGAGTTTGATAAGGTGTATAATGCCGTATTGGATAGCGATAATCCTTTGCTGAACGACGTGCATAACTATATTTTGGAAAGTAACGGTAAAAAGTTGCGTCCCATTTTGGCGATACTTGCGGCTAAACTTCTAAGAGAAGTAAATACCGAAACACTTTATGGAGCTTTTGCATTGGAATTGCTTCATACAGCCAGTTTGGTGCATGATGACGTGATAGACGACACGCTTGAAAGACGTGGGCGTGAGTCGGTAAATGCTCGTTGGAATAATAAAGTAGCCGTTCTTACCGGAGATTATTTGCTTTCAAAAGCTTCATATTGTGCCTATACAACGAAAAATGTGGATATTATTGCAGCTATTTCGCAGGTTGCTCTTACCTTGACAGACGGGGAATTGCTTCAACTCTCTGTGGACAAAATGTCCGATATAGACGAAGAACTTTATTATAATATTATTCAAAGAAAAACGGCTGAGCTATTTGCTACTTGTATGGAAGTAGGTGCTCTTTCTGTAGGTGCTTCGGATGAAGAATTGAATAGGCTGAAAAACTTTGGAAATGCATTGGGAATCTGCTTCCAGATAAAAGATGATGTTTTTGACTATTATGAGAATGCGGATATTGGCAAGCCTACCGGAAATGATGTGCGAGATGGTAAGTTGACATTACCGCTGATTTACGCATTGAGAACTTCTCAGTCAGAAGAAAGAGACGAGATTGTCTGCTTGCTTGATAAGAAAGATTTTAGTCAAGAAAATATTCAGCGTATTATGCAGTTTGCTCATGATGAAGGTGGTTTGGAATATGCAAAAAGTGAGATGGATAGATACAATCAGATTGCTTTGGATGAGTTGAAAGATTTTCCGGACAGTGATGTTAAGCAAGCACTAATTCGCTGTGTGGATTTTGTTTCGTCCAGAAGTTTCTAGGCTAATTTCGAGGTTTTTTAAGATTTTCCGGTTGAATATTTTTTATTTTCAAAATTTGTGCGTATATTTGCACCCGCATTTGAAAATAAAAGTTCAAGTGCAGAAAAGATATAATTGCGAAAATAGCTCAGTTGGTAGAGCACAACCTTGCCAAGGTTGGGGTCGCGGGTTCGAGTCCCGTTTTTCGCTCAGATAAAAAGGGACGAGAAGTCTATCCCGAAGAATGAAATGATTTCGGGAAGTCCCGTTTTTCGCTCAAAGATATAAAACCACTTAAGAAAGATTACTTGAGTGGTTTTTTTATTCTTTTTTTATGACTTTGTTTGTCAATGACAAAAAAAGTTGTATTTTTGCACACTCAAAGTAAAAAGCTACTTTGTAAAAGCATGCTCGGGTGGTGGAATGGTAGACACGAAGGACTTAAAATCCTTTGGCCTTTATCGGCTGTGCGGGTTCAAGTCCCGCTCCGAGTACATAAAACGCTCATAATTTATGAGCGTTTTATGTTTTTAAAGACTTTCCTACCCAAACACCACTTCCTTGAAATAATACTTTCTTTGTTCGCTTTCTTTTGTAATTAAAATCAACTTTCCATCAGGTTCTACTCGTTCAATTCGAGCAAGGAAATGTTCTTTTGTGGCGGCATCCGTATAGGGATGAAAACCTTCTTTTCTGTATAAGCTTTGATGATATTCTTTCTGTAGTTTATCGTAATCAAGTTCGTGATATAGCTTTAAAAGTTCAGTATGAATATCTGAAAGCACTTTCTCGCGGTCAATCTCTTTTCCTGTAATCTGTTTAAGCGAAATTGGGTTAGGTGCGTTGCTCTTGAAAACTTCCTGATTTATATTTAGTCCGACACCAATAATGCATTTATCAATTTTATCTCGTAAAAGCGAGTTTTCAATCAAAATTCCTGCAATTTTTTTGTCTTTCCAATAAATATCATTCGACCATTTGATGGAAAATCCTTCTGTAAATTGGTCAAGCACATGTTTGATTGCCAAGCTGGTCAATTGAGAAATAATAAATTGCTTGTTGATTTTAATGTTTTGAGGATAAAGTAAAATGCTGAATAGCAGATTTTTTCCGTTTTCGCTTTCCCACGAATTGCCGGGCTGACCTTTTCCGGCTGTTTGAAAGTCGGTATAAAGCATAAATCCTTCCGGCAATCTCTTTTGTCGAGCCATTTCGGAAAGGATATTGTTGCTGGAAGTGGTTTCGGGGATATATAAACTGTTTTTTATCATTTTGCTGAGTTGATTAGAAACATTTCTATTTTTTTTCTTGTTTCAGAAGTACTCGTGGAATTCGGATTATTAACAATAACTGCAAAAGCAAGCTGTTTCCCATGTGCATTAATATAGCCCGAATAAGCTCTTACACGACTGATAGTACCGCTTTTAGCTTGGATTTTTCCATCTAGGGAAGTTCCTTTTAGGAAGTTTCGCAGTGTTCCTGATTTGCCGGATACGGCTAATGAAGCACGAAATACAGCAGCATTTTTGGATTTATCCATGTAGCTAAGTAAGTTAACGAAGAAGTTGGCAGAAACAGCATTTACAGGCGAAAGTCCTGAGCCATCATACATAAAAAGCTCTTCAGTTGGAAGTCCTTTTGATTTCCAAAAAGCATTTATTCTCTGTACGGCTTCTGTACTCGATGCTTGTTTGCCTTGTTGTAATGCTAAATGGCGGAAAAGATGTTCAGCGTAGTGGTTGTTGCTTGTTATATTTATTTCTTTGATAATTTCGCTTAATTTCGGTGAAAAATGGGTGTAAATTACACGTCGTTCGGCAGTGCTGACTACAAATTCATCTGTGGCATTTCCTAAAATAGTAACGCCGTTTGATTTTAGTTTCCATGCAAAATCACGAGCCAATACCAATCCCGGACGAGGAATATCGCCTTTGATTTTGAAACTGGGTCTGTTGGCAGGAATTGCACCGTAAATATATCTTTCGTTTTGAAAAGGTGCACCGTAAAAATAGGCACTGTCATAGCGAATGGTAGTGCTTTTTAGGTGGTTTTTAAAAGTCAGTTCGGGGATATTGGGTGTGATTCTTACGATTTCGGGTGTAGTTCCCATTGCACCGGATTTTAGTTCTAATTCAAAGGTGTTGTCTTTATACGAAATTCCGTAAGCACCTGCTGCATAGTAGTTGCCCATATCTTCCCAAAGCCATTTCGGGTTTATTCCTTCCGTGTCATAGGCAGAAGCATCGGCAATAATATCGCCATTGATTTGCTTAATTCCGGCTTTTTTGACTGCCGAAAGCCACTCTTCTAGAAAATAAATATTTCCCAACTTAGCTGAACCGAGCGTAGGGTCGCCACTGCCATAAATAATCAGGTTCCCGTTAAGAATGCTGTCGGGTGAAATTGTACCGTCAATTTCAAGCGTTGTTTTGAATTGGTAATCCGCACCAAACATTTCCAAAGCCGTGGCGGTTGTAACAAGTTTCATCGTGGATGCCGGAATGGTAGCGTGGTTGGGACGGTGGCTGTAAAGCGTTTTGCCGCTTTGCAGATCTTTGACCAACAGGCTGATATTAGCGTTTTTGTGAAGATCGTTGTTGATAAATGTGGAGACGGGATTTTGTGATTTACCAAAAACGACAACTATCAATACTGACAACAATAGAGTAATTCTTTTCATAATTAATCTTTAATAAGTCGATTTTTCAGGTTGGATAAAAACATAGTCATTGAACTTATCTTTTTTAACTAACAAATTAAATTAAAAGATATAACCTATTCTAAAAGTTATAAAACTACGAATTTAACGAATGACACGAATATTATTCGTGCAATTCGTGTTATTCGTAGTTAATTAAATAATCATTTCTTTGTTTTTCTTTTTAATTGCTTTCAAAATTATTATTTTCTAACTTGTCGATTTTTAGATTTATTCTTCAAAAAACACCCCAAATTTTTCTTTAAATCCTTTCGGTAAATCACCTTTATATGCTTTCGGTTCACGTCTGACCGGGTAATGGTTGCGTTGTTGCTCGAAAGTTTCCGGCGATGACTTTAAGAAATTACTTTCTGAAACAATATCGTAGGTTTTTTTGAAAAAATCTGTTAAGCCGAGTGTACTAAAGTCGCCACTCAAACCTTTTGGTAATTCATCGGGTTGCCAATTGTTCAATTCCAAATTGAAAAAACGGCTGACTGACTGCACGCTTTGCATGGTGGCATTGGCTTTACCATCGGCAGAATAACCTGCGATATGTGGTGTAGCAAGTGCGACATTTTTCAGTAAATCCAAATCAATTTCAGGCTCATTTTCCCAACAATCCAGCACCACATCCGAAACTAAATTCTTTTTCATTGCATCTTTTAACGCTTGATTATCTACCACTTCGCCACGTGAACTGTTGATAATAATTGGTTTGTTTTTTAGAGAATGAAAAAAGTTACTATCAGCCAAGTGGAAAGTTTTATCCTTCCCTTCAAAGTTTAAATACGGATGAAAACTTATAATATCTGCTTTTTCAGCAACTTCCACCAAGCTAACAAAATCGCTTTTTCCTTCTGCTCGCTTTCGTGGCGGGTCGTTTAAAAGTACTTTTATTCCAAAACCTTCTGCTAATTTTGCTACACGAGAACCTACATTTCCCACACCAACTATTCCGAGAGTCTTTTTACCTAACTCAAAATTGTTCTTTTCAGCCAAATAAACCAATGCTGAAGCCATATATTGCGTTACCGAAAGTGCATTGCAACCGGGCGCATTGGTCCACTGTATGCCATTTTCAGCACAATACGCCGTGTCGATATGGTCGTAGCCGATAGTGGCAGTGGCTATAAATTTTATCTTTGAGCCGTCAAGTAGGTTTTTGTTGCATATCGTCCGTGTGCGGATAATCAGCGCATCTGCATCACGCACGGTTTCGGCTGTCATTTCTTTGTAGGTCAAGTATTCAACTTCTGCCACATTTTCAAAAGCACCTTGAATATAAGGAATATTTTTATCGATTATTATTTTCATTTCAATTTGTTAAATATCTGCTAATATGGAAACTGCAAATGTAGAAATCAATCTACACCGAAAAGTCTCAAATAATAAAAATCCCTGCCTGCGACAGGCAGGTTTGATTTCTATTTTTGTGAACTTAAGTTCGTATTGCAAATCGGTACTTTAAAAAATATAAACACTTTGTGTCTTTGCGTCTTCGCGTGCAACTTTAAAAATGATTTATTTGCAAATTTACAGTAAAAAACAAGATTATAAGCGTAAAATCATTATTTTTGCACAATTTATAATATGAAACAGACAGAAAGTTACATAAAATTTCCGGATTTTGAACTTTATTATCAACTTTTAGAAAAAGGGTCGCATTCTTCTGAGCCGGTTTTGATTTTTCTTCACGATTCGTGGGGATGCACAGAGATGTGGGATGATTTTCCAGAAAAAATGGCAGATGTTTTCGGTTTAAATGCGTTGGTTTACGACCGTAGAGGCTATGGAAAATCTTCGCATTTCGCCAAAGAAGAGCGAACGAAAAAATATCTGCATGAAGCTTCGGATGAGTTGATTGCCGTGATGGATAAGCTGGATATTGGGCAGGCAGTTCTTTACGGACACAGCGATGGTGGCACTATTGCGCTGATAGCGGCGGCTATGCATCCCGAACGTTTTCGGGGAATTATAGTGGAAGGAGCGCACAGTTTTGTGGAAGAAAAAGGAAAAAATGCCGTTCGTGAAAGTCGGGATAAGGCGAAAACAAACATGTTGTTGCAAGTTTTAGAAAGATTTCATGGAGAAAAAACTGAGGAGCTTTTTCGTCGTTGGCATGAAGCGTGGTTAAGCGATTTTTTTGCAGATTGGACGATTGTTCCCATACTGAAAAACATCACTTGTCCTGTGTTGGCTTTTAGAGGCGAGAATGACCCTTTTGATACCATTGAGCAACTGAATGTACTTGAGCGCAAGATAAAATCGCCTATTATTGCTCAGGTTATTAGTAATGCCGAACATACGCCGAGACGTGAAAACGAACCTGCGACTATGGAACTGATAGAAAGATTTATGGGAAAGCTGAAGGCTGGAAGTAGTTTATAGTAAAAAGTATTAAGCAGGAAGCGAGAAGTACGAAGCACGAAATTAGAAGAAGTTTGCAGTAAAATAGTTTATAGAAAAAATTGATGCAAAGCTATATAAAATGTCAACAAACGAACATATAAACTTCTGAACATCCAAACAGACTTTCGGCTTCCATCTTCGACTTCTAACTTTTAAAAATATGTCTATAATCACATTACAAAACATGAAATTCCACGCTTATCACGGTTGTTTAGACTTTGAAAAGCGAGATGGAAATACGTTTTTGGTTTCGGTAGAGATGAAGCTGGATACGTACTTGGCAGGTATAACCGATAATTTGGAAGATACGCTGAATTATCAGGAAGTCTATGATGTGGTAAAGCGGGAAATGGAAATTCCCTCGAACCTGATTGAGCATGTGGCTCGACGAATTTTGGATGCTCTGGTTAAAAGTTTTCCACAAATAGAATCATTAAAACTCAAATTAACTAAGCTAAATCCACCACTTGGCGGTGATGTGGAAGGTGTAAGCATTGAACTTTCTGCTACAAACAACACATAATAAATTTCTCAATCGTATATCGTCAATCTAAAATCGTAAATTAACTTATGTCCCATTCAACAACTCAAAAACATCCGAAAGGACTTTATTTTATCTATACCGTAGCAATTGCCGAGCGCTTTGGTTATTACGGAATGCGTGCGCTTTTCGTGCTGTATATGATTAATGCACTGATGATTGACAAAGAATTGTCGTCGGTGATTTACGGAAATTATACAGGATTGGTTTACTTAACGCCGCTTATTGGTGGTTATGTAGCCGATAAATATTGGGGAATGCGGCGCTCGATGTTTTGGGGAGCAGTGATGATGGTTATCGGTCAGTTGTTTATGTTTGCGAGTGCGTTGAATTATCAAGATGTAGAACTTGCCAAATGGTTGATGTACATAGGTTTAGGCGGTTTGATTTTTGGTAATGGTTTTTTTAAACCGAATGTAACCACATTTGTAGGGCAGCTATACGAACAAGGCGACAGACGTTTGGATGCAGCTTACACTATTTTTTACATGGGTGTGAATTTAGGTGCATTTGCTGCACCAATTATTTGCGGTTATCTTGGCAATACTGACAATCCTGCAGATTTTAAATGGGGATTTTTAATGGCGGCAATTGTTTCTTTGCTTTGTCTTGTTATTTACGTACTGTTTAAAGATAAATATTTGGTTGGTCCTTCGGGAAATCCGATTGGTGTAGAGGCTGCTGCAAAAAACAAAGAAATGACCAATCCGGAGACACCAACTGTAAAAATCACATTCAAAGAAATTGCACTTTGGCTTTTAGCTGCTGTAATTTTATTTGTTGTTTTGCTATATACTTCTGATTACGATGTGATTGGCTCATTTATTTACGCCGCTTGTTTGGTTCTTCCTGCTTATGTAATTTCAGATAAATCTTTGACAAAAATAGAGCGTCACCGAATAGCGGTTATTTATATCATCGCGTTTTTTGTGATTTTCTTCTGGGCAGCTTTTGAACAAGCCGGAATTTCATTGACCTATTTTGCAGAGGAACAGACCGATAGAAATTTATTTGGATGGACTATGCCTACAAGCTGGTTTCAATCGTTCAATGCTGTTTTTGTGGTGATTTTAGCACCTATTTTTGCGAAACTTTGGGTGAAATTAGGACAGAAAAACATGGAACCTGCATCACCTGTAAAACAAGCTATTGGACTTTTTCTTCTTTCCATTGGTTATCTGCTAATTGCTTTTGGTGTTCGCGGTGTTGAACCGGGCGTGAAAGTGAGTATTCTTTGGCTTACCGGACTTTACTTTATCCATACCATGGGAGAACTTTGCTTGTCGCCTATCGGACTTTCCATGGTAAATAAATTGGCACCTGTCCGTTTTGCATCGCTGTTGATGGGTGTTTGGTATCTTTCTATGGCTACCGCCAATAAATTTGCCGGAGCATTGAGTACACTCTATCCCGAAGCAGGAAAAACAAAAATGCTACTTGGTTTTGAAATTACCAATCTCTACGAATTTTTTATGATTTTCGTGATTATTTCAGCTGTAGCAGCTTTTGTGCTGTTTGGATTATCTAAATGGTTGGAAAAATTGATGCACGGAGTTAAGTAAAGTTTCGAGTTTTGAGCCTGCCTGCCGCAGGCAGGTTTCATGTTTCGGGTTTCACGTTTCATGTTTGCGAACTAAATACTGCAAACTGCGAACTCAATACTTTGGCGTCAGTTCTATCACTTCCAAATTCTGCATTTTATCCCCGTCTATTTCAAGTCTGATAAGGGTTTGAACTTGATGAAATCCGTATCTTCCGGCAGCACCGGGATTGATATGAAGTAGTTCGAGTGTAGGGTCGTATTTTACTTTCAAAATATGTGAATGTCCGCAAACAAATAGTTTCGGCGGGTTGTTGAAAATCTTCTGTTTTACGCTTGCATCATATTTTCCGGGGTAGCCACCAATATGCGTTAGCCAAACATCCACTTCTTCGCATCGAAAGCGTAGATTTTCAGGAAAAATAGTTCGAATATCGTGTCCGTCTATATTTCCCCACACACCACGTACCGGCTTAAAGGCTCTTAACTTATCTACCACTTCCATCGAACCCCAATCACCTGCATGCCATATTTCATCCACATTTTCAAAATGCAGAAAAACCCGCTCATCAAGCAGTGCGTGTGTGTCGGAGAGGATGCCTATTTTTTTCATTGCTATTTTTTTACAAAAATACAAAATAAAAAGAAAGCTTTTGCGGAATAGTCTTTAAACTATTTTGAATAATTAACGAAATATATGATAGTTAATGATTTATAGTTTGCACTATTTCTTAAAAATAGCTAACTTTGCGGACATTTTTTTAGGTTTTTAACAGCTTAAAAACTCATTTTTCTTTGAAAACAAAAAGTATCCATGAAAAAGAAGTTTAAACATATTCTGGCAGAGTTTATGCAAAAAATGCGGTTTAAATACCGTATTTCCATTCTGAACGAGAATACGTTGGAAGAGACTTGGTACACCAAGTTATCTCGTTTTAGCGTGGTACTTTTTGTTACCGGATTTTTCCTATTTACGTTTATCGTATTGACGCTGTTGATTTTTACCACGCCACTTCGTCATTATCTTCCGGGTTATGCCGATTCCGGCAATAGAACAATCATTATTCAGCAGTCTATACGCACCGATTCGCTGGCTCGGCAGGTCGATTTGATGAATGCTTATTTGGAAGTGTTGAAAGAAAATATTACCGGAACGCAAAATCCGGATAGTTCTATTCTGAATGATACGGTGAAGATGCATGCTCAAGCAGTCGAACTGATGGAAAAATCAAAAAGAGAAGCGGAATTTGTTAAGAATTACGAGGAAACAGAAAAATACAACTTAGGCGCTATTAATACAGCTAAAAAAAACGAAGATATCCATGTGTTTTTTCGTCCTGTGGGTGGAATTGTGGCATCAACGTATAATCCGCGGGAGGAGCGATTTGGAATTGCTGTAATCACAGCACCGCAAGAAACGGTGAAAAGCGTGCTGGAAGGACGAGTGATTTATGCAGGATATACATTTGAAAATGACTGGGTTATACAAGTGCAGCACGAAAATGATTATATTTCCATTTATAAAAATAATACTCGGCTGCTAAAGTCCGTAGGTGACTATGTAAAATCGGGTGAAAGTATTGCCGTAACAGGTAATGAGGGAAATGAAGGTTCCGGACGCCATTTTTATTTTGAACTTTGGCGAAAAGGAAGTTCCGTTAATCCGCAGGAGGTTATTACATTTAGATTCTAAAAAATCATTATAAGAGACAGATTGTGCTTGATAAGAAAAAAAATATTGCTATTCTCGGTTCTACCGGTTCTATCGGTACGCAGGCTTTGGATGTGGTGCGCAAAAATCCCGACAGATTTGAAGTATATGCACTAACGGCTAATTCAAGCGTGGATTTGTTGATTGAGCAAGCCATTGAATTTCAGCCGGAAGTGGTGGTAATAAGGAATGAGAGATACTATTCGCAATTGAAAGAAGCCTTGGCAAAGTTGCCGATAAAAGTTTACGCAGGCATGGAAGCCATCACGCAAACGGTAGAAATGGAATCTATCGATATAGTGCTGACCGCAATGGTAGGATATGCCGGATTGCAGCCGACTATTCATGCCATAAAAGCCGGAAAAACTATTGCGCTAGCCAATAAAGAGACGTTGGTAGTAGCAGGAGAAATCATCAATGAATTGGCTCAGAAGTACAATACACCGATTCTTCCGGTTGATTCTGAACATTCTGCTATTTTTCAATGTTTAGCAGGGGAAGGCGACAATCCGATTGACAGGATAATTCTTACGGCATCGGGTGGTCCATTCCGCAAAAAAAGCTTGGAAGAATTGAAGCACGTTACTTCAAAACAAGCACTTAAACATCCAAACTGGGAAATGGGAGCAAAAATAACCATTGATTCGGCAACGATGATGAATAAAGGCTTTGAGGTGATTGAAGCGAAATGGCTTTTCGGACTGAAACCTTCGCAAATAGAGGTGGTGGTTCATCCGCAATCCATTATCCACTCGATGATTGAGTTTTCGGACAGTTCCATCAAAGCACAGCTTGGAATGCCGGATATGCGTTTGCCTATTCAGTACGCATTTACTTATCCTGATAGATTGGTAACGGATTTTCCGCGGGTGGATTTTATGGAGTTTAATAAGCTGACTTTTGAAAAGCCTGACGTAAAGCGATTTAGAAATTTGGCTTTGGCATATCAAGCGATGGAAATGGGTGGAAATATGCCTTGTGTTCTCAACGCAGCTAACGAAGTGGTTGTGGATGCATTTTTAAAAGAAAAAATCGGTTTCCTGCAAATGAGCGATATCATCGAAAATGTGATGACAAAAGCAAGTTTTGTACAGAAACCAAGCAACGAAGACTATGTGCAGTCCAACGAGGAAGCGAGAAAGATTACATTGGAACAAATTAAATAAGAGAATTACTAGTGATGCATTAATTTTTTAAATTTCTTTATATAGTGCTGATTTTCACTCAGCTACAGGCGTTCTTTGATTTTACGACTTGATTTGAAAATAGATAATTTTGCAGTTATTTAATAAAATA
>DUQG01000045.1 GCA_012837935.1 Bacteroidales bacterium
ACAGTTAAACTCACGAACGTGGTAGTTACCATTGTAGCGTTTAACACATTTATTAAACTCATACTGATTAACTACTTCTAACACCTGAGAAAAAACATATTTACCTGAATACATAAGTAATTTTGATGCTATTTTATTAAATAACTGCAAAATTATCTATTTTCAAATCAAGTCGTAAAATCAAAGAACGCCTGTAGCTGAGTGAAAATCAGCACTATATAAAGAAATTTAAAAAATTAATGCATCACTAGTAAATTGAGATAAAAAACATTTAACCCTCACAATTTTATTTTCAATAAATTCAATTTTGTATCTTTGCAATTACATAAAATCAGAGTTTACTATGGACATAAAAACCATCCAACTATATAAAAAATTACTTTCAGCACATGCTTCACTTTTTACACGCGATGAACGTAAAGAGCTGAGAGTGATACTGAATAGTTATCTAAATACTGCCGGAAACCTTCAATACGAACCGCTTGAATTTGTGGCTCGTTCTTTTGAAATTATTGATATTTTGCTAAATGAAATAGGACTTGGAAAAACGGCAGTTGTAAGTTTTCTGCTGATAGAGCCCATTGAAAAAGAGTTTATTGATGTTCGTGAAGTAGAGAAAAAGTTTAGTGTTAATATTCATCAGATTACCGATGGACTTCAGCGAGTAAAAGGACTTTATGAAAAAAATGTAGCACTTGAAACTGAGAATTTCCGGAAGTTGCTTCTAACTATGGCGGAAGATATGCGTGTGATTTTGATTATGTTGGCTGTACAGCTGCAAACCATGCGAAATTTGGAAGATAAAACTACTGATGAACAGCAGGAAATAGCTCGTGAAAGTTCGTTTTTATATGCACCGTTGGCTCACCGTATGGGACTTTACAAGGTTAAAACCGAGCTTGAAGACTTGTCGTTGAAATATACAAACCGAGAAATTTATAAAGATATAGCTAAAAAGTTAAACGAAACGAAACGTTCACGTGATGCTTATATCGCTGCATTTATTGAGCCGCTGAATGAAAAAATGAAGGAAGTGGGTTATCCTTTTGAAATAAAAGGTCGCACAAAATCTATTCATTCTATTTTTTCCAAAATGCGCAAGCAAAACACTACGTTTGAGAATATCTACGATTTGTTTGCCATTCGCATTATTTTTGACACGCCAATAGAAAAAGAAAAAGCAGCTTGTTGGCAGGCTTATTCTATTGTAGCAGATATGTATCAACCTAACCCTAAGCGACTTAGAGACTGGCTCTCTATTCCAAAATCAAACGGTTACGAGAGTCTTCACACTACTGTGCTTGGTCCGCAAAACAAATGGGTAGAAGTGCAAATTCGTACTGAGCGCATGAACGATGTGGCAGAAATGGGGCTTGCTGCGCACTGGAAATACAAAGGGATAAAAAGTGAAACCGGCATGGATGAGTGGTTGAGAAATATCCGTGAAATCTTGGAAAATCCGGATTTGAATGCCGTGGACTTTATGGATGAGTTTAAGCTGAATTTGTACGATAAAGAAGTCTTTGTGTTTACGCCAAACGGTGATTTACATAAACTTCCTAATGGTGCTACGCTGCTTGACTTTGCATTTTCTATTCACACCAACTTGGGAACGCAGTGCGTGGGTGGTAAAGTGAACGGCAAACATGCACAAATTAAATACAAACTTAATAATGGCGATCAAGTAGAAATTTTGACTTCGCCAACGCAAAAACCAAATCCATCTTGGCTTAGCATCGTAACCACTTCCAAAGCAAAAAATAAAATCCGCCAATCCTTGAAGGAAGTAGAGTTCAAAGATGCAGAAATAGGTCGGGAAATTCTGCAACGGCGATTTAAAAACTGGAAAATTGAACTGGATGACGGACGATTTTCTCGTTTAGCTAAAAAGAAAAACTACAAAACGGTAAGCGACCTTTATCAAGCTATTGCGCAAGAAAAGATTGATATTCATGATGTTAGAGATTTGTATCTCGAGCTAGAGCGACGAGATAATGTAGTAGGTGCGGAAACTCGTACCGCCGACACATTTTCCAAAGAAGTTTCTGCTATTCCCGAAACTCAGTCCAAAGAGGATGTGCTCGTGATTGACAAAAACCTCAAAAATGTGGAATACAAACTTGCTAAATGTTGTAATCCGATTTATGGTGACGATATTTTCGGATTTGTGTCCGTTACGGGTGGGATAAAAATTCATCGTTGCAACTGTCCGAATGCACCGCAAATGATTTCCCGTTTTGGTTATCGCATTATCAAAGCACGATGGTCTGGTAAAGCGGAAGGTTCGCAATATCCTATTACACTGCGAGTTGTGGGACATGATGATATCGGCATTGTAACGAATATTACGTCTATTATTTCAAAAGAAAAAGATGTGCTACTTCGCTCTATTTCTATTGACACCAACGCCGGACTTTTTCAAGGTAATTTGACCGTAATGGTGAACGATAATAAATCTTTGGATGATATAATTAAGAAAATAAAAAATGTAAAAGGCGTGAAAAATGTGTCAAGAGTGTGATTTGAATTGATAATTCTATATGATGATTCATTATGAAAGTAAAAGGAGCTGTCTCAAAACGAGACGGCTCCTTTTCTAAATCCAAATCCTGTTTCCTAACTATTTAGTCGCTACTTTTTCTTTTCAAATCCATAAATACAATCCCCGTTTCCATCCATAAAATAGATTGCCAGACGGGTTTTGTTGGCTGAAACGATAGAAAATCCGGCTTTGTCGCTTTTGAATTGCGTCCCTTCCGTATCTTTTACTTTGCGAGAAAGCGAAGCCGAACTATTGGTAAAATAGTGAATTGGCGACTCTTTTATTTTGATATGCTGAAAGTTGTGGATATGTCCATTGATGTAAAAATCCACATTGTGTTTTCTTAAAATCGGGTCAAGTCGTTTTTGTAAATCAGTTCTTTCCGAGATGTTTTTTCGGGTTTCCGAATAAATCGGGTGGTGCCCCATCACTACTGTCCAAGTCTCTTTGGATACGGTCAAAACGCTATCTACATACGCCAATTGCTTTTCCATATCTTGTTTGCAAGCATCGGGGTAATCTGTATTGTCGTTTCGGTATTTGTCGATAAGCGGTGTAGTGTCCAGAAAAACGTAGCGGATAGTTGAGCCGTCATCAGCTTCTTGGGTAAGCGTGTAGTATCTGTCAGGCATAACCCATCTGCGACTGACATTTTTATAATCCAGTACCGCTTGTGTGTTTCCGCGATATTCGTGATTTCCGAGCGTGGCATACCAATCAATCATCAATTCGGGGTGTTTGTAGATAAGCTCGTAGTTTGTTGTCCATAGCGGGTCTTGCGTGCTGATTATTCCGTTAAAGTGGTGCACATCGCCAATAGCTGCCACAAATTCCACATCTGCTTTTTCAGCCCATTCGCCCATCTGTTCGGCAATCGGTTTTTGTTCGTAATATCCGTTTCGCCCCAAGTCATTGGCTACAATGATATTAACGCCTTCTAAATCTTTTTCGGTTAGCTGACGAACTTGTGCCGAAAGACTTATTGTAGCAATAAAAAGAAGTGAAACTACAAGAGAAAATATTTTTTTCATTTTGACAAAATAAATAACACGTGTTGAAAAACACGTTAGATATGTTTATTTAAAACAATCACTGTGCCGAAAATATTTGCACAGTGATTGTTTTTTCAAAAAATTATTTTACGGGATAAGCACCAAAATAAGCAGAAGGAGCTTTGGATGTATATGTTTTTCCATCTACTGTAACCCCGTTAGTACCGAAGTTACGAGTAAATGAAGTAATACCACCCGTTGCAGCAGGCGAACCGCTTTTTAGTGAAAAATCCCAACCATTGTTGAATGTTTGTGGAATATCAGTGGTTTTATTAACACCAGCCAAAACATCTACATTTTTTTGAATGGTAAAATTAGTGAAATTCGGATTTTTATCTCCCGGGGTAGCACTGAAAATATCATTTGCACCCATCAGTTGTCCTTTTTTTTCATCCGGTGTCATGCCGTCAATACCTTGTTGCGTAGAAGCAAAGTAGAAGTTTGGTGTAATTACAGATTTTTCATCTTCCGGTTCTTTAGTGTCACGTTTTACACCGTGTCGGCAATCGAAAGTCAGGTTGTTATAAAACTCAATAAAAGCACCAACTTCAAGCCATGTAGAACCACCTTTGATTTTTGGACGACGCCATCCGGTGTTAACTATCGTATTATTATAAACCACTGCATGAAGTTGAGTTTTCATAAGACCTTTGTTAGAAAATTTGAAAGCGTTGGTGTTTGCGTCATACACAAGGTTATAAGCAATGTCAGCTATACAATCCGACTTGTAATTAACTGCTTCGCCACCGTCAAAACCATTAACAATAAATTTGTTGTTTTGGATAATTGATTTTCCACCGGTAATGTAAATGTGGTCTTCGGCATTGTTGCGGAAAACGCAGTTTTGAACAACAAATGAACCTTCTGTGTTACAGAAGTGAAATCCCGGTACACCTTCGCCGGTTTCAGTTTTGAATAGTTGATACTGGAATGATTTTGACTGTTCAGTAGTTTGAGCGCCACCATATTCAATAATTACGTGGTCAAGTAAAACTTCCTTGCTGTCGTATCCGGCAATAATTCCACCCCAATATCTGCCAAAACGTTTGGCTTCGTTGCGGTATTTCTCATCTACCGTGAAACGGATAGGTTTTTCAGCAGTTCCGTAAGCGTAAAGATTTCCTAAAACGATAAATTCAGGTCTTACAAGCGTATCAGATGCAATGATTTGAACGCCTTCTTCAATATAAAGCGATTTGCCTTTTGGCACTACATAGTGATCTTTCAAAATCACCACAGTGTCTTTGGACCAAACAATAGAGCCGGCAGGATATTCTTTTCCGCCTTTTTTAGGTTCGTCTTTTCCTTCACAAGCAGTAAAAACTGTTGCAGTTAAGATGATTGCTACAATCATCAAGTTTTTTAATGTTTTCATTTTTCTTTATTTATAATTGTTAAATTAATTGTTTTCTACATTTTATATCTAAATCCAAGCAGGAAACTTGGTTTGTAGTATTCTTTTCTGATAATGGTGTTTCCGCTGGTACTTTGAAGCGGATAGTCGTTGTTTTTCGGATTATGTGTTTTTATATATTCAATGTTCGGTGTATTTAGCAGGTTGTTTGCTTTGAGATAAATAGCCAATCCGTTTTTGAATTTTTTCTCACCGGAAATGTCGAGATAAAATCCACCTTTTTGCCAGTAATCAGAATTTAGGTAGTGTGATGCAATGACGATTTTGTCGCCTGTATAGCTAAATGCCACTTGTGCATCGAAACCTTTGTCAACACTTTTGTAAAGCAAAGCAAGGTTTGCCACGTGCGATGCTTGACCTACAAGCGGACGTTTTTGGTCTTCAAATGCTCGGATGATACTTCCGCTCTCATTTCTTGTAAAAAAGGCTTTTGGGGTGATTATGCTTGAATTTGTATAGGTGTAATTTGCCTTTATTCCAAATTCACGGAAATATTTAATTACATCAATCTCGCCGCCTAAGTTATCTGCATTGCCAAGATTTACAGGCATATAGCCGTATTGGCGATAGTTTTTGGTATGGTAAGCATATTCAATCGGGTCTTGAATGTGTTTGTAAAAAACACCAACCATAATTTGCTCGGTTTGTGTAGGGAAATATTCCCAACGAAGGTCGGCATTATCAATGATGGCACGTTTCAGGTCGGGATTTCCATACTCGTCATAATCTTCGTACTTCATTTGATAAGGCACTATTTCAAAAAATCCGGGACGATTTATAGAGCGGTAATAGCTGGCACGGATGTTGGCTTTGTCATTGTAAGCATATTTAATATTTACGTTTGGCAGCCAATCCGTGTAAATTTGTTTTCCATCCGGGTCGTCGTCGGCATTTGGGTAAAACATAAAATAGCCTTGATTGGTATATTCGGCTCTTATTCCTAAAATAGCTTCCCAGCGGTCTTTTTCCCATTTTACTTGTGCATAACCACTTGCTATATCTTCGGACGCTTTGTAGTTAAGCGGTCCTACACTTCCTTGCGGATTAGAAAGTACCCACTGAATTTCATCAATGGTATTAAAATCTTCGCCTTTGTTTTGTCGCCCGTTTAATGGGCGAATGGTGTAGCTTACATAAAAATTATCTCGTTTTTTATCCCGATACAGACCACCGCCTTGCAAAGTGAATTTTCCCATGTCGCCTTCTAACAGATAAGTCAAGTTTAGCAATCCGGATAAATCTCGGTCTGTATTATGTTCCCATCGGCGTGGCGAACCATCTGCATCAACAAATATAACACCTTGATTATTAGTAGTTAATTGGTCAAGGTTGATATACGTTTGGTCGGGACGATTGTTTTTAGCGTGAGAAAAAATTCCAACCCAATTCAGAGAAAATTTAGGCGTAATTTTGTGATGTCCTATAAGAGTAGAAGCATAAATATTCTGCTTAATCAGTCGCAATCGAGTTTGGAATGAGTAGTCGTAATTTCCTTGTTCGGGATTATAGTGAAAGCTGTAACTAATTGATTTGCTATCACGTACTTGCATAGATTTATTGTAGATGTAAGCATTGTAAAACTCGAACTTATGATTGTCGTTCAGATGAAAATCCACTTTGGCATGAAGTCCTGTTTTTATCTCATTCTCGGAATAAGTACGCTCGTGCATATCTGTAATGCCAACAGCCTTACTCTCATCCGTTTGCGACATACTGGTGTCGAAAAGTGTGGTGTTGGTACCTTTGTTGTGGTTTTGATAATTTCCGGCGAGGATTACGCCCAATCGGTTATTCAAAAAGCTATTACCAATACTTACCCCTAAAATACCATTGGGAAGTGGTTTCTTGTTGTGTATTGGCGAAATAGTATTTCCGAAATCACTCATGCTTGCCCTATAATCACTACCAAATTTTTCATTAGGCGCTGTCATTGTGATTTTATTTTGGTCAAAAGCCAAAAAATCTCGCTCAAAAAACATGGCATTGTAACCCAATGAACCGTTTACGTTTAAGGTAAATTGACGTGGTGCGTCTTTCATATCCATATTGATTGCACCACCTGTTGCATCGCCTTCCAAGTCAGCTGTTCGGGTTTTGCTGACAATTAACCTATCAAGCAATTCGCTTGGAAAAATATCAAGTGGAATATAGCGTTGCTTATTATCCGGACTGGCTATTTTCACGCCATTGACCAATGAAATATTATAGCGTTTGTCCATTCCGCGAAGAACAGCATATTGACCTTCGCCGGAACTGTTTCGTTCGAGCGTTACACCCGAAATTCGTTGCAACACATTGGCTACGGTAATATCCGGTGAGTTTTCTATAAAGTTGGAACTTACAACATTCAAAATATTGGGTGATACTTTTTCTAATTTTCTAGCACCGTAATCCGTGCTTTTGGATGATGCTGTAACAGTTACAGCGGTTAATTCCAAGCCTTGCGGCAAAAGTTGTATATCAATTTTTTGATTTGAATTGTCGGATATTTGAATGGTTTGCTCGGTGATTTCGTAGCTGATAAGTCTGAAAACGATGGTTTGCGTTCCGGAAGGGATATTTCGAAGATTGAAACTGCCGTCTAAACCTGTACTGGTTGCATATTTTAAATTATCTTTCACAAAAACGGTAACTCCTACTAAAAGTTCGCCGGTTTCGGCATCAGTAACTATTCCTGAGATATTGGTAGATTTTACGCTAAAAATCCCTAAAGTCAGAAAAAATGCAAGTATAATTTTTCTCATTATCTAATCTTATAATTTTTTCGCAAAGAACGGTAATATATATTACAATTCTGTGTCTAAAAAATTAAGATTATACTTCAAAGATGTGAAGGAAATGTTTCTAAATAAAAAAAGGAAAGGGAAGAGTGGCAAGTAGTGTTTTTCAAACGATTAGGAAATCGTTTGTCCTAAAAAAAGAAAAAACCGACAAACTTCTCACGAAGTCAATCGGTTTTTATGATTTTGAATTGAAAGGAAATCCTTATTCGGATACCACTTCAAATGGGATTTCTACAGTAACTTCTTTGTGAAGTTTAGCAGATGCTGTGTATGAACCAATTTCTTTAACAGCAGCTTTCACAGCAATAAGTTTTCTGTCAACAGTAACGCCCGCTTTTTCAAGAGCTTCTGCAATTTGGATTGAACCAACCGCACCAAAGATTTTACCGGTTTTGCTGGTTTTAGCAGCAATAGTAAGTGCACCCACTGCGCTGATTTTTTCACCCAATTCAACTGCAGCATTTTTGATAGCTTCCAGTTTGTGAGCTTGTTGTCTTTGATTTTCAGCCAATACTTTTTTAGCAGAAGGGCTTGCTATGATTGCTTTCTTTTGTGGAATAAGGAAGTTACGTCCGTATCCGTCTTTCACATTTACAATATCTCCTTTGTAACCCAGATTGATTACATCTTCTAATAATATAATTTCCATAATTTTTCTCCTTTCCTTTAATTATTTCATCATATCGGTTACATATGGAAGCAATGCCAAGTGGCGAGCTCTCTTAACTGCTTGAGCAACTTTACGTTGGTATTTCAACGAAGTTCCTGTAATACGACGAGGAAGGATTTTACCTTGCTCATTCAAGAATTTTTTCAAGAAATCGGCATCTTTATAATCGATGTATTTGATACCGCTTTTTTTGAAACGACAATATTTTTTCTTTTTGATGTCCACTGTAGGTGGAGTCAGATATCTAATTTCTCCGTTTGTCATTGTTTAGTCCTCCTTTTCTTCTTTGGTTTCTTCTTTAACTTCTTCTGCTTTTGTAGCTTTTACTTCTGTTTCAGCTTTTGGTTGAGCTTTGTTGCGTTTTCTTTTTTCAGCATACTCATAAGCGTATTTGTCCAAGCGGAAAGTAAGGAAACGTAGCACACGTTCGTCACGACGGAATTGAGTTTCCAAAGTTGCGATTACTGACGGTGCAACATCAAACTGCAACAGGGTATAAAAACCTGTTGATTTTTTCTGAATAGGGTAAGCCAGCTTGCGCATTCCCCAGTTTTCTTCATTTGTGATAGTTCCTCCGTTGTCAGTGATAACAGCTTTGAACTTTTCTACCGCTTCCTTCATCTGAGCATCAGACAAAACGGGAGTTAAAATGAAAACGGCTTCATAATGATTTAACATACTGTTTTCTACCTTTTTAATGGTTTATAAAATGATTTTTAATAAAGTGGGTGCAAAGATACGGTTTTTTATTTAATTGGACAATGTTTTTGTGAAAAAGTTTGATGTTGGGTGTCGGATGTTCGGTTGTTTGGATGTTTGAATGGTTGGTTGTTCGATTGTTTGGATGTTATTTGGCTGCGTCGTTATTTGTTTCACGTTATTTAGTTGTTATTTGGTTGTTGTTTAGTTGTTTGATTTACATTGTTAAAAATTAACCTTAAAATTTGTCAAACGAGCAAAGTTTCAAAGCCAAAAAACAGGTTTTCCAATCTCATTTTGTATCTTTGTCAATTATTTGTGAAATTAATTTCATTTGGATGAAAAGATTTATAGTAACAATCATAATCATTATAAGCCTATTTGCTTTGTCAGCTCAAACTCAACCTAAGAAGCGATTTATCAAATCTTGGCATATTGATGAGCAGTTGGCAATAGCGGATACTGTACCCGTAGATACGGCACACATCAATTATCAGGACAATAATATTATAGATAGATTAAGTATTGCCAATTCTTACAATGGGAATTACGGTTCGCCGATTCAATCTAAAATTTATATCAAACGTTCGCAAGGCTCGGATTTTATGTTTGAGGATGCTTATAAACCGTATTTGATGGATGCGCAGTCTGCAAAGTTTTATGATTCGTCGTTTCCTTTTACCAATTTGACTTATCTTACGGGCGGACCTGTAGGAAGGAAGGAGGAACATGTGAAGTTTCTTTTGGCGGTGAGTCCTTCTAAAAAAATGAATTTCGGAACGAATTTGGATTTTTTGTACTCGGTTGGACGGTTCAATAATCAGGCGGCACAGCGATTCTCGGGTAGTGTTTTCTGGCGTTACAGCGGAAAATATTATTCAGCTTATGCATTGGCGGCGGTAAATAATCATTTCAATCATGAGAGTGGCGGTCTGAGTAATTTGGAAATGCTTAACAATCCGGATATTGACGTGGAAACGAAAGATATGCCTGTAAATATGCATGGTTATTCGGTTTTTCGGAAAAACACCTTCTTTTATAATCACAGCTATGCCATTGGGATAAATAGAGAGATTAAAGTGGATGAAGATTCGGTGCGTTATGAATTTGTTCCGGTTACACGTTTTGGGCATTCTTTTAAGTTTGAAGAGATGAAAAAACGCTATTATGAACCTAGCGTGGTGCGGAATTTTTATGAGTTTACCGATTTAGGAGCGACTAATTCTGCAAATGATACGGCTGCTGTACGAACATTGAGCAATTTGTTTTCGGTAAATTTAGCTGAGGAGTTTAATCGTTGGATGAAATTTGGGCTTACGGGATATGTGGAAAATGAAATTCAGCAATTTATTTATGCGCAGGAAAGAGATTTTATGTCGCAGCCGACCATTTTAATGGATAGTTATCTTCCAATTGGTCAGGTAGTAAAGTCTAATACACGGGTAGGTGGTATGATGTCGAAAGCGCAAGGTGCAAATTTTCGGTATAACTTTTTAGGTGATATTTATTTGATTGGTTATAAGTTGGGAGAGTTTCGACTGGAAGGAAAGGCGGTTGGGAATTTTAAACTAGGCAAAGAGCAGGTATCGTTAACTGCCAATGCTTTTGTCCGAAACGAAGAACCTTCTTTCTTTTTGCAAAACTATCATTCCACTCATTTCCGATGGAGTAATCATTTTACAAAAATGTACAAAACACATCTTGGCGGTGTGTTTGAATTACCAAAGCGAAAAACTAAGCTTCATGCGGCAGTAGAAAATATTACCAATTACATCTACTTCAATGAAAAGGGATTGCCGACACAGCATTCCGGAAATGTGCAGGTGTTTACGGTGGATTTGAAGCAAGGTGTGAGATTGGGAGTTTTTAATCTGGAAAACAACGTGGTGTATCAAGTAAGTTCTAATCAGGATGTGCTTCCACTGCCGACTTTGACATTGTTTCACAATTTATATTATTATGATAAGTGGTTTGTGGATTTGTATCCACAGATAGGTGTAAATGTGCGTTATCACACCAAGTATTTTGCACCTTCGTATATGCCGGCGATTACACAGTTTTTCAATCAAAAAGAGGTGGAGGTCGGAAATTTTCCGGAAATAAATGCTTATGCGAACTTTCATTTGAAGCAGGCAAGAATATT
Organism: Bacteroidales bacterium; assembly: GCA_012837935.1. Taxonomy (GTDB): domain Bacteria; phylum Bacteroidota; class Bacteroidia; order Bacteroidales; family Paludibacteraceae; genus UPXZ01. The sequence goes on from DUQG01000045.1 coordinate 11,304, forward strand.
TGTGAAATACAATAATATTGGTCGTTGGTTTATGAAAGAGTGGGGTTTCCACATGCCCGGATACCCGATAAATCCGCCTATGTTTAAGTTTGGATTGTCATGGAATTTTTATAATTAAGTGGACGAGTGGACAAGAAGACGAGAATACAAATAAGCAAGTAAACAAGAAAACAAGCTTACTGCTTACTGCTTACTGAGAACTGAAAACTGCTAACTAAAAAATATATATGCCATTAAATATTCCCATAAATCTACCCGCTGTAGAAGCATTGCGCAAAGAGAATATCTTTGTGATGGATTCCGAGCGAGCTGAAAGTCAGGAAATTAGACCGCTTAAGCTGTTGATAGTGAACTTAATGCCGTTAAAAATTACTACTGAGACTGATTTGATACGCTTGCTGTCAAACACGCCACTTCAAATGGAGGTTGATTTTCTTCGTATGGATTCACATACGCCTAAAAATACGCCGATAGAGCATATGATGGAATTTTATAAGCCTTTTGATGAGGTAGGTAAGTCCAAATACGATGGGATGATAGTAACAGGTGCACCGGTGGAACATTTGCCTTTCGAGGAGGTGAGTTACTGGAAAGAATTGCAGGCGATTTTTGATTGGGGACAAAAAAATGTTACTTCTACGTTTTATATTTGCTGGGCGGCTCAGGCTGGTTTGTATCATTTTTACGGTGTGCCAAAATATCCGCTCGAAGAAAAACTTTTCGGTGTTTATAAGCATACGGTTTTTGATAAACTAAACCCTCTTTTTCGTGGTTTCGATGATGTGTTTTATGTGCCACATAGTCGCCATACGGAGATTAGACGTGAAGATATTCTTAAAGTTCCCGAATTAACTTTGCTTTCCGAATCGTTGGAAGCCGGAGTCTATATGGTTATGGCGCGAAGCGGAAGAGATATTTTTATTACCGGACATTCGGAGTATTCGCCTCGAACACTGGATACAGAGTACAAACGAGATTTGAAAAAAGGTTTACCCATCCGGATGCCTGAAAATTACTATCTAAACGACAATCCTGAAAATGATCCGGTTGTGCGCTGGCGGAGTCATGCTAATTTGCTGTTTACCAATTGGCTTAACTATTTTGTATATCAGGAAACGCCGTATGATTTGAGCGAGATTGAGTAGTTTCACGTTTCACGTTCCAAGTTTCGCGTTTCATGTTTCTTGTTTTGGAAGCGTGTTCGTTCGATTAGCAAAAAAAATAATTTATTTTTTCTAGAAAAATAGTTTGTGGTTTGAAAATTATTACTACCTTTGCACCCGTTATCAAAATACCACCTGCGGTCGTGGCGTAATTGGTAGCCGCGCTAGACTTAGGATCTAGTGCCGAGAGGCGTGGGGGTTCGAGTCCCTTCGACCGCACAAAAGCACCTTTTAGAGAAATCTGAAAGGTGCTTTTTTTGTGTTGTTGGAAGTCTTAGGATGTTTTTATGTGGTTTTGAAAATAACTTTCAATAATCAAGATAAACACTCTAAATGCTGTATTGACTGAAAATCAGTGTATTGAAAGAGAGCTCTGCGATAGTAGGATTAATTAAGTTCTAAAAATTAATAAAAAGGTTTGAATTTATTGAATTTTTTAAGAATAAATATCGTATATTTATAGGAAATTTTACAACTTGATGAATTCGGCAGACTTATCAGGATGTAATTTTTATTAAATAAAGAAAAACAACAATAAAATAGTCAAAACCATATACGGTTTTACATTTAAATTATTAATTAACTTAATTTTCATGAGAAACAATTTTTACTTAAAATTAGTAGCTTTGCTACTGTGTTTCGGAAGTTTTTCTATGAGTGCACAGCAGTCACCTACGGCTTCCAAAGAGATTTTTGATTGGACACCCTATGAGGATTCCAAGATGCTACAACTGTTCTATGATGTACTACAGGATGGAAGAAACTATCCGACAGAGGCTGAAATTAGAAACACGTTCGGCTTCGATATGGAGTTTTCACGTTCACACGTCCGTCCTGCGAATATAATGTACAATCAGGACAAGCAAGTGGATAAAACCATTAATCCAAAACGTAAACTTTGGATGAACCTTCCGGGAGGAATCGGTAAAGGAAACGGCGGTTATCCATCTTCTCTGTTTAATAATGACGTGTATTCAATGTGGCAATACACACATCTTTTCGGCTCTTGGAACCACGGTGTTTTCCAAGCCCCGGGTTCTTGGGGCGATGCGGCTCACAAACACGGTACAGATATTTTTAGTGGTATTAAATTTTTCGAGTCTTGGACTCTGGGTAGTGGCGATAAGGCTTATTCAAAACTTATCACTGAAAAAAATAGTGACGGTACATATAAATATGCCGAACCTATGATTAATATCTTTATGTATATGGGACTTGATGGAATTAACTATAACTGGGAAGATAATAGTTACACAAATGCTGATGTGATTGCTTTCCATAAAGAACTATTCCGCATAGCCAAAGAAAAAGGTTTTGATAATTTTCATATCGGTCTTTATACTCAGAATTCAGGTCTTACTGCCTTTAATGCAAAAGCATTGTATTATGGACATGATCCGCATGACAAAACGATTGACTTGATGCTTAACTACTCTAATGGTGATTTTGCATCAGGAAGTACAGTAAACTCTATTAATGCTGCGAAAGCTATAAACCCGAACGAGATTAATGCTTATCAAGGTGTTTGGATTGTTGGGATGGACAGAGATTGGCCTGCTATGAATCGAGATACTCATAAAGAGATGAACTTATGTCTATGGGGTGAGCACGGACAAAGCCGTTTTATGAGTTACAATTCGGGAACGGATGGATATGATATCCAAGAAAATTATCAAAAACTTCTTGAAAGAGGTTTCTCAGGAGGTAATCGTAATCCGGCCAAACGTCCTCCATTATCGAATACAGGAAATAATTGGGAAAAATCTGGAAATAAAGAACCTCTTTCAACTTTTGGTGGTTTGGCAAGCTTTATTGCAGAGAGACCAACTGTACAAGGTAAATTGCCTTTTTGGACAAATTTTCAATTAGGAAACGGTGAACGTTATAACTTTAGAGGTAAAAAAACGTTCGGAAACTGGTACGATATGGGCGCACAAGACTATCAGCCAACTTATCGTTGGTTGGTGTATGATGCTAATACTACCAATGTTTCTACAGCTATTGAACCTAAATATACTCATCGTGATGCTTACACAGGTGGTTCTACGCTTGAATTGACAGGAAATGTAACAGCTACAGGAACTGACATTGTGCTATATCGTACAGATTTAGAAATTAGTGCAACAAATCCACAAGTAAAAGTAGCTGTTAAGACTTATAAAGAAGGCGTTACTCCAACTAACCTATATGTAATTCTTAAAAAGAAAGACAATAACACTTGGCACGAAATTCCTGTAGGAAGCACTAATGGTAAAACATGGGAAGAGATGACCTTACCTATGACAGGATTTGCAACAGGTGACTTTATTGAGTATATTGGTTTACGTGTAAAAGGTTCATCAACTGAGCCATATCAAATCTATGTTGGAAAATTAGCACTTACTGACGATAGACAAATAAAAGATGTGTCGCCTGTTGAAGAGCTTATAGTAGAAGTAAAACGTGAGACTCAAAAATCTATGGCGTTGAAGCTGAATTGGAAAATAGAACCCTTGACACTTTCTGAACGTGCAAAGAAAACGGGATTAGTTTATAATGACGAAGGCAATGTTTCTCATTTTGAAGTTATGTATAAAAACGGTGAAGACGGCAGAATTTCTCAACTAGCAAGTACTTCTACTTGGTCAGCTTATGTGGGTGATCTTGAGTTTGAGGATAATAATGGTGTAGATGTGCCTTATGTCGGTGTTCGCTCTGTATCTGTAGATGGTAAAACTTATTCGCCGGTTGTATGGGTACAAGTTCCACGGGCTGCATCAAATCAACTTCCGGAATATATAAAAGATGTATACTGTACATCCGAAATTAATCCGGATGCGGAGGGTACAGATATTGCCCTAGTACAACGTTACTTAACAGAGGTTAAAACTACAGGATTAGAGCACAATTTGAACTACACTGCAAATGCACCTGTAGCAGATGGCTCACAATATCAAAGTGCTATTGACCATTCGTTTACTGTGGCTCAAGGTCAAACATTTAACTTCTTCTTCAAAGCTTTCGATACAACTAACTCAACATGGCCTGATAAAGACGGCAAACAACAACCAAAAGTAGATGGTCTTCGATGGTGTTTCGCAAAAGCATATATTGACTGGGATAAAAACGGTGATTTTGACACTTTAACTGAAGAGGTATTTGATTTGGGTACAGTTAGAGCAGGAACACCTGAATTTGAAACTACCGGCGTTACTCGTCAGTTTACAGTTCCTGAAAATGCTAATCCGGGACAAAGCCGTTTGCGTATTGTATTCAGTGATGCTTGGTTTACACACCCAGGTCCATGTGGACAGACAGCAAAAGGCTTTAGTATTGACTTTACTGTAAATATTACCGGTAACAATCCACCAAAAGTAACAGAAGATACTCGCGACCAAGGTATAGCAGATGAGCCGGATGGAGTTCGCGGTGGAACAAGCGTTGAAAGAATTTTTGACGGCGGTGCAAGTGCCGTTTCAAGATTCTATCCTAATCCGGTAGAAACTATTGTTAACTTTGAAAACACACAACAAGTTTGGATTTACACCATTGACGGTAAATTAGTTTTCACTCAAAAAGGTAATTTGGAAACTGTGAATCTATCTCATCTAAATAGAGGAATCTATATGGTTAAAATGTTAAACAACAATGTTGTTCGCAGTGCTAAAATGCAGAAAAGATAATTAATTTCGAAAAAAAGCTACAGTTGGTTGCCTGAAAAGGCAACTGACTGTAAATTAATTCAATAAACTTTTTATTTTTTACTAACAATTTAAATGAAAAACAAAATGAAAAAAATTACTTTTTTAAGCTTATTCGTAAGCATGTTTATTGTGTCGGTAAATGCACAAAATTATTTTACCGGTTATGGATCAAATGAGCACGGAGGTAGATACTTAACTAGTATTACCTGTGAAAAAAATGGTGTAGAGTATCTTACTTTTGAAGTAAATCAAACAATCAATGATGGTGACAATGATGCCGTTTACTTTGATATGACAGGTACTATTATTGAAGTTGAAGCGGGAGATGAACTGACGTTCAAATACGATTGGAAAGGTGAATGGATGCACAACATCATTTACGTTGACTGGAACAACGATGGGACTTTTTCAACAGATGGTGACGAAGAACGTATTGGGTTCAATGGCGAAGTTAATAACAGTCAAATGACGTTGCCAATTGTTTACACTATTCCTGCAGACAAAGCACCCGGCGACTATCGCATCCGTATGATGGTTGACTGGGTAGCTTATGATGACAATCCAGGTTTTAGCGGACAGAGTACCAATGTGAATGAACTTGGTACTAAAGAACCAATTGGACGTAATGGTGGATCTGTAGTGGACGCAGTATTACGTATTAGTGCAGGAACTGAACCTGTAGCAACTCCGGTAATTACTCCGGCATCAGGTGAGTATACAACAGCACAAGAAATTACTATTACTACTGCTACTGAGGGTGCATCTATTTATTATACGCTTGATGGTAGTACTCCAAGTGCTGCTTCTACAGCCTATACTGCACCTTTCACATTAAGCCAAAGTTGCTTTGTTAAGGCTATTGCAGTAAAAGAAGGAATGCAAGATAGTGAGGTAGCAGTTGCTATATATACATTTACACTTGCAAGTGTAAATGATGTTGATGCTAACAAAACCTACACTTTCTTTGACGGTAATACTTTGAATGTGGTAGGAGTAGAGGCAGGAACTTCAATTGCTGTGTATTCTGTTGCAGGTAAGTTGTTGGTTGATGAAGTAGCTTCCGGTTCTACACATACTATCAATGGCTTAGCAAATGGTGTATATCTAGTAAAAGCAGGTGCTAAAACTTTGAAAGTAGTTAAATAACATTTTATAATTTGATTTCTTGAAGCTCTTTGGAGCTTCAAGAAATTTTGATGAATTGTTGATGTAACTATTAATAAGAAAAACAAAATGAAAAAAATTACTTTTTTAAGCTTATTCGTAAGCATGTTTATTGTGTCGGTAAATGCACAAAATTATTTTACCGATTATGGCGAAATTACGCGTACAGACAGAGCCTTAACTAGTATTTCCTGCGAAAAAAATGGTGCAGAGTATCGTTTTTTTGAAGTAAATCAAGCTGATGCTGGTACTATTTACTTTGATATGACAGATGTTATTATTGAAGTTGAAGCGGGAGATGAGCTGACGTTCAAATACGATTGGACTGGTTACTGGATGCACAACGTTATTTATGTTGACTGGAACAACGATGGAGTTTTTTCAACTGATGATGATACAGAGCTTATCGGTTTGAATGGAGAAGATGCTGAACATGAGATGGAAAAACCAATTATTTACACGCTTCCGGCTGATAAAGAACCCGGCGATTACCGCATTCGTATGATGGTGGATTGGGTAGTAGATGGTCATAGTACAAACATCAACTCATTAGGGGATAAACAGCCCATTGCACGTAATGGTGGATCTGTGGTAGATGCTACTTTGCGTGTTAAAGGTACACAAGAAACTGTAGCAACTCCGGTAATTACTCCGGCATCAGGTGAGTATACAACAGCACAAGAGATTACTATTACTACTGCTACTGAGGGTGCATCTATTTATTATACGCTTGATGGTAGTACTCCAAGTGCAGCATCTACAGCTTATACCGCACCTTTCTCATTAAGCCAAAGTTGCTTTGTTAAGGCTATTGCAGTAAAAGAAGGAATGCAAGATAGTGAGATAGCATCTGCTATATATACATTTACACTTGCAAGTGTAAATGATGTTGATGCTAACAAAATCTATACTTTCTTTGACGGTAATACTTTGAATGTGGTAGGAGTAGAGGCAGGAACTTCAATTGCTGTGTATTCTGTTGCAGGTAAGTTGTTGGTTGATGAAGTAGCTTCCGATTCTACACATACTATTAATGGCTTAGCAAATGATGTATATCTAGTAAAAGCAGGAACTAAAACATTGAAAGTAGTTAAATAATTTTTTATGAAGTAGTCGCTATTCTTCTGAAAGATGGCGGCTACTTTATTTTTATATGATTTATCTGCAATCATTCCTAATTTCATTATAAGCAACATTTACATCAATTAGGAATGATCGCAGATAATTATTTTGTCTAATATTTAAAAATTATGAAAAAAAACTTTGTCCTATTTGCGTTATTTTTTGTGACATTAGGTATATGGGCACAACGAACACCCACCCACCCACTAGACATTCAGCAAGGTTCAACCGATCTTTTCACAATCTTAGATACATGGGCGCCCGGTACGCCACCTCCCGGAACCGATGAATTTGATGATCAATTTTATATTTCACGTGTACGTCCTCTGAAACGTATTGATGAAGGTGACTATCAAGTGAATAGTGCGATTGATAAAAACAGGAAACTATTACTTTGGCTACCGATGGACGATCCATCTACTAAATGGAAAGCACTTCCGCGTTATTGCTTTGAAGGCGATAACTTTAGCATGTGGTCTTATGTGGATATTCATGGTAACTGGTCTGCGTCTTGGATGCGCTCATCTGCCGGTCTTGCCGATGTGGCACATAAAAATGGTGTGAAAATCGGTGTTGTAAATGGAATACCATGGCAAGCTTCAGTTGAAGCGACTTATTTTAATCCACATGGAAAAGTGTTCTGGAGAATGTTCCAAAAAAACTCTGATGGAACCTACAAATATACCGAAAAACTAGTAAAATTGATGAAGTATTATGGTATCGATGGATTAGGTGTAAATTCGGAGTTTAATACTACAGCCAGTTTTATGAACCAATTAATCGACTTTGTAAAAGATTGTAAGGCTAAAGCCAAAGCAATTGATTGGGAGTTTCAATGGCATTGGTATGATGGCACGGATGATGAAGGTTCTATCTCTTTTGATAGAGGCTTAGCTTCACACAATGACGGAATCTTTGGTAGTGGTGCCGCACCTGTAACAGATGCTATGTTTTTTAACTATAACTGGTACGGTTGGACTCTTCAAAACTCTGAGGCGAATGCTAAAGCAATGGGACGTAGCAGCTATGATTTATATGCCGGATTTGATATTCAAGGAAGAGGACTAAGAAATAGCTACTGGTCGAACCTAATCAATAGTAAAATTTCTATAGGTTTTTGGGGAGCTCACGCTCAAAGCTTAATTCACCAAAGTGCTACAGACGATGGAGCCTCTGATATAGCTATTCAGAACGCTTATCTACAAAAACAAGAGTTAATTTTCTCAGGTGGAAATAGAAATCCGGCTCTAACACCCGATGTTCGCACTGATGCGACATTATCAAATGCCGACTTAAAAACATTCCATGGATTAGCTTCATTGCTAACAGCGAAATCAACTCTTCAACATATTCCGTTCGTAACTCGCTTTAGCTTGGGTAATGGATTGTTTTTCAACAATGAAGGAAAAACTACATTTGATCACAAATGGCACAATATCAACACACAAGATTTCTTGCCAACTTGGCGCTGGTGGATTACAGACAGAAATGATAAAGTAACTCAAACAGGACTAAGCGAATTAATCAAAGCAGATTTTACCTTTGATGATGCATGGTTTGGCGGTTCATGTTTGAAAATCCACGGAAGCACAGATTTTTCACGTGTGAAACTTTTCAAAACGAAACTGAACATCCAACCGAACTATACTATTTCACTTACTTATAAATTACTGAAAGGTACCGACCCGAAAGCAAAATTATTCGTTGCTAAGCAAGGCGCATTGACAACTTATCTTGAAGTAGCACTTCCTGCAACTGCAGCTGAGGGTGAGTGGACTACTAAAACTTTTAACTTGTCAGAGCTGGGACTTGTAGCCGACGATGTAATCTCTATGATAGGACTTAGTTTTGAAAATACAGATGCTGAGTATGGAATTTTGTTAGGCGAGCTTGCTGTACGTAATCCGGCACAAACATTCGATGTAGTAAAACCGACTATCACTAAGCTGGATGTATTACGCAGACGTTACAATCAAGTTGACTTCAAAGTTTTCTACAAAAGTAAAGATGAAAGCAACGGTGTAAAAACGTACAACGACGAAGTAGGAACTTGGTACTTTGAAATTTTTATGGAACAAAAAGGTCAACCTGCACAGTTGCTTACAGCTACTACATCTTGGGCTGGATATGTGATTGATGGACCACTATTGCCTCATGAGTCTTCTGAAGTACGTGTAGGAGTACGCGCAGTTTCACCGGATGGAATTCAAAAATCAGCCATCGAATGGACTGAGTTCGTTGAAATGCCATATGATACTCCGCTAGATAATGTAATCATTGATAAGCCTGTAGTAAAACCTAATGAGACTTTCACTGTTAAATACTTAGACGAACTACATGTGCCTGCTAAAAAATGGGAAATTAAAGACCCACTTACAGGCGAGGTTATTATAACAGCAGAGAATGCTACAGAAGTATCTACTTCAATAGACAAATTAGGACTATTTGATTTACATGTAACTGATAATGCCGGAAAGTTAGTGATTACACGCGGTTTTGTACAAATAACACCGGAAGAAACAGGTGCTGTTCCTGCTATTCTTAGCTTCTCTTCGGATGTACAAGAAGCTGATGCAGGTCAAGTAGTAACATATACCTATACTTCTAAAGATGGTGAAGGTCGTGTGTCAAGAGCTGTAAAAGTAAAAGACCCTGAAATGCTTGCATTACCCGCAGAGGTAGGCAGTAAGGCAAACTTTACACTTGCCTTCTGGTTCAAAGCTGACGAGTGGAGCCACGACAAATATGGAACAAATCTAATTAATAAGCGTGACTTCAAAGCAAAATGGCCACACAATAACTGGGGTAATATCTGGGTACATATTTGGCCGGAAGGTGTTTATGATGGTGTGAATGCCAATATAGTTTCGCTTACTCAGTGGAACGAATCAAATCCGGGATACAATGGAAATATACACGAGAGTCCAAACCAAAACTGTATGGCAAATAACTTCTCTGTTCCTACCAATGTATGGACACATATTGCTATTACTATTTCAGACAGTAAACAAGCGTTGTGGCTTAATGGAAAGAAAATAGCAGAAGAAAACATACAGTTTGGAGGAAACAACACGAGTGGAGGAGCCGGTGGTTCACCAATCAATGTATATATTGGTGGTTCTAACGTGTATCACGCTGGATTTGTAGGTGCTGTGGATGATGTTCAGTATTGGACAAAAGTTCTAGATCAAGCCGATGTCGAAGATGCAATGAAAGGCTACTATGGAAGAGCTATTCCGGATGGACTTGACGGATATTGGGATTTTGAAGATGCACCTGTTAGTAGTGGCACCGCATTTAAAAGTAAAGGTAAAAAAGGTAATTTGTATGCTGCTGTATCACAAATTGTAGATGGTGGCGGTGAAAATACAACGGGGGCAACACTTAAATATGTTCCGGCTGATAACTCTTTATTAGGTTATCCGGGTATTGAAGGTTCCTTGAATATTACAACTTCTGCTGAGTGGAAACTACCAAATGCACAATCTGTAGATAATAGTGTTGAAAAAGCACTTAAAGTAGTTTACAAAATCGGTGGAACATTTGATGCCGGACTTGATGTGGTAAATATGTGGGGAAAATCCTCTGTAAACAAAGTGGACTACATTGTAATTAACGGTGGAACAAGTGTAAAAACACAAGAAGCTGTAAAAATGGCTTTGTATCCAAACCCATTTGTAGAGTCTGTAAATCTGAAATTCACAGAAGTTGGAAACTACACAGTTCGAGTGCTTAATCAAGCCGGACAAGTTGTGAAAAATAGCTCATTAGCAGTTAGAAATCCTTCTGAGATTATCAATGTTTCTATTGATGGTGCTCAAGGTAACTACATCCTTCAAATTATGAAAGATAATAAACTCTATAGAGCAGTTAAGTTGATTAAAGAATAAATAATGAGTTTTACTGTTTGATTTTTTCTATGAAAGAGAGTTGGGAAACCCCTAACTCTCTTCCATATTTTCAGCTTATACTGTTTAATAACTACCAATGATGTTCAAAAAATACGAGATATTTCAAAAAAATCCTTTATTGGGTTAAAAATCCTGCATATTTAAAGAAAAAATATTAATTTTGAAGAAATTTTTGAATCTTGTGCTGTTTTGAAATTGAACGCTAAAATATTGGTGGATAACAGAAAATAAATTTTAAATATTTTAGAAATAAATAATAATTAATTTTTTACAAACAAATTTAAGTGTCTATGAAATTCACGAAAATTTTGAAGAAAAAACTATCTGTTCTAACAAAAGGACGTTTTTTTCTAGCTATTTTTGTCCTTGCATTTGCTACAAGTGCAATGGCACAATCCGGTATTAAAATTTCCGGAGTGGTAACTGACAGTCAGAACGAACCGTTAATCGGAGCTTCTGTGAAAATTAAAGGAACAACTATCGGTCAGATTACTGACATTGATGGTAAGTTCGCATTTGAAGTTCCTAACCAAAACAGCGTTCTTCAAATCAGTTACGTAGGTATGCTTCCTCAAGAAATTACAGTAGGAACTACCCGAGTATTTAACATTGTAATGGAGGACGACAGTAAACAACTTGACGAAGTGGTGGTTACTGCTATGGGTATTGAGCGTAAGGCTAAGTCATTGACCTATGCAACGCAAAAACTGGACAATTCCGAGTTGATGCGTGTGCAGGATCCAAACTTTATTAACTCACTGCAAGGAAAAGCCGCAGGTATGAGCATTACGCCTAACGTAGGCGGTGCCGGAGGTTCTTCCAAAATCCTTCTTCGTGGTAACAAATCCATCCTTGGAAATAATACACCACTTATTGTTGTTGATGGTATCCCGATGAGCAATAGCGTAAGCGGACAGTATGGAGTAGGTGGTGGCGAAACTATGGGTTATGCATTTGCTACCGAAGGTTCCGACGCTTTGGGGTCAATCAACCCCGATGACATCGAAGATATCAATATTCTGAAAGGTGCTAACGCTGCCGCTCTATATGGTAGTGCTGCTTCCAACGGTGTGTTGATGATTACTACCAAAAGGGGTAAAGAAGGAAAACTGAATGTAAAAGTATCTTCTAATGCCACTTTTGAGCGTCCATTATTACTGCCTAAGTTCCAAAATGTGTATGGTGGAAATGTAAATTTGGCTACTAAACAGTTGACAGCAGATAGCTGGGGAAAACGTATGGATCAGTTTACAGACGAAGAATTGAATGCAGGCGACTTCAAACTAAGAACAGAAGGTAGAAACGATGCGGAAGACTTCTTCAAAACAGGTTCTACTTTTAACAACTCTGTTTCTATCAGTAGTGGTTCTAAAAATGTGTTGACTTATTTCTCTTATGGAAATACCACTTCTCACGGTATGGTTGAGAATAATAAATATGGACGACACACTTTCAACTTCCGTCAAAACTACTCATTTATCAACAATAGATTAAAAGTGGATTTGGCAATGAATTATGTAAACCAAAACACCAAAAACCGTCCGGGTGGAGGAACAACGCTTAACCCACTTTATCACCTATATCTCACTCCACGTAATGCTGATATGCAGTACTACAAAGAAAACCATATGATTGAGGAAGGTAAGTAGATGACTAATCCGGGTTCTGTAAGTCGATTGGTAGATGCGGGAGATGGTACAATGAAGTGGAATTATGATCCGGTAGAACTAGAAGGTCCGATGCAAAATTGGCTTTATATGGCTGCCGATCAAAACAACCCTTATTGGTTGGTTCGTAACAACAATAGAACTAACTTAGAAGATAGAGCTTATGGTTATATTTCATCCAGCTTCCAAATTATAAAAAGCTTGAAAGCGCAAGCTCGCTTTAGTCTGGATAGATCCAGAAGCAAATACACCGATAGTCGTATGGCTACTACACAATATCCAACACAAATGATAGATAGGGGTATTTATAGTGAAGGTTCATCTTCTGTACATGAGTTTTACCTAGATGGAATGTTAAGCTACGATGATACTTTTGGTGATTTCTCAGTGTCTGCTTCCGGAGGTGCTACTGCTCATAGAGCTCAAGGAGAAGGCAATAGTATGTTTGAAATAGCTTCTCCATATGACTATACGTTAAGAAGAGTGCCTACAATAATCAACGAGTTTGACTATAGAACCGGTTCTGGAGGATCAAGAGATTATTGGAAAACTTCAGATTGGGACAAAGGTCTTTTCGTTACAGGACAATTAGGTTGGAAAGAGTTAGTGTATTTGGAAGGAAGTTATCGTCACGACTGGTATCGTGCGTTTACACAGTTCCGTGCTAAAAAAATTCGAGATAACTACGGTTACTTTTCATTCGGTGCCAATGCGTTGGTTCATGGCTTGGTAGAACTACCTGACTTTATTACGCACTTAAAAGTACGTACATCTTATTCAGAAGTGGGTAACTCGATTCCGAATATTCTTTATGTTCAACAGACGAAGAGTAGAACTACCGGTGCAGTTACTGCTTCTAACTTTGCTAGATATGAAGATCCGAAACCGGAAATGTTAAAATCTTTCGAAGCAGGATTTGATATTTCTTTCTTCAGAAATTCACTGAACTGGGATGTAACTTACTACAATACATCCATGAATAATAACTATCTGGCAATAGGTACTCTTAGTGGGTTGACCAAAGCCGTTAATACAGGTGTTATTCGTAACCAAGGAATTGAAACAACGCTTTCCTACTCTTGGGCTATTACCAAAGACCTTATCTGGAAAACAGGTGCAAACTTTGCCTATAACCATAACGTTATTGAGGACACTTACACAGAGAATGATAAAGCTTATCCGGTTGCTCAAAATATTGGGTTTGGTGGAAAATTCCAAATCAAATATATCAAAGGCGGTAAATACGGTGACTTGTATGCTACCGACTTTGCAAGAAATGAAGATGGAAGTATCCGCTTGTTATCTAACGGAAAACCGTTGTTGAGTTCAGATAAGTTTGGAACGTATGTGGGTAATATGAACTCACCTTATACCCTTGGCTGGAACAACTCATTCTCTTACAAAAACTTCAATTTATATTTCTTGATTGATGGTCGTATTGGTGGTAAAACAGTATCCTTTACGGAAGCTTTCTTAGATAGATTGGGACTTTCACAACGTACAGCCGATGCTCGTTTAGCAGCAGAAGCAGATCCAAGTTTAGTGTTTATTGATAAAGAGTTCAACAAAGAACTTCCGGGCATGAGACTGGATGATGGACGCATTGTTCCGATTCAACAATGGTATGAAGGAATTGGTGGTGATATTAACGCTACTCAGTACGTATATGATGCAACCAACTTCCGTATGCGTGAAGTGTCTTTTGGATATACCTTTAATAATGTATTTGGTGTAGGTCAAAACCTATCGCTTTCACTGGTAGGAAGAAACTTATTCTTTGTTTACAACAAAGCACCGGTTGACCCGGACTCTTCACTATCCACACAGAACAGTTTAGGTAACTTTGATATTTTCAATATGCCGGCTGCTCGTTCAATCGGATTTTCGGCATCAATCACTTTCTAAGAGAACCTAATTTTAATAGATATAAAAATCAAAAAATAAAATCAATATGAAAAAGAATTTTTTATATATACTAAGCCTAGTCATCTTAAGCTTTGGACTAAGTTCCTGCTTGTTCGAAGATGACGTTGTAGGGACTGAGCTTATCTCAGGAAGCTTTGCAGGAACCAGTGAAGTGCATCTGGGTAACGCTGATAAAATAGACTTTATGATTGAAATTTCCGAAGAAGGCTTTAATGCAGCCTATGATTCATTAAGCAATATCTTTGGTCAGATACTTACAACACAATTTTCATTGCGTGGCGGTAAGCAAGGTCAATTTCCCGGGGAACATGCCTATCAGTATCAATATAGTTTGGTAACTGACAACTATGCAGGTTATTTTACATTGCCACAAGACTTTGGTGGTCGTATGGTTTCCACCTATTACGATAGTCATGACTTTAATGGTGGACCGGGCGGTTCATTCTCTGAGGTGAAAAAGCCTTTAGTTCCACTATTGAACCATCCGCAGATTGACTCAATTCCGGAAATTAAGGCTATTGCATTATTATTGTACAATGCATCTGCACACGAAATGGCTGATGCTTACGGTCCATTCCCTTATGCAGATTTCAAAGCAAATAAGCAATCTGCACCTTTCACTTACAATACGGTTGAAATGATTTACAAAACAATTGTTACGAATATCGACACAATTGTAGCTTGTTTGAAACACTTTGAAAACCGTCCTGATTGGTATAAAACCAAAGTGTATGATATCCTTATGTTCAATGACGTCTCGTCCAATATGATGACACAAGATATGAGCGAATGGGTAAAATATGCTAACTCATTGAAACTTCGCTTGGCAATGCACATTGTAAAAGTAGAGCCAGAAACAGCTCAAAAATGGGCTGAAGAAGCTGTGGCAAGTGGCGTAATTGAAATTCCGGAAGAAGAGTTCAAACTTGAACCAATGATGATCGGATTTGCACATCCATTGTATGTAATTTCAAATACTTGGAACGACACCCGTCTAAATGCATCTTTAGAAACTATTTTGAGATGCTTGAATCATGGCTACTTGGATTTTGTATTTGATAAAAACGGTTTTGATATTGTTAACTATCACGATAATACCAAATTCTTACCTGCTAAAACTCGTATAGTTGGTCTTAGGACAGGTATCCGAATGATGCCGGGACAAGGATATGCGGTTAACTTCCGTGCTGCTTACTCTGTGATTAATAAGAATGTTCAATACAAGCCACTTCACTTGATGAAGCTTTCAGAAGTTCAATTCTTGCGTGCAGAAGGTGCATTGCGCGGATGGAACATGGGTGGCTCTGCAGAACACTTCTATAATTTAGGTGTAGAAAATGCATTTTACGGTGATCCATATGAGGCTAAGTACAAAGAAACTTTGAATGAGTATATGAGTTTGGAAACAGCTAAGCCTTACGAGTATATTGACCCATACAACGATTATTACAACATGACTAGTGAAGTGAAAATCGGTGTGAAATGGAACAACGCAGATGATAATGAAACGAAACTGGAAAAAATTATCACTCAAAAATACATTGCTAACTTCCCGAACTCTCACGAAGCATGGGTGGAATTGCGTCGTACCGGTTATCCGAAAATTTTCCCGGTTGTACACGATGATGGTGACGGTTCAATTGAACCCGGTGATATTATCAGACGTATTCCATTTACGGGTGATTCTGATCCTGCCACAAAAGCAGACATTGAAAGCTCAGGAATCGAAGCTTTGGGTGGTCCTGACGTACAAGGAACTCGTCTATGGTGGGATGTTAGAAAAGGAAACTTCTAATTAATTTGAAAATAAAATTATCAAATCAATTACATCCAAACGCAAGTCCGGATGTAATTGATTTTTATTAATCAACAGTATTTAATATTTATGACAAAACGAATTTTACTGCTCAGTTTATTAGTTGGAGCATTTTTTGGATTAAAAGCTCAAAAACTTGCGGATAATAAATATATTAATTGGCGCTATGAAAAGGCTGGAAACTGGTCGGCTGACTTTGTGAAAGCATACAATGCTTGGGAAAAAGGTAAACCCCTCTATGATTCAGAAGACGATCATTTCTTTATTTCGCGTGTGAAACCAAAAATACGTTTCAGAAATGTGGATACGCAAGCTAATGCTGCAATTACAGAAGAAAACGACAAGCGCATTTTACCTTGGGTACCAATGAACAATGACGAAACTAACGCACTGCCTGATGGCGTGTTTGATAGTGAAGTATTCTCAATGTGGCCCTATATTCATCATTTTGGCAACTGGACTGCACCTTTTGTGCGTATGCCGGGTAACTTTGCTGACGTGGCTCACAAAAACGGAGTAGGAGTTTCTGTGTTGGCAGGTATTCCATGGAATAACTTAACAACAGAGTGGCAAAATGTACTTAACGCCATGATTAACGGGGGAACAGATAAAATGGCTGATTTTCTAAGTTATTATGGAATCGATGGTTTAGGTTACAACTCTGAATTTAGTACAGATGTAACTTGGATGAATAAAATTATAAATTACCACAAAGACCTTTATGCAAAGACTAGAGGAACCGGAAGAATGCCACTTTATGAAATGATTTGGTACGATGGTACGAATGACAACGGCGACATCTCTTTTGACCGTGGTCTTGCTGCTCATAATGATGATATTTTTGGAAAAGGTTCTGCGCCTGTAACTACTTCTTTGTTTTTTAACTATAACTGGAACTCGACATTCTACATTAATAACACTCTTGCTTATGCAAAAAGAATTGGTCGTAATTCTCTTGATATCTATGCAGGACTAAATATGCAAGGTGGAGAACCTAGAAATGGTGTTATTTGGCCTCTACTTAAGCAATATAATTACTCTATAGGATTGTGGGGGGCTCACTCAAAAAATATGTGGTGGGAATCACGCGGCGAACAAGGCGCAAATCCTAATGTAACGCAACGTGTGTATCAACTTCGTTTGGAAAGATACTTTAACGGTGGAAATCGCAATCCGATAAACCGTCCGGAAATTAGCGATCGTATGATGAATTACAATGCCTATAACTATAATTTTATGGGACTGGCAGAATTTACTTCAGCAAAAAGTTCATTAAGTTGGGATTTGGGTGAAGAACCTTTTGTTTCTTATTTTAACTTGGGTAATGGTAAATTCTTTAATCTAAACGGAAAACGTGTTAGCAATAACGAGTGGTATAACATCGGAATTCAAGACTATCTACCCACTTGGAGATGGTGGTTTGCGGACAAATTCTTAGGTCGTGATGCTGCTGATGCAGCTGTTGGTGGTTTGGATGCAGAATTTATCTGGGATGATGCTTGGTTTGGTGGCTCTTTGATGCGTGTGTGGGGTACTCATGCTAATGAATACTTGCACTTGTTCAAAACAAAATATGAAATTAAATCCGGTGACGTAATTACCGTAAGATACAAAGTAAGAAACGGTAGTTCGGATATTTCTTTGGCATTGGCTACAGAAGATAACGTGGCTACACCTATTAAAGCTAAAATAGCTGAAGCTACTTCTCATAAACTAGGACAGTGGATTGAAAAATCATTTGTTGTCGGAGAAACTTTAAATGGTTTAGCAGGAAAAACATTAGCGATGATTGCATTGCATTTTGAAAATGCTAAAGATTTGAATGTGTACTTAGGCGAAGTATCTATTGTGCGTGGTAGCTATTCTACGCCGGAACAACCAATTAATATCAAAACAAAAGTTCTGAATTCAAATTATTCGGGTGTTGACGGAAAAATTATTTTTGATATGCCAAACAGTAAACCGGTAGGTGAAGTATGCTACAACTTAGATGTGAAAACTTCTATGTTTAAGCTTTATGCTCAGCAAAAAGATAGTGATCCTGTATTTATGGGCGCTACAACTTCTTGGGCTGGTATGTACTATTCTATTCCATTTGACTACGACAAAAACTCTGAAATTCGTTATGGTGTTTCTGCTGTATCTTTGGATATGAAATCAGAATCAAAAATTAGCTGGGGTGAATATCAGCAGTTGGGTAAATACAATATCAGCGATGATATTAAGTCTTCAAAAACTACGATTAAACCGAATGAAAGCTTTACTATTTCATTTGTGGATGATAAACACGAAAAAGCTACTTTCGAACTATTTGATTCAGAAGGTAACTCTGTACGTAAAGTAGAAGACGTATTGAGCGTTGAATTTGCTGACGGACTTCCCAAAATTGGTGTTTATGACCTTAAAGTTACCGGTGCTGTAGGTAAATCGGACGGAACTCGTCCTGTAGAAACTCGTACTTTTGGAGCATATGTACAGATTACTGCAGAAGCTTTAGGTGCTCAGCCTGAAATTTATACACTAACCGCAAATGATCAAACGGACGATGTAAATGTGGAGGCAAATGAGGTGGTGGTAATGAAATATACAGGAAGAGATGCCGATGGAACAAGCTCTAGAGGTCTTGACTTGAAAGAACAAGGTTTTGGTTTCAAAGCTGCAGATTTAGGCTTGACAAGTAATAAATCGTTTACTTTGGCTTTCTGGCTTAAAGTGAATGCTTTTCACGGCGGTACTCAGCTTCTGAACATTCGTGACAAAATGGAAGGATGGCCCAAAACAGACTGGGGATGGCTCTGGAATTTCCTAGATAAAGACGGTAAATTTGGTTCTACTACATTCAGAGGCACAGATGCTACAAGAAATAAAGAATTTCGTTATGATTTTTCTAATGTAACTATAAAAGCAGGACCTTGGACACATTTGGCTTATGTATTTGACTTTAATGATGCAGGACAAGCAAAATTACATCTATATGTAAATGGAGTGAAACAAGCACCGAAAGGTTGGACGCGTACTGTAGATGGAAATGTTGTAGTTTCCGGTACGGGTGAGCCTGATTATCAATCAGATATTTACTCTATGCGCGGACAAAACATTGTTGCGATAGGTGGTTCACATTTTGACAACGGTGGACTTGACGGAACAGTGGACAACTTCCAATATTGGGAAAAAGCATTGACTGCTGACGAAGTAAAAGTAGCTATGGGTGACTTCACAACCAATCCGCAAGGTCTAAAAGCAATGTGGACATTTGAAAATGAACCTAAATCTAATGATTATAGATTTGAAGCTACACAAGGTAGCGCTACGCCAAGTACAGCATTGGCAGGTATGCACAACTATCAAAAAGCGGATGGTGAAGGACAAGGCACACTACAATGGATTGAGGCTCAATACATGCCGGGATGTCCGTTTGTTGCCGGAACAAGCTACAAAGTAGTAACACTTCCTCACTGGGATATTGACTTAGCAGAATACACAGCACAAAGCGGTGATGGAAAACAAGGTTCAGCAAGCATTAAGTTTGCTAATTCGGGGCAATACACTGCTACGCTTACCCTTGAAAACGGTTGGGGAAAAGACACCAAAACATTTAGCTACATCATTGTAGGTGGTACTTCGGTGGATGAACTGGGTGCAGATACTCAAGTAAATCTATTCCCAAATCCATTTGTAGAGCAAGTAAATGTGAAATTTGCTAACGCTGGAAAATACACTGTAGTGGTGTTTGATGCAAACGGGCGACTTGTTAGTCAACAGCTTATTGATGCACAAGCAAATGAGTTTACGTCTATTAAAGTAAATGGCTCAAAAGGTCTGTATATGGTTAATATCAAGCAAGGCGAAAAAACGCTAAGCACTGTGAAAGTAATCAAAAAATAATTTGAACTACTAACTATATTGAAATCAGGAATCGTGTTTACGGTTCCTGATTTTTTTTATTTCGTAGTGCTACCGAGGGACCGGCTTTAAGCCAGTCCCTCGGTGTGTACACAGCTTAAGAGCCGTGGCAATTGAAAAAATACGGTAGTGTCATAAAATACTATTTAATTCATTTTTATTTATAGAAATAATTGATTAATTTTGAAACTTAAATGATACTATAATTTTGACAGCAAATGATTCTTTCTTTTTTACATTTTGTCAAGATTTATTCCCCTTTTAGTTTTTCTGCAAATAATTCATTATAAATAACTTCAATTTGGCTAAAATTTATCGAAAAATGAAGCTCAACACTTACCTTCTTTTACTATTTTCTGTTATTCTTCTTGCTTGTAATTCGGAAAAAAAATCGGCAGAAGAATTTACTTTAACTTGGGAAGAAGTGCAAGCTGTTCCGGCTTCTTTTGGTGATATTTCTAAAGGTGTTTCAGCCGCATTTGTCGGTATCTTGGATGATAATTTGGTTGTGGCAGGTGGATGTAATTTCCCCGATGTACCTGCGGCTGAAGGCGGTAAAAAAATCTTTTACAAAGATATTCTGATGCTTGATGATTTCGGATGGAAAAAACTTGGCGAGTTGCCGGAAGCTATTGCTTACGGTGTCTCAATCACTTACGATGATAAATTAATTTTTGTTGGAGGACAAAATGATAACTTGCTTTCTACTGTCTATGTGCTGGAATTTGAAGACGATGTGCTAAAGCTGGACACACTTCCGAGTTTGCCTTTTACATTCGATAATGGTGCCGGATGTTTGCACGAAAATAAAATTGTTATTTTCGGTGGAAATCAAAACGGGATAGCTGTATCGGATGTGTGGAGTTTGGATTTGGAAAATCCCGATTCTTGGCAAAAAGAGAGTACACTACCGATTGAAGGCGGTTTAGTACAGCCGATACTTGTTTCGCAAAGTCGTGTTTTTTCTAAAAATACCAAGGAAGTGCTGGGTGGTGAGATTTATGTTTCTAAATCAATGCCACAACTATTCGCTTTTGGTGGATTTTCGCCCGCTGTAGATGGTCGTTCTGCACAAGTAAATCAGGCAGTATGGAGTTTTAACCATCAATCCTTAGCTTGGGAGAAAGTTGCCGAAGGTGTAAATCCTAACGAAGAGCGAAATTCATTTAGTGGTGGAGTAGGAATTGCGGTGGAAGACAGTTTGATTTTACTTTTGGGCGGTGTCAATCAGCAGATTTTTGAAGAAGCGCTTAATCGAAATTTATATTTATCAAAAGCAGATGAAAATGCAACGGATACAGTAACACAGAAATATAGAAAAGAAGCAGCCGAGTATATGTATCATCCGGCAGAGTGGTATCGCTTCAACGATGAAGTCTGGCTTTACAATACAAATTCTGATAGTTGGAAATTGCTTGGAAAATATCCGCAAGCAGCTTTGGCAGGAGCATCTATTGTAGCGGATGATAATGTGATTTACGTTGTAAATGGTGAGCTGAAACCCGGTATTCGCACACCTAAAATTTGGAAGATTGTGTTGGAGTAATTTGCTCAAAAAGTTGCAGAGTTTATGAAATATTAGCCAAGTTAATTTTGTAAAATCTATAATAGACACCAATAATGATTTACACAACTCTCACAGAAAGTAGTCGAATTGAGAACTTGCATTCCAAATTCAAAGAATTATTCGACTTTGTGAAAAATAACGATTTGCTCAATCGTGAAACCGGACGTATTACGTTGGATGGCGATGAACTTTTTATCAATAACGTCAATCCGCAAATGCTAAAAGCGGAAAATCAGGTGCTGGAAGTGCATCAGGAGTATATTGATGTGCATATTCCGCTGGATAAAGCAGAAATAATCGGTGTGCGTCCGCTAAAAGATTGTACTAAATTGAAATCTGCCTTTAATAAAGAGGAAGATTATGCTTTGCATGAAGATACACCTTCCAATTTTATTACAGTAAATCCGGGTGAGTTTTTAATTGTCTATCCGGAAGATGCGCATGCGCCGATTATTGGTGAAGGAAAAATCAGAAAATTAATTGCAAAAGTCAGAATTTAAATGTAAATTAATGCAGTTTGCAGTAAGCTGTTCCGAGTTTCAAGTTCGAGTAAATCGCTGATTAATAACAAGAAATAGAGTGAAACTGTCTAACTGACATAGGTGTCAACTCGGGGTGCGACTAAAGAATATAATTTATCTAACCAAAAAACATAAACAAAATGATTTTAGATCTAAGTTCAAAAATTACATTGGAGCGAATACCTCAAAGGTATTATCGTCCTGCAGATGCACTTGAAGCAGTACGTCAGTCTCGATTTGAGAAGCTACGTACTGACATTTTCGATGATGAAGTAGAAGGTGCGGTTAATGTTGCGCAAGAAATTGCAACTTTAATTCGCAGCAAACAAAAAGAGAATGATAGTTGCGTGTTAGCTTTACCCGGTGGTTCTTCACCTATGGGAGTTTATGCCGAATTGGTAAGAATGCACAAAGAAGAGGGTTTGTCCTTTAAAAATGTGTATATCTTCAACGTATCAGAATTTTACCCTTTAGATGATGCTCAGCACTCAAATGCGCTTGTTCTTCGTGAAAATTTGATAGATGAAATAGATTTGCCTGAAGGACATTTCTTTACACCCGAAAACGTTGAAAAAGACAAAGTGTTTGATTTCTGTCTTCGTTATGAAGAGAAAATTGAAGAATTGGGTGGATTGGATTTAGTGTTGAACTCTGTCGGACAACTGGGTAACTTGGCTTACAACGAACCCGGTTCGCAAACCAGTTCTACTACTCGTTTGATGCTTCTAGACGCACAGTCACGTGCAGACTTGCAGCATTTCTACATTTCATCTTCAGATGTCCCGCAAAGTGCAATTACTATGGGTATCGCTACTATTTTAGCAGCTAAGAAAACCATTCTTGTAGCTTGGGGTGAAGGAAAATCGAATATTATTAAAGAAATTATAGAAGGAAAAGTAACAGATGCTGTCCCCGGTTCTTACTTGCAGCTACATAAAAACACGCATGTAGTTTTGGATATTCATTCTGCTCAACATCTGACTCGTATCAGTCATCCGTGGTTAGTGGGTTCTTGCGACTGGACTGACAAGCTTATCCGTCGTGCTATCGTGTGGTTGTGCCAAGAAACCGGAAAACCGATATTGAAACTGACTAATAAAGATTATAACCAGTTTGGTTTGAACGAACTTTTGGCACTTTATGGCTCAGCTTACAATGTGAATATCAAAATCTTTAATGAGTTGCAGCACACTATTACCGGATGGCCCGGTGGAAAACCGAATGCCGATGATAGCCATCGTCCGGAACGTGCAAAACCTTATCCAAAACGTGTAATTATTTTCAGTCCGCACCCGGATGATGATGTAATTTCAATGGGTGGTACATTCCAGCGCTTGGTTGAACAAGGACACGAAGTGCATGTAGCATATCAGGTTTCAGGAAATATCGCGGTAGGTGATGAAGAAGCTGTTCGTTATCTTTCTTTGATGATAAATACCTTGGAGCGTTTTGACCCAACAGATACAAAATTAAAAGAAAAATACATAGAAATGCGTCATTTTGTGGCTAAGGACAAACAGCCCGGACAAATAGATACACCTGATATTCTCTACTTAAAGGGTCGTATTAGAAGAGAAGAGGCTCGCACAGCTTGCCATTATAATGGTGTGCCATTGACAAGAGTTCATTTCCTTGATTTACCATTTTATGAAACTGGTGGTGTAAAGAAAGGTGACCTAACAGAAGTGGATGTGAAAATTATAATGGATTTGTTGCAAGATATTAAACCGCATCAAATCTTTGTAGCAGGTGACTTGGCTGACCCACACGGAACGCATAAAGTGTGCTTAAATGCTGCTCTTGCCGCTATCCACGAATTACAATATGAAACATGGATGGAGGATTGTCGTGTATGGATGTACCGTGGTGCATGGGCAGAGTGGGAAATTGACCATATTGAAATGGCTGTTCCTATTTCACCGGAAGAACTTCGTCGTAAGAGAAATTCTATCTTGAAACACCAATCGCAAATGGAAAGTGCACCATTCCTTGGCAACGACGAACGCCTATTCTGGCAACGAGCCGAAGAACGCAACCAAGCTACCGCAAAACTTTACAGCGACCTTGGTCTTGCATCTTACGAAGCGATTGAAGCGTTTGTTGAGTATAAGAAACTGTAGAGGAACTATCCCTTAACAATAAAATGCCGACTTGTTCAAAACAAATCGGCATTTTATTTTTAATCTATAACAATTCTTAGTTGTTTTCAGGTCTTAGTTTTCTAACTACCGCACCAGTTTGCCACATTTCGCTTTCACGAAGTGCTTTTAGTTCTTCTTCCAGTTTCTCACGGTAATCAGGCTGTGAGTTGCTGTCGATAGAGCGTTGCGCTTCGTTACCGTTAGCTACTTCTTTGTAAAGTTTTTCAAATACAGGTTTTGTAGCATTGTGGAAAGGTGTCATCCAGTCCAAAGCACCGCGCTGAGCAGTAGTAGAGCAGTTAGCATACATCCAGTCCATTCCGTTTTCTGCAAATAGCGGCATCAATGATTGTGTCAATTCTTCCACAGTTTCGTTAAATGCTTCGGAAGGTGTGTGTCCGTTTTCACGTAGCACTTCGTACTGAGCTAATAGCAATCCTTGAATAGCACCCATCAATGTTCCGCGCTCGCCGGTAAGGTCAGAGTAAACTTCGCGTTTGAAGTCGGTTTCAAAAAGATAGCCTGAACCTACACCAATTCCTAATGCCACAACGCGTTCGAATGCACGTCCGGTAGCATCTTGAAAAATAGCGTAAGACGAGTTCAAACCGCGTCCTTCCAAGAACATTCTGCGTAGAGAAGTTCCCGAACCTTTTGGTGCCACCAAAATCACATCTACGTCAGCAGGTGGAATAATGCCTGTACGTTCTTTGTAGGTAATACCAAAGCCGTGAGAGAAATAAAGTGCTTTTCCTGCAGTCAAGTGCGGTTTGATGCGGGACCAAACTTCGATTTGTGCAGCATCAGAAAGCAAGTATTGGATAATTGTTCCACGTTCGCAAGCTTCTTCAATATCAAAAAGCGTTTCGCCCGGCACCCAGCCGTCAGCTACAGCTTTATCCCAAGTTTTTCCACCTTTACGTTGTCCTACAATCACGTTGAAACCGTTATCACGCAAGTTCAGCGATTGCCCCGGACCTTGTACGCCATAACCGATTACAGCGATTGTTTCATTTTTTAGTACTTCTTGAGCTTTGCTCAACGGAAATTCATCGCGGGTAACTACATTTTCCATTACACCGCCAAAATTCATTTTTGCCATATTGTTTTTAGATATTTGCTCTCTACCCCCTGAAGGGGGAATTAGTTGTGAGCATTGTTTATTTGATTATTTTATTGTTATATTTTTATTTCTCTGCGAAAAAATCATTGGTTATTTCCAACCAAAATTGATTAAATCTTATATCCATATCGTAAGCAACGTGTCGCTGCCATTTATCCATAGAGTTGTATTTGCTTTTATCGGCATAGATTGTGTCGTTGTTCTGAATGATAAAAATAGATAAGTTTTGAGTTTTAGCTAAAAATTCGGCATCGCTTATTCCTTCATTATCTTTGTCGTATGAAAATAACGTAAATCCCGAATGACTACCTTTGTTGGTCATTTTAATCGTTTCTTTTTGCGGACTATACTGTGCATACACAACAAAATCAGACATATTGTTAAATGAAATACTGTCGTGTGTCTGTTTGATGCCGCAGCCATAACTCAATACAACCAAAGACAAAATCCAAAGTTTAATTAAATAATTCTTTTTCATGTTTTTAAAATTTTTATTTGATTAATTAATTGTAAAATTATTAAAATTAGAAATCATAATTTCAGTGCTATGCACCTTTGTTGATTTTTTCTGTTATCTTTCAATTCACAATTGTCAATCGTCAATCGTCAATCGTACATCGTAAATCAAAACTTGATTCTTCCCCTAAACGCTGTCTTTTCATCGGCTTTTGCTTCAAATCTGAAATCATTCTCTGCCACTTCTTCTTTGAAAACGGCAACCCGGTTTCCGTACACCACTTCGTTCATAAAGTTCACATCCAGTCGCTTTATCGAGTTGGCTTTATGTTCTTCCAATGTAAACGAATTTACCATCCAATCCAAATAATGCACCGTATTTACATGTTGATTGATGTCAATGTCGGTGTATTTGATGGAAAATTGGTCGATTGGCTCGCCGCCGACTGCATCCAATTTCAATGGACGCTCGATGCCGCTTTCCTGAAACGTAGCAAAATCGTGAATACCTTCAAGCAATTTCAATTCCATCGGACGACGCGTTTCTATATTTATCATCACCCACACCGATGTGGAATTTCCGATAACTTCGCCCGCTTCATTATAAACACGATAATTACGGATAGTGTTCAGCGTATGTACTTCTTGCACCCAAGTTTCGATGGATATTTTCTCGTATTCTTTCGGGAAGTAATTCATTTCCAATGCAAAGCGAGAAAGCACCCAAGTTCCGCCAACTTTATGCAAATGTCGAATTCCAAAGCCGTTTTCATCCGCATTGTAACCCGATGCTGTCAATATCAAGTCAATCAGATGCGAAAGTTTTACCTTTGACTGAAAATCCACAAACTGCGGTGCAATATTAAATGAAAATTTTCCTACTTTCATTCTATTCCTTGTTCTTCTATGCTTTTTAGATTGCGAATTTTCTCAACTTTGGAAAGCATATCGCTTAGGCGTTCCACTTTTGAGCGGGTAATCGCGATTCTTCCCGAGCGAATAAACTGCAACACACCGATTTTTTCGCTTAGTTCTTTAAATAAAGCTTGTGTTTCGGCATAATGTCCCGCTTTCAAAAATACGGTGCAGTCGTTTGAAATTTCCAACACACGGATATTGTATTTACGAACAAGATACTCAATCGAACCGTGTTCAAGCACTTTGTCGGTCGCCAATTTGTAAAGCGCAAGTTCTTGATGTACAAGGTCTTCGTCCGTGTTATAATAAGCTTTTAGAATATCCACCCGTTTGTCGATTTGTTTTACCACTTTTTCCACTACATCTTTTGTGCTAAAAAGGGTAATGGTAAATTTATGGATACCTTCCAATGCAGACGGCGACACCGAAAGCGTTTCGATATTCAATCCGCGACGGGTAAAAATAATGGTAATCTGATTAAGCAGACCTACCGTGTTTTCCGAGAAAACAGTGATTGTATATAATTTAGTTTCCATTGTTCATTATAATATTAGTTACACAAGTTCCCGCCGGTATCATCGGGTAAACCATTCCTTTTTGTTCCACTTCTACCACAAGCAGATAAGGTTTGTCGTCTTTTAGCATATCGGCAATGGCATCGTCAAGCTCTTCGCGTTTCGTTACCAATTTTCCGTTAATGTTGTAAGCTTTCGCAATTGCCACAAAATCAGGGTTATCCATATGGGTAAATGAATAGCGTTCGTCAAAAAACAGTTCTTGCCACTGACGAACCATTCCAAGGAAACGGTTGTCCATCACAATCATTTTTACGCCCAATTTTTCCTGCATAATAGTTCCCAATTCTTGAATGGTCATTTGGAAACCGCCGTCGCCGGCAAACATACAAACCGTTCTGTCAGGTGCACCCACTTTAGCACCCATCGCAGCCGGAAGTCCGAATCCCATTGTACCTAATCCGCCTGATGTAACCAAACTGCGAGTTTTAGTGTATTGAGAATAACGAGCAGCCATCATTTGGTTTTGTCCTACGTCTGTAACCACCACAGCTTCGTGATTTATGGCTTCACTTACTTTGTGGACAATTTCACCCATAGTGATTTCACCTTCGAAGCGGTAAACTTCTTTTTCAATAACGGCATCATACTCTTTTTTATCGTACTCTGCAAAGCTCTCAATCCATTCGGTGTGCTTGCCCGGATTAACTTTTGCGGTCAATGCAGGAAGGCTCTCTTTTACCGAACCAACAACCGGCGCATCCACAGGAACGTTTTTGCCGATTTCGGATTTATCAATATCCAAGTGAATGATTTTAGCCTGTTTTGCATACGTATTCAAATCGCCTGTAACACGGTCATCAAAGCGCATTCCGATAGCAATCAGCACGTCGCACTCATTGGTTTTCATATTGGGTGCCACATTTCCGTGCATTCCCAAGAAACCTTTATTTAAGCGGAAATCAGTTGGCATAGCCGAAAGTCCGAGTAAGGTAGATGCGGCAGGAATATCAGCTTTTTCCAAAAACTCTTTCAATTCTTGTTCGGCACCACCCAAAATAACGCCTTGACCCACTAATGCAAGCGGTTTTTTTGCGCTGTTTATCAATTTTGCAGCTTCTTCTATCTGTGTTTCCTTAATTTTTGGATAAGGAATATAGCTACGGATAAATGAACAAGGCTTATAATCAAACTCAACCATTTCAGTTTGAGCACTCTTTGCAAAATCCAGTACCACCGGACCCGGACGACCGCTTTTAGCAATATAAAACGCGCGTGCCACCGCCCAAGGAATATCTTTCGCGTAGCGGATTTGGTACGACCATTTTGTAATCGGTTGCGTAATGCCCACTACGTCAATTTCTTGAAACGCATCTGTGCCGAGTAAAGAAGTTCCCACCTGACCGGTAATAACAACAAGCGGCGTACTGTCCAGCAATGCATCTGCAATACCAGTCATGGCATTTGTAGCGGCAGGACCGGATGTTACCAAACTTACACCCACTTTTCCCGAAACTCGTGCGAAACCTTGCGCAGCGTGCGTAGCGCCTTGCTCGTGACGAGTTAGTATATGGTGAATGCTATCGCAGTGATCATACAATGCATCATAAACAGGCATAATTGCACCGCCGGGATAACCAAAAATGGTTTCAACCCCTTCTTTCATAAGCGACAATATCAATGCCTCAGCACCTGTAACAAGCTTCTGCTCTTGATTATCGTTTTTTGATTTCATTCTTTTTATGTTTAATTAAAGCCCCAACCCAAAAGGGAAGTTGTAGCTAATTTAAGTTAATACTATTTTAAAGTGTTTTTTCGTATTTATTCCTAATTGCTATCAAGATATTTTATAGACGTTTTCCCGAAGGGAATTTATATCAATAGCATCGATAGCTATTATTTTTGTGTCTATTTCCCGTAGGGAATAAACCGTTTTCTTGCTACTGTTTTGTTGTTAATCCCCTACGGGGAATATTTTCTTGTTCCTTTTTATTTCCTATTGATATTTATCTCCTACGGAGAAACCGAAAATAAGAGTCGTAGCAACCCTTCTAAATTTCATTAATTCTTTGATAACCAATATCTACTAAGTCAGCGAAACTCAAAACCTGCCTGCGGCAGGCAGGCTCAAAACTCAAAACTCAAAACTAAATAATCCTTACCGCTCCTTTATCTGCCGAACTTACCATACTTGCGTAGGCTTTTAGCGCTTTTGAAATTTGGCGATTTCGCTCTTTGGGTGTAAAGGCATCTTTTCCGCGTGTGAGTTCTTTTTCTCTTCTTTTTGCTAATTCTTCTTCCGAAACTTTTACGTTGATTGAACGTTCTCGAATATTTATTTCAATAATATCACCGTCCTGAAGTAGCCCTACATTGCCACCTGCAGCCGCTTCCGGCGAGATGTGTCCGATGGACAAGCCCGATGTGCCACCTGAAAAACGTCCGTCAGTTATCAAAGCACACTCTTTTCCTAACCGTTTGGCTTTGATGTAGGAAGTAGGGTAAAGCATTTCTTGCATTCCCGGACCGCCTTTCGGACCTTCGTGGGTGATTACCACGACATCGCCGGCGACAACTTCCCCTTTCAAAATACCGTCGCAAGCCGTATCCTGCGACTCGTAAACTTTGGCTTTTCCTGTGAAATTCCAAATGTTTTCATCCACACCCGCTGTTTTTACCACGCATCCATCTTCAGCAATATTTCCTTTCAGCACCGCCAATCCACCGTCTTGCGTATAAGCAAATTCCAACGAACGAATGCAGCCGTTTTCGCGGTCAGTGTCAAGTTCTTTGTATTTGGTGTCTTGTGAACCCAATACCAAGTTGAATATTCTTCCGGGCGCACTTCTGTAAATACGGTCGGCAGCCGGGTCTATGTTCTCTTTTTTTATCGAATATTTTTCTATGGCTTCGCCCAATGTCAAACCATCTGCACGTTTTACCGACAGGCTAAGATGATTTTCTTTTAAGCTTAATTCTTCTAAAATTCCGAGTATTCCGCCTGCACGGTTTACGTCTTGAATATGGTAACGGTCTGAGTTGGGTGCCACTTTACAGATACAAGGCGTTTTTCTTGAAATGGCATCAATATCGTCCATTGTAAACTTAACTTCAGCTTCTTGTGCAATGGCAAGCAGGTGCAGCACCGTGTTGGTAGAGCCGCCCATTGCCACATCCAAAGTCATCGCATTGATAAATGCTTCGCGTGTGGCGATGCTTCGCGGCAAAACGCTTTCGTCGCCGTCGCGGTAATACTTATAGGCATTTTCTACAATAATCCGAGCCGCATCCACGAAAAGCTGTTTGCGGTTGGCGTGTGTGGCTACGATTGTGCCGTTGCCGGGCAGTGCCAATCCGATGGCTTCGTTCAGGCAATTCATAGAATTGGCGGTAAACATTCCCGAGCAGGAACCGCAAGTTGGACAAGCGGCACGTTCGATTTTTGTAACGTGTTCATCCGAAACATTATCATCAGCCGCTACAACCATTGCATCAATTAAGTCAACCTGTCTGCCATCTACTTCACCTGCTTCCATCGGTCCGCCCGACACAAAAATAGCGGGGATGTTCAGTCGCATAGCTGCCATCAACATTCCCGGCGTGATTTTGTCGCAATTGCTGATACATACCATTGCATCGGCTTTGTGTGCGTTTACCATATATTCCACGCTGTCGGCAATTAAATCCCGAGATGGAAGGGAATAAAGCATTCCGTCGTGTCCCATCGCGATACCGTCATCTACGGCAATGGTGTTAAACTCAGCGGCAAAGCAACCCAATTTTTCAATTTCTGCTTTAACCATTTGTCCCACTTCATGCAAATGCGTATGTCCGGGAACAAACTGCGTAAAGGAATTTACCACTGCGATAATCGGCTTTCCGAGTTGTTTACCTTTCATGCCGTTGGCTTTCCAAAGTGCACGTGCACCTGCCATTCGGCGACCTTGCGTAGATGCGGCGGAACGAAGTTGAAACGCCCCATCTAACTTTCCGTCAGTTGACGGAGAAGAATTTAATTCTTGCGAATTAGATGTTGTATGTTTATTGTTGTCCATAGGTTCTTAATTTAAGTAGTAGCCAACCAGCTTGCGGCTGGCAGGCTTTGAGTTGGCAGCTACTTAGTTTTATTCCTTCGGAATATGGCAGACAGGAATGTCTGCCCCCCCTCAAATGTCTGTCCCCTCAAATAAAAAAACCTTTCTCGTTTATGGGAGAAAGGCTCTATGTTTTAGAATACACACATACATTAACTATATAACCGTTCTCACCTTTGATTTTGCACCAAAAGAGTAATGACGAGGACGTTTAAAATAGTGTGTATTGATTTCATGCTTTTTAATTTTGCTTGCAAAGATATAGTAAGTTTTTGAATGTGGCAATAGTTTGATAGAAAAAGTTTAAAATAATTACGAATTGCAAGTAAATTCATTGGTTTTTGTTTTTATTCGTAGGAAACGGGCATGTAAATTAAGTAGCTGTTAACCCTAAGTTAACAGCTACTTTTGTTGGATTATTGTTTGATAAATCTATGTACTGTAGGAGTGTTGTCGGTTCCAATTATTTTTATAAAGTAAGTTCCTGAACTTAAAACTTCTACATTAAGGGTAGTTGTTCTGTTTTCGGTTTTTGTTGTATTAAGCAAGAGTCCATTAATGCTGTATAGCTCAATAACAACTTCATCGCTATTATTGCGTTCTATTATTAATGTGTTTTTAACCGGATTAGGATACAGTTGTACAGAGTTTGTTGTCAATTTATCAATTTCGGTCGTGAGTAGACTTATAGGAATTGTTTGAGCATCATTGTTAACAGTAAACGAACCTGTAAGGTCGGCGTATCCTGATATTGATACTGTATAGTTATAATCACCGTTGGCTAAGTTAATTGTTGCCGTACCTGAAACATCAGTTGTTAATGTATCCTCGTTAATTACAATACTTGCACCTTCAACAGGGTTGTTTTTTGCATCGACAACTGTGAATGTAACGGTATATGTTTGCTGTACGGTAATAGAAGTAGTAACGATTTCGGATACTTCTGAAGCGTAAACCGATTGAACACCTACAGTATGTGTACCGCCGAATATATCAGGAATTGTGTATTCGGTTGTTGTTACATTTGTAGCTACTTGCACGCCATCAAGATAAATATTATACCCTGTGAGCGTGGCGGATTCACCAACTTTAGCTCCTCCGATATAGATATCGTCAAGCATAAATATAAACGCATCATCGGATACACAGTTGATAGCCAAGTAAACCTGCTGTCCCGCATAATCGTCTAAGCTATAGGTGTGTTGTGTCCATTCGAGGGGAGCTTCAACAAATCTTGAGCCTGTTAAGAAAGTAAAGCTGCCGACATCCGTATTTGTGGTAGAAACGGCTACTTTGAAACGTTCTAATCCGTTGTCTTCGTCATAAGTTTTTGCCCAGAATGAGAACCGCATTCCGGGAACAACCGTTATTTGGTGCGTAATTAACCAGTCGTTGTTGGAGCTTCCCAAATTAGGAATTGCAGCAAAGCAAGCTAAATATTTATTCCCGCTGTGTGGGAGTAACTGATTACTTGTTGCGGCAGGTGTGGTAGCCGATGGATTAAACACGATATAGGAACCTGTGTATCCTTCGTTCTGGAAATCAAAGGTGCCGGATGAGTATGTTGGTGTATTATCCACGTCAGCCAAAGTATAGTTGCCGATATTTTCGATGATAAAATCGTCGTAGCTTTCCATATCATCCTCAAAGCTCGGATTCCAAACTACTTTTACTTGATTTCCATTAACCACTTCGGCTGCTACCTCGAATGGCTTATAAACTTGTGCCTGCAATGTTATATTGATTGGGAGGTCTGCACCCGAAACTACTGCTGTTTCTGACACAGTAGCAAAATCAACTTTAGAGATTGTATAAGGGTAGTTGCCGTCTGCAAGCCTAATCGTTGCGACACCCGAAACATTGGTAGTCAAAGATGTTTCGTTTATTGCAATATCGGCACTTTCAATCGGTTTGTTTTCACTGTCAACAACTGTAAATGTTACGGTGTATCCCAACTCAAAATTAGCTGTAAATGTTACATCGCTATTACCGACAACGTAGTTGAATGTTTCAGCTTTTGATACAATTTCGTTGTCGGCATTTGTCCAATTTTTAAGTACATATCCGGTTTTGGGAGTTGCTGTTAATTGAGTTTCCGTGCCTTCGATATAGCTTCCACCGCCCGTAACGGTTCCGCCAGTATCTGAATTAGCTGCTAAAGTTACCGTGCGTTTTTTGCCGACAACAAACTCATCAACATATATATTGGTTCCGTAGTCGCTTGTGGCTTGGAGAATTATATAAGAGAAGTTCCCAACAAATCCGGCAGGTACTTCAAAAGCATAATCGTACCAACCCATTGCGCTGACTGCAGGAGACAACTCCATATTTCTATGAATAGTGCCTAATTTAGTTGCACCTGTTTTGTTAGGTTTCGTATTGATATATACATCAACTTTATCGGCACAGTCGGCATAATTATCGTCTCGATACATCTTAAATCCGACATTGTAAGTCTCACTGCCCATATCTAAACGACGGGAAATAAGCGTGCCTCGACTGCCTGAACTATTGCTCCAACAATCGTATTTTAACATAGCTTCACCAAACGGGCTGCAAGTAGGATTTACGCCGCTTGCAACTCTTTCCCAAGGCTCATCATCATCTCCTAAAGTTGACCATCCTGCAGGTGGAAATTCATTGCCGTCGAATGTTTCTTTATATGGAAATGCTGAAATGGTGAAATCAGCACCAATACCGGTGATGTTTATACAATGAGTTGTCTCGATGTTATCATTCACTTCTATTGTGGCTGTTTTGTTCCCGATTGTAGTCGGAGTAAAGGCTACACCAAAATATTCAACTTCATCGGCACTTAAATTCACCGTGCTTTCAATATTTATCAAAGTAAATTGGTCGGCATCTGTTCCGGTAATTGTAATATCCGAAGGATTGATTGTAATTGTTCCGCCACCTGTATTTTGCATAGTGAAAACTTGCAGGGCAGATGATGTTGCAATTTGTGTTGCTGCAAAAGTAAACTCGGTAGGAGTAATTTCTAAAACAGGCGGAATAACTTCCAACTGCACTTCAATAGCCATATCTCCGACTACTGTAAATGCTACGTCATTTTTAGGAAGATAACCGGGAGCATTCACAGAATAGCTGTAGTCGCCGGTAACAGCATATATTACAGCTTTTCCCGAAGAATTGCTTACAGATGTATCAATAACTGTTTCTCCTTGTTTAACGGTTACGGTAGCTTCTTTAATGGGATTATTTTCTGTATCAACAACGGTAAAAGTTACAACGGGTAATTTTTCAAAATTACCCGTAAAAGTTACATCGCTGCTACCAACAACGTAATTGTATGTTTCTGTTGTGCATACAACTTCGTTATCGGCATTTGTCCAATTTATAAATTTATAGCCCGTATTGGGAGTTGCCGTTAAATTAACTTCCGTTCCTGCCAAATAACTTCCTCCGCCTGTAAGTGTGCCGCCTCCGGTTGGATTGGCTATCAATGTTACTGTGTTGGTCTCGCCGATAACAAACTCATCAACAAATATATTGTTTCCATACATGCCTGTGGCAACAAGAAAAATATAAGTAGTTGGTTTAGTTACATAATTATATGTGACTGTGGCAGGTATATTAAAGGAATAATCATACCAGCCGTCAGCATCGACAGCAGGCTCTAATGTTCTAGGTCTATAAATGGTGCCTATTTTTAGAGCTCCTTTTGAGTTAGATTGATAATGGGCATACACATCGACCCTGTCCTTTCTTTGGGAATATGAGAAGTCGCGATACATCTTAAACTTCACGGCATAATTTCCATCGCTCATATCTAAACGCCGAGAAGTAAGCGTACCGATACTATATTGACCATAGCTATGGCTATTATATTTTAACATACCTGCTCCAAAAGGTTCACAAGTAGGATTGGTACCGGTTGTAGCTCTTTCCCATGGATTATCTCCCGAGCTTACCCAACCTAATGGTGGAAACATTTCGTCGTCAAACGATACTATGTATGGAAATTCAGTAACTGTAAGATCCACTGCACTTCCGGTTACCGATATTTCGTGTATATTTCCAAGATTGTCATTCACTTTTACTGTGGCTGTTTTTTCTCCGGTTGTGGTAGGAGTAAACATCACGGTAAAGATTGCTGTCTGTCCCGGACCTAAACTCATTGTGTATTCAACATATAAAAAAAACTGGTCGGCATCAGCTCCTGTAATTGTAATATCCGAACGATTCATTGAAATTGTTCCTGTTCCAATGTTTTGCATTGTGAAAGTTTGCGGTTCAGATTTTGTTTCAATAGGTCTTTCTGCAAATGTAAAAGAAGTAGGAGTAATTTCCAGAGTAGGTGGAATACTCTCCATTTCCACATCAACACTCATTTCGCCGTTTATCGAAATCGCTATATCATTCTTAGCTTTATAACCAATTTTTTTAACGGAATAGGTATAGTCGCCGGCAGGAACATATATTTCAGCCAGCCCTTCGGAATTGGTTACGGCTGAGTGAACCACGGTTTCTCCTTGTT
This sequence comes from Bacteroidales bacterium, assembly GCA_012837935.1. Lineage (GTDB taxonomy): Bacteria > Bacteroidota > Bacteroidia > Bacteroidales > Paludibacteraceae > UPXZ01. The sequence goes on from DUQG01000045.1 coordinate 47,492, forward strand.
TGAAAGTTATTGTAGCACCTTCAAGAGGGGAAGAAGAACCCTGCTCCGTTACGGTAAAGCTGACAGTATTTCTTGGGGTTAAGTCCATTCGCAAACTTAAACTTCCCCAACCCCGAAACACGTCAAAAGCGGAGGGACTATGCGGATAATTAGCTATACAGAAAAAACCATCGCCATTTTTGTCGTAAGCCATTTGAATCCGTTTTTCGGTAGTCTGTTTCACCGCCAAAACATACAATCCGGGTTGAAGCTCTTTGGGACTAACTGCGATATTCATGGTTTGCCCTGCTTGCGATTGATCGCGGATGTAGGTCTCTGTGGTAAATACGGTTTCTGTAACGTTCATATATGCAGAATTATCCACTTTATACAATGCCAACTGATAGGGAGCCGTAGTCGCATCGAGTGTATTGGGCCATACGAATTGAACGCCGCTTATGGTCGTTGCGTTTACGATTTGAAAGAGATTGCCGAAAGTCATTATGCTTTCATGTCCAAATCCTTCTTCTGCAAACACGCCTGTATCTCGAGCGTAAATAAAATCCGTTACCGAAAAATTAAAAACATCGGAATTGTCGGCCGGATCGTAATCTGCGGCATAGTCGGCAGTATGCGTATAGGTATAATTGCCTGTGGGTAAAGTGGTAGCGTCAAAAGTCGCAGCGGAGGATATTGTTTGCGATGCACCGGCAGATAATCCGGCAGATAAAATATCTGTTGAGGTAAAAAGCGTTGTATTGCCGGCGTTTTTGAGTGTTGCAGTTACGTTCACATTTTCGGTAAGTTGTTGCCCTTGGTTTACAATATTTGTTTTGAGAGTAAAGGCTTTATCTAATTGACTTAAAGGTATCTGCTTATAATCTTTATGCCCTCCTGTAACTTCAAGGTTTGTGGGAGTCATAGCAAAATCATCTACAATCAGCATAAAAGCGGATCTTGTAATTGCTTGAATAGCCACATAGACCGTCTGACCAATATATTCGCTTAAATCGTAAGCAAAAGTTTCAACCTTCATGGATGTCGGTCCGACTTTCGAGGCAAGCGTGATGGTAAAATCTTCCTTGTTGTTGCCTGTGGTTGAAAGCAATACATTGAATTTGTCCCAACTGCCGGAACTTCCCTGTTTTGCTTTGAATGTGAGGCTACTGCATCCCGCTACAGGATTTAGCGGAGGAGTAATCAGCCAGTCATCGTGTTCGTGAGAACTACTAGCCTTAATTGCAGCACTTGCATCTCCTGTTATAGGAATATCCGTATATCTCTCCCAAGTTCTGTTCGGACTTCCACCTTCAATAACCTTCCATCCGGTGGGAGGAAATACATCTCCTTCAAAACTTTCGTGAAAATACGCTCCAAGTGATGAACTTTTAACTGATTGTTTGGTCTGAAAATCAGATTGGTTCGCAGTTCTTTGTTTCTCTGTTTCCTTGCCGGGACGTAATTGTTCAGGAGCTTTCTGTCCCGCCAACCAAGTTGCCGTAAATAACAGCAAAATGATTAAATATAAATTTCTTTTCATGATTTTATTGATTAGTTGATTAATTAGCTGAATAGTTAAATTTTAGTATTTTGAGATTGAAATAACCTTTATCTTCTATTGCTGTTTGAATTAAGTAGCAGTTACTTGGTGTTGACATACAGGAAACCTGTCCGACTTTCGGTGGAACTTGTCCGACTTTGACGGATGTTTGTTCCCCTGAAACAAAACCCCTTTCTCGTTTAAATGGGAAAGGCTTTTATACTTTTATAACACACAATAAATTATATAACCATTCATTCTTTTGATTTTCTATCAAAAGAATAAAGACGATAACGTTTAATATGGTGTGTAGTGAATTCATATTTTTAGTTTTGTTTGTAAAGATACAGTAAGTTTTTAAATATTACAACATGTTTAATACAAAATGCTTACATAATTATGATGTAAATAAATTCGTGGTTTTTATGTTATTAGTAGTGGATAAGTTGTTGTAAGGTAGAATGAAACATAAAGTTCGCATTTTGCCATTTGTGTTTTTAAAACCTTACTTTTATCGTCAATGTTGTGAAGTGAAGAGATTTTTGGTAACTTCAATGTCAGATTTTATAAAACTTTAACATTTACTATGTAGCGTTTTGGGATTAAAATCCATCATATATATAGAAGTCATTTTTTATCACACATAAACACACATTAATTATGAGAAAAGGAACGATTTTATTTACAGTTATTGCTCTGTTTCTGCTGATAGGCGGAGTAGGCTGTGAAAAAGATATCCAGAATGATTGTTACTCAGGAATAATTGTGTCTCTAAATGAAAGAAATGCTTGCAATGATATTGTGAAAATTGATAAATCTATTGATAATGGACTGTCAGTTGGAACCAATTTAGCATTTTACTCAGGTTTGTTTGATAGAAAATTAGAAATAGGAGAAACAATCTACTTTAAAGTGCTTAGTTATGAAAAGTGGGTAGGTCCTGCAAATGCATCGTGTTTATGGCCTCATTATGTTGCACAAATTGAAGTTTGTCAATCCAAGTAGCTTAACAGTTACTTCTCTTTTTTCTTTCTATTCTAAAAAACTCTCTTTCCGATAGACTGTTTTTCCTCTAAAAGATTTATCTTTGTAAAAAACTATTACTATGAACAGAATTCTTGTAATCAATCCCGGCTCTACTTCCACTAAAGTAGCTATTTTTGAAGAAAATACATTGGTTGATGTTTTTACTATTCGTCATTCTGTAGAAGAGTTGCAGGCTTATCCACGCGTTATTGACCAACTTGATTTTCGCTACGATTTAATTGTAAATCACTTACGAGAAAATGCGGTTACTTTTGATTTTTCGATTGTAATGGGACGGGGAGGAATGCTTCCGCCTGTGGTTTCAGGCATTTATGCAGTAAATAAAAAAATGCTTGACACGCTTCGTCGTGCAGAACGAGGCGAGCATGCCAGTAATTTGGGCGCTTTCTTGGCTGATAGAATTGCTCGGCAAATTCCGGAATGCCGTGCCTATATTGCCGACCCTGTAGCAGTAGATGAAATGGATGAAGTGGCACGCATCAGTGGAATGCCAGAAATTCCACGTCAGACTATTTTTCATGCGCTAAATCATAAGGCTGTAGGAAGAATGTATGCCACTCAAATAGGCAAACGTTATGAGGAACTAAATTTAGTTATAGCCCATTTAGGTGGCGGGATTACCATTGCTGCTCATCGAAAAGGACGTGTGGTGGATGTCAATCAAGGACTGGACGGCTATGGTGCTATCATGCCGGAAAGAGCAGGAACCGTGGATGCCGGAAGGCTGGTAAAACTCTGTTTTTCGGGAAAATACACGCAGGAGGAAATATTAAAGAAACTTGCCGGGAAAGGCGGTCTGATAGCTCATCTTGGTTCCAATAATGTACAAGAACTGGAACTAAAAGCCAAAGCAGGTGATAAGCACATTCAACTGATTTTAGATGCGATGGCTTACACAGTCGGCAAAGAGATTGGCGCTATGCTTATGGTGCTGAAAGGCGATGTAGATAGCGTAATTTTAACGGGTGGTGTGGCTTACAGCGAATATGTGGTTAGCCGAGTAAAAGAAATGGTTGAACCTTATGCAAAGTTTACTGTGTTGCCCGGTGAAGATGAGATGGCAGCATTGGCTTCAAATGCAGTGAGATTAATAAAAGGCGAAGCGGAAAGTCTTGAGTTTTGAGTTTTACAGAACACAAATTGCACAAATTACACGGATTTACACAATTTTTTTATCAGGTTTTCTATGCTTCTAATTCTCTAATCCTTTGTATTACATGTTTTCAAAGGATTAGTTTTGAATTATTTGATTTGAATGTTTTGAGAACAAATAAGCTGGTTATTTTATCATTATAACATCAACCAAAAAATCCCCCCTTGCGCTGCTCTGAGCGCAGTCGAAGGATAGTATTTAGGCATTAACATTCAAACTACATATTACTAACTACATACTAATAAAACAATGGCAAAATATCCTGAATTTTTAAAACCTGGTGATGAAATACGTATTATTTCACCTTCCGGAAATATTGAACCTGAATTGATTGACGGTGCAAGGTCGCAAATAGAAGAATGGGGCTACAAACCTATGGAAGGGATGTTCACACGTAAGGTTTATGGACGATTTTCAGGAAATGAGCAAGAGCGTTTTACCGACTTGCAGCAAGCACTTGATGACCCTAATGTGAAAGCAATTCTTTGTAGTAGAGGTGGTTATGGTTTAGCGCAGATAATTGATAGAATTGACTTTACGCGTTTCCAAGAAAGTCCGAAATGGGTGATTGGGTTTAGTGATATTACTATTTTGCATGAGGCATTGCTGAAAAATGGCGTGGTGTCCATTCATAGCGGTATGGCAAAACAGCTGACAGAACAAGCCAATGATGCTCAGCCAAATGTATTACTGGAAAATATTTTAAAAGGAAAATTTCCCACTTATAAAGTGGTTGCAAATTCTAATAATCGTTTTGGAAAGGCGAAAGGTAGGCTAATAGGTGGAAATCTTTCCGTGTTTATGGGAATGCGTGCTACGCCTTTTGATATGCAATACAAAGGCGGTATCCTTTTTATAGAAGATGTGGGCGAAAAACCGTATCAGATTGACAGAATGATGCAAAACTTGCGTTTAAGCGGTGCTTTGTCCCAGCTTTCGGGATTGATTGTGGGACAATTTACCGAAACAGAAGAAGACCCTGATATGCACGCTACGATTTACGAAATTATAGCCAATGCCGTGAAAGATTATTCTTATCCGGTTTGTTTTGATTTCTCTGCCGGACATATTGACGATAACTATCCTCTATTGATGGGTGCTGATGTAACGTTGAATGTGGATGAGCAGAGCAGTGAAATAGCATTCCCAATCACATTTTGGCGAAAAGCAAAAGATTTATTAAAAAAGTAATAAAATATAATACGATGTTTTCAGGAATAGTAGAAGAAGCTGCAACGGTTGTTGCATTGGAAAAAGATCAGGAAAATCTACATATCACAATGACTTGTTCGTTTGTAGATGAATTGAAAGTAGATCAAAGTGTGTCGCATAATGGTGCGTGCTTGACCGTGGTGAAAAAAACAGCCGACACCTACACGGTAACTGCCATTAAAGAGACACTGAATTTAACCAATTTGGGAAAATTGAAAGTGGGTGACAAAGTTAACTTAGAGCGAAGCATGCTGATGAATGGTCGATTGGACGGACATATTGTGCAAGGTCACGTAGATCAAACAGCCGTTTGTACCGATGTGAAAGAAGCTGACGGAAGTTGGTATTTTACGTTCGAGTACGAGTTTGATAAAGAGATGGCGCGTAGGGGTTATATGACGGTGGACAAAGGCTCAGTAACCGTAAATGGCGTGAGTTTAACCGTAGTAGAGCCGACTGACAACACTTTCAAAGTGGCAATTATCCCATACACCTACGAAGTTACAAATTTTCATCAAATAAAACCGGGAACAACTGTAAATCTCGAATTTGATATTATTGGGAAGTATATCAGTAGGATGTTGGAGTTTAATAAATAATCCACACAATCGTTAGATTTTTTAGAGAGAGACATTGGAAGATGTCTCTTTTTTTAAGCCCCCATCCAACTTCCCCTTAAAGGGGGAAGGGTTTGGGTTAGTGCAGATAATATCAGTAATTGCTATCTTTTATCTTTGTTCCTTGTTCTCTTTTAGTTTTAAAAGAAAGAATATGGATGGTTACCCCAATGGCTATAGCTGCCAACAGAGCTTGCAGATACCATCTTTCATTTACAATAAAGAAAATGCTGTATAAGATAAGGAGCCAAAGCATTGAAATAGAGGCAATTTTTCCTTTAAGCGGAATGGCTTTATTTTCTCTGAAATCCCGAATGTAGTTGCCGAAAACCTTATGATTCATCAGCCAATTGTAGAGATGGTCTGAGCTTTTCGCAAACAGTGCAGCCGAGAGCAACAGAAATGGCGTAGTGGGAAGAATAGGCAGAAAAATTCCTATTATTCCCAACCCAAAGCTGATACAGCCGAATATGATAAAAAGTGTTTTTTCATTTAAGTTGCAAAGGTAATAAAAATACACGTTGTTTCTTGTCTCTTTTTCTCGTATCTTTGTGCAAGTTTTGATTTTAGAGAGAAGTTTGCACATCTTCCTAAGCGTTGATGCTTAACGTCTAAGCGTCTATCAATCTAATGTCTAACCGTCTATAAGTCTAACATCTAAAAGTCTAAAAAATGTCTGACGATAAGAAAATTATTTTTTCGATGGTGGGAGTCAGCAAGACCTATCCACCCCAAAAACGAGTTCTAAATAATATCTACCTTTCCTTTTTCTACGGTGCGAAAATCGGGATTATCGGGTTAAATGGTTCCGGTAAATCGACTCTGCTTAAAATTATTGCAGGAGTAGAGAAAAATTATGAGGGAAATGTGGTTTTTTCACCCGGCTATTCCGTGGGATATTTGGAGCAAGAACCGCAATTTGACGATACTAAAACTGTAAAAGAGATTGTACAGGAAGGTACGCAAGAGGTGGTGGATTTGTTGGCGGAGTTTGATCATATCAATGCGCAATTTGCTGAGCCGGATGCTGATTTTGATAAACTGATAGCTCGTCAGGGAGAATTGCAAGAACTGCTCGACCATGCCGACGCCTGGAATTTGGATAATAAATTGGAACGTGCAATGGATGCACTTCGTTGTCCGCCGGAAGATGCATTGGTGAAAAACCTTTCCGGAGGTGAGCGTCGCCGTGTGGCGCTTTGTCGCTTGTTACTTCGTCATCCGGATATTCTGTTGCTGGACGAGCCTACCAACCACTTGGATGCTGAATCGGTAGAATGGCTTGAAAACTATCTGCACAACTACGCAGGAACGGTTATTGCCATTACTCACGATCGCTATTTCTTGGATAATGTGGCAGGTTGGATTTTGGAATTGGATAGGGGAGAAGGTATTCCTTGGAAAGGAAATTACTCTTCTTGGCTTGAACAAAAAACCACTCGCATGGCAATGGAAGAAAAGCAGGCAAGCAAACGTAGAAAAACACTTGAGCGTGAGTTGGAGTGGGTGCGTATGGCACCAAAAGCTCGTCAGGCAAAAGGGAAAGCTCGTTTGGAGGCTTACGACCGACTGCTTAATGAAGACCAAAAAGAACGTGAAGAGAAACTGGAACTCTTTATTCCTAACGGTCCACGATTGGGAAATAAAGTGGTGGAAGCCATCGGTGTTTCGAAAGCATTCGGCGATAAATTGCTGTTTGAAGATTTGAACTTTACCTTGCCACCGAACGGAATTGTAGGAATTATCGGTCCAAACGGTGCCGGAAAAACTACACTTTTCCGTATGATTATGGGACACGAAAAAGCTGATTCCGGAACCTTTGAAGTGGGAGAAACAGTGAAAATTGGTTATGTGGACCAAACTCATGTGGATATTGACCCTAAAAAAACAGTTTTCCAAACGGTATCAGGTGGTGCGGAGTTTATTCGTGTAGGTGGTAGAGAGATTAATGCGAGAGCTTATTTGGCAAGATTTAACTTTACAGGTGGCGATCAGGAGAAACTTTGCGGTGTGCTTTCCGGTGGTGAAAGAAACCGCTTACACTTGGCATTGACCCTAAAATCAGAAGCTAACGTGCTGCTGCTCGACGAGCCGACCAACGATATTGACGTAAACACATTGCGTGCTTTAGAGGAAGGTTTGGAGAATTTTGCCGGATGTGCTGTGGTAATTAGTCACGACCGCTGGTTCCTGGACAGAATTTGTACGCATATCATCGCTTTTGAAGGTGATTCGCAGGTTTATGTCTTTAACGGCAACTACTCAGAGTACGAAGAAAATAAAAAAATGCGTCTAGGTGATGTTGAGCCGAAGCGAATTAGATATAAGAAGTTGATGTAAAGCTCCCTAAATCACTCGAAGGGGACTTTTGGAAGTTGGAAGCACGAAGTATTATAAGTGCTATGATGTGAGGTGCTTATTTTGAACATAAATTACACAGATTTCATGAATTAATACAAATTTAGTTGGGTTCGTCGGCTTCTAGCCGACGAATGTCGTATTATGAGGTCTTTAAATGATTTAAGATTTATTCAAAATGAAAAGTCAGTGTTACCATTCTTGTGGTGAGTCTGTTGATAGATTCGGTATGTTGAATGGTCTGTGGATTGAGCAGTGCGCCTGCATCGCGTTGGTTGAGTGGTGTAAGCATATTATTAAATCCGAAAGCAAACTTTATTTCCGGTGCAAGTTTGAAAAAAGAGAAATAAATATTGGTTCCAATTCCGGCTTCTACCAGCACGTCAAAAGGTTTTAGCAAAACGGTTTTTTCTTTATTCCTTCCCCAATCCATCCAAAATCCTGCACCACCAATTATGTAAGGACGAAAATTACCTGTTCGCACCGAACTGTATTTAAGATAAAAAGGAATGTACATTGGCACAGAGAGTAGGTCTGCTTTGCTTTCGTCCGTATAATTCAAAATTCGCTGATTAAGCATTAGGGTAGGAGTGATGCGGAAATTCAGATTTTTGCTTAATCTGAAGTCGCTGATGGCACCTACTGAAAATCCGGGAATAAGGCTGCTTACATTTACATTATTCTCATAGCTTGTTGGGATTACTGCGAAATCCATAAAATTCACCCCCAACGAAAATCCGAAATGTACAGGTTTGTCATCTGCAAAGGGTAAATTACCTTGGGCGAATGATTTATTCAGCGGTGCTAAAAGTATAAAAACAAGTAGAAAAATATATTTGAAAGAATGTTTTTGCATAAAACTCAAGTTTTAATGGAAAACGAGAAAATAGGGATTTTAGTATAAAAGATATTCCATGCTACCTTAATGTTTCCAGCGATTTTATTGCTTTTGAACAGAAATGGGGCGATAAATATCCTTATGCCATTCGCTCATGGCGAATGAATTGGGATGAGTTAACAGCGTTTTTTGACTTTCCTGTAGAAATCAGAAAGATAATTTACACTACCAATCTGATTGAAAATCTCAATGGGAAAATCAGAAAGTACACTAAAAACAAGCTTTCGTTTCCTAATGACGATGCTTTGAAAAAGGCTGTATATCTAGTTGTTTCTGAAATTGAAAAGAAATGGAATCAACCAATTTGGAACTGGGGCTTGATTTTTAACCAGTTTCTTACTATTTTTGAAGATAGAATGCAAATCTAAAAAACAACCGGTTTTTCATTTACACAAAAATAGTGGATAGTCCCTGACAACCCGATATTCTTAATATGATTATCTGCATTTGTTCCTATTGAAAGAACTTTGTTGTTTAAGATAGGGATTAACCGCTCTCAGCCGGTTTATCCCGTTGTTTAATGATGTAGAAACACAACAAACATACAAGCTATCGTGGATTTAGCCGTTGGTTGCTGTGTTGATAATAAAAATTTTCCTGTTTAGGAAGGTTTGCGGATAATCATTTTTCTTAATTAACTCAACAGCAACACTTTAAGCATTTTACACCAAGCTTATCTGCATATAAGATTTTCATCCCCAAAACGTACTTACAAGCCCCACTGCCCCGATTACAGCAATTATCGAGCCTGTGATTCTATTAATCAGCTTCAAGCCACGTACATTAAACCGATGTCTAAACTTACTGGCAAAAGTCGTCAAGACCGTCCACCAAGCAGTAGCTCCAAGCAAAATAGAAAAAAGTCCAAATATATGCATACCAATTGAAGCTTCGGAAGGTATAAACTCAAGTTTGGCAAAAAGTGCTATAAGTACAAAAAGAATCAATGGGTTGGATAATGTAAGTCCAAAGGAAGTAATAAAGTCACTAAAAACAGAACCATTCTCTCGCTTTTCCTTTATTTTTGGTTGTGCTACGGGGTTGCTTTTGTAAATCCACCAACCAAATAATATAATTATCACGCTACCAACTATCTGAATAACAAATCTATGTTGCTCAACAACATCAAGTACAAAACTTAGGAAAAACAACGTAATAATGGCATATACAATATCCGAAGTTGTTGCGCCAAGCCCCGTAAACATGCCGTGCTTCTGCCCACGATTAAGTGTGCGCTGTATGCATAGCATCCCGATAGGTCCCAATGGCACCGAAACACTCAGACCGATAATAATTCCTTTTATAAATATATCCAAAACGCTTTTATTTGTAATTAATTAAGAGAGAACTCATCTTTACTTTAAAAACTTCCACCGAATATAGGATATTTTACATAACAGTACTAACGTCTAAAAAAAACAAAGAAAACCATTAAGATTTTTAAGAAGTTAAGAAACATTAAGACACTCTTAATGAAAACCTTAACTTCTTAATGTTAGAGAACAAAAAACTCTATTTCCATCAGAATGGACAATGGTCGCTCGAACTTATTCGCTTGTTTTACAAGAATTGTTTTTACGTAAAAAGTACGATTGTCATTTAATCATATTCGTTTTCGAGGACAAATGAAAATTTGTGCCCCGACAATTATCGGGATTGTGTAATTTGTGCAATTTGTGTTCTATAAATAAAACTCAATCTACAATAAATTGCTTGCAAGTTCCGACAAGTAGCTTCTCTCGCCTTTCACCAGATTAACATGAGCAAAAATATCTTGTCCTCGCATTCGATCAATCATATAAACTAAACCGTTTGAGTGCATATCCAGATAAGGTGAATCGATTTGCTGAATATCACCTGTAAACACCACTTTCGTCCCTTCCCCTGCACGAGTAATAATGGTTTTTACCTCATGGGGTGTGAGATTTTGCGCCTCATCCACAATGAAAAAAGTCTCACTCAAACTTCTTCCTCTGATATACGCCAATGCCTCAATCACCAATCGCTCCTCACGTTGCATTTCTTCCAGTTGCTTCATCTCTTTGCCTTGATAAGAAAAACTGCTTTTTATCACATTCAGATTATCAAAAAGTGGCTGCATATAAGGTGCTATTTTATGCTGTTCATCACCGGGCAGATAACCTAAATCCCTATTGGAAAGCGCCACAATTGGTCTTGCCAAGAGTATTTGTTTATAGTTTTCATTTTGTTGTAATGCGGCAGCTAAGGCTATCAGCGTTTTTCCCGTTCCCGATTTTCCGGTCAGTGCCACCAATTTCACATCGTCGTCCAGCAACACATTCATGGCAAAAGCTTGCTCTGCATTGCGAGGCTCAATTCCAAAACTGCGCCTTTTCTCAATTTTTATCACACTTTCCGACTGCGGATGATACCTTGCCAATACACTTGAGCGATTGCTCTTCAGCACAAAACAATCTTGCGGCGACACATCCGACTTAAAATCGAACTCGTCCAACGGTATTCCACCTTCAGTATAGAGCCTGTCAATCAATTCCGGCGACACATTATCATAGGTTTCGTGATTTTTCTCAAAAACATTGATGTCCGTAACCTTGTCATTGATATAATCCTCAGCCAAAATTCCAAGCGCCAAAGCTTTCATCCTTAGATTAATATCTTTGCTCACCAGAATGGTTTTGGTTGTTTTGCTTTTCTGACCAATGTTATAGGTATCTGCAAGAATACGGTGGTCGCAAGTTTTTTCCGGAAAAATATTAGAAATTACTTCCGGGTAGGAATTTCCTGCCACAATAAATAATTTGCCTTTCCCCTCACCCAGCGGTGCACCTTTTTTGAAAAGATTGTCGTCAGCTATCAAATCCAGTTCTCGAGCGAATTCACGTGCATTGTAGTTTATTTGTTGGTTCCCTTTTTTGAAATGGTCTAGTTCTTCCAAAACCACTATGGGAATATAGATGTCATTCTCTTCAAAATTGTGTAAACAGTTATAGTCGTGTAAAATGACATTTGTGTCGAGAACAAAATTTTTCTTACCTTTCATAATTATTCTGTATTAGTTAAGTGTCGCAAGTTTGCTAGTGTTCAAACGGAAATATAGCAGTTTTAGTTTTTCTTTGGCTATGAAATTCTTGTGAAATTTCTAAAAAAGCTAAATTCTTATTTTTACATTTACAAATATGTATAAAAAAACCGACAAAATCACTCTGTCGGTTTAAATATCTAACATCAGAAATCTTACAAAATTATTTTCTGCATATATTTTCCCGCTCGAATAATGTAGATTCCTTTGCTTAAATTCAGCGTTTCAGCCACGCCTTTATATACATAGCTATGTACTTTAGCACCCAAAATACTGTAAATATCTATCTGCGTCCCGGTTTCTATATTTTTAGCCGTTAAGTTTTTTCCATTCAAAGAAAATTTCGGCGTTTCTTCATTATCCGAGACCGTCAAAGTACTCTGTGTTAAGTTTACTTCAACTGTTTTTTTCGGAAACAATTCTATCGCTGATTTCTGAGCACTCACACCCAAAATTCCACAAAGTACAAATGCTAATATGAGAGTAAATTTATTCATAGGCACGGTATTTTATATTATACTTTGTACTATTATCTACAAAGATAATGCAAAATTACAAAAAAACACTCAAATAACTATTATTTTTTCTTGTTAACACGATTTTTATTCAATTTTTCAGACATTTTAGTCTAAAAAAGGACATTTTTCAGTTCCGAAAACTTCCGGTTACAAAACTATTAATATTCTAATAAAAAAATGTATCTTTGCACTTTTGCAAAAAAATAATAAAACTTTTAGTATGAGTACAAAACAAACCCCAGAATATATTTTTGAAACGAGTTGGGAAGTGTGTAATATGGTTGGCGGCATCTATACGGTGCTTTCCACCCGTGCAAGAACATTGGTTAAAGAATACAAAGACAAACTGGTATTTGTGGGACCTGATGTGTGGAAAGAGTAGGAATCACCCTATTTTGAAAACGAGGAATCCCTACTTGCTGATTGGAAAACACATTTTAAGCAGGAGACTGGCTTGGATATTCGTGTAGGACGCTGGAAAATCCCGGGCAAGCCACTAACCGTTTTAGTGAATTTCTATCCATTATTTGAGAAGAAAAATGAAATTTATGCCAAAGTTTGGGAAGATTACGGTGTGGATTCACTGCACGCTTATGGCGACTACGATGAGTCTTCCATGTTTGGACATGCTACCGGCTTGGTGATGGAAAGTTACTATCATTTCCACAAATTAAGCAACAAAAACAAGGTTGTAGCTCATTTCAACGAATGGATGACCACTTTTGGCGCATTCCACATCCAAAAAAACATTCCTGAAATTGCAACCCTCTTTACCACCCACGCTACATCAATCGGTCGTTCTATTGCCGGAAATCACAAACCACTCTACGACTATCTAAGCGAATACAGCGGCGACCAAATGGCTTTTGAACTAAATATGGTTTCAAAACATTCAACCGAAAAAAAAGCTGCTCATGCTGTGGACTGTTTTACTACCGTAAGTGATATTACTGCGCTTGAATGCAAGCAACTTTTAGAGAAAAAACCGCATATTGTTACACCTAATGGTTTTGAAGATGATTTTGTGCCAAAAGGAAAAACGTTCACACAAAAACGTAACACTGCTCGTGCTAAATTAAAAGAAATAGCTCAAACACTCTTTGGATATGAGCTGAAAGAAGATACCATCTTTGTAAGTACAGCCGGAAGATACGAGTATAAAAACAAAGGACTGGATGTCTTCATTGAATCGCTGAAACGCCTTTCGATGAAACCGGATTTGAAGCGTGAAGTAGTCGCATTTATCATGGTTCCGGCACATATTAAAGGTGTGCGGCATGATTTGGCTGAAAAACTGGCAAATCCCAATGCACATATGGATTACTGGAATAAACATACTACACACGAACTGCATAACTATCAAAATGACAACATAATTCAAGCGTTTCAGTGGTTTCATTTCCAAAATCTGCAAAATGAAAAAGTAAAAATTATCTTTGTTCCTTCTTACCTGAACGGAAACGACGGAATTTTCAACCTTTCTTATTGGGATTTACTTATTGGAATGGATGCTACCATATTCCCATCGTACTACGAACCGTGGGGCTACACGCCGCTTGAAAGCGTAGCATTTTCTATTCCTACCATTACCACCTGCTTGTCAGGTTACGGTCAGTGGGTAAAAGCTATTTTTGAAAAAACAAACGGCACTAAAGTGGTTCATCGTTCCGACTATAATTATTCGGAAGTCTTAGATGATATTGCAACTTATCTTTTCGATTTTATCAAAAAGAATGAAACGGAGGTAAAACAAGTCAGAAAAGAGGCATTAGATATTTCTAAAAAAGCACTTTGGGAAAACTTTATCAATTACTATTACGATGCTTACGATATTGCACTGAAAAACATGAATAAACGAGTAAAAAACAAATAGATTTTTACTACAAAAGCACATAGAATACGTTTGAAATTTAAATTGCTCTTATTTTGGTGTCAATCCATTGATTTTAAGAAAAAAAATGTTATTTTTGTGCGAAAATATGTTTTATAACATATATTTTGATTAAATCAAGGTGAAATTTAATTATTTTTTATACTAATATGAAACTAAATTCAAAGAAAACTAATGAACCTAATTGGAGGGAAATCACCGTAAAATCTAACTTGCCGGATAGTCTGAGCAAGCTGGAAGAATTATCTCAAAACATCTGGTGGTCTTGGAACAGTGAGGCAAAGAAATTATTTCGTGAAATAGATAGACCTACATGGATAGCTGCTGAATCAAATCCGGTTCAGCTTTTGAACCTACTAAGCTACGATAAGCTAGTTGCACTTGGCAAGGATGCAGAATTTATTAAGAAAGTAGATAAAGTTTATGATGAGTTCACAGCGTACATAAATGAACCACATGATGATACTCGTCCATCAGTAGCTTACTTCAGCATGGAATATGGCTTGACGGAAATCTTGAAAATCTATTCCGGTGGTCTGGGTGTTTTGGCAGGTGACTATCTAAAAGAAGCTAGTGACAGTAATGTAAACATGACGGCTATTGGTTTCTTGTATCGTTATGGATATTTCAAACAGGCCTTGTCAACTGAAGGACAGCAAATTTCTGTTTACGAACCACAAAACTTTAACATTTTGCCATTAGAGCAAGTAGTTGATGATAACAACCAACCATTAGTTATTGAAGTTCCTTATCCTGGACGTACAGTTTATGCACATCTTTGGCGAGTGGACGTAGGTCGTGTAAAACTATATCTACTTGATACAGACCTAGATTCAAATAGCGAAGAAGACCGCTCAATTACTCACCAACTTTATGGTGGTGACTGGGACAACCGCTTGAAACAAGAAATTATGCTTGGTATCGGTGGTATGTTGGCACTGAAAAAACTAGGTATCAAAAAACAAATTTACCACTGCAACGAAGGTCACGCAGCATTGATTAATGTACAACGTTTGATTGACTTGATTAACGAAGAAAGCCTAAGCTTCAACGAAGCATTGGAAGTAGTTCGTGCAAACTCACTTTATACTGTACACACACCGGTTCCTGCCGGACACGATAGTTTTGACGAAGGACTTTTCAGAAAATATATGAGCGAATATCCTGCACAACTGAAAATCAGTTGGCAAGACTTTATGGATATGGGACGTACCAATCCGGGCTCTGATGAGAAGTTTAACATGAGTACTTTTGCTTGTAATACTGCACAAGAAGTGAACGGCGTAAGCTGGTTACACGGTGAAGTTTCTAAGAAAATGTTCGCACCTATCTGGCCGGGTTATTTCCCTGAAGAATCTCACGTAAGCTACGTAACCAACGGTGTTCACTTACCTACTTGGACTTCTTCAAAATGGAAAGGTCTTTACGAGAAATACTTTACAAAAGCATTCTACAACGACCAATCCAACTTGGAAATTTGGGATAACATCTACCAAGTGCCGGATCATGAAATTTGGAATATCCGTTGTGGTTTGAAACATCATTTAGTAGATTATATTCGTGGTCAGTTCCGCGATAACTGGATGAAAAATCAAGGTGACCCATCAAGAATTGTTTCTATTCTTGAGTCTATCAATCCGGATGCACTGATTATCGGATTTGGTCGTCGTTTTGCAACTTATAAACGTGCTCACTTGCTATTTAGCGACCTTGAGCGCTTAGCAAAAATCGTAAACAATCCAGACAAACCGGTTCAATTCCTTTATACAGGAAAAGCTCACCCCGCAGATGGTGCTGGTCAAGGATTGATTAAGAGAATTATTGAAATTTCACGCATGCCTGAATTCTTAGGAAAAGTTATCTTCCTTGAAAACTACGATATGCGCTTAGCGAAACGCTTGATTTCAGGTGTTGATGTTTGGTTAAATACTCCTACTCGTCCGCAAGAAGCTTCGGGTACTTCCGGTGAAAAAGCTGCTATGAACGGTGTACTTAACTTCTCTGTTCTAGACGGATGGTGGTACGAAGGTTATAAAGAAAACGCAGGTTGGGCTTTGACCGACAAGCGTACTTTCAAAAACCAAGAATATCAAGACCAATTAGATGCTGTAACTATCTACAACACGCTTGAAAATGAGATTATCCCATTGTATTTTGCTAAAAACACAAAAGGATTCTCACCAGAATGGATACAGTTTATCAAAAATTCAATCGCGAAAATCACTCCAACTTACACTACAAAACGTATGATGGATGATTACTTCGATCGTTTCTATAACAAACAAGCTAAACGTTCCGGTCTGCTTAATGCTAAAAACTACGAAAAAGCAAAAGAATTAGCAGCTTGGAAAGAAACAATGTCTGCCGGTTGGGACAGCATTGAAACTGTAGCTGTAGAACTTCCTGAAAAGTTTACTCTAAGCCCACAAGCAGGTGAAGAGTATGATATCAACGTAGTAGTTGATGTGAAAAGCGATGCTTTGAAAGGAATTGGTGTAGAGTTAGTTGCAATTCATACTGACCAAAACAACCAAGATAAAATTCGCAGCGTAAATGAGCTGACACTTGTAAAAACTGTTGGTACAAAACTATATTTCAATATCAACTACAAAATGGACAACGCCGGAGCTTACAAATACGGATTCCGCATGTATCCTAAAAATGAGCTTCTGCCTCATCGTCAGGATTTCTGCTATGTACGTTGGTTGTAGTAATCACACATCTTACTAAAAAAAGCCTGTAAACTTGATTTACAGGCTTTTTTCAATTTTCAGTCGATCATTTCACTATCAGCTTAATGCTTTGATTGGCTGTTTTCACGATATAAACTCCCGGATTTTGCTTTGCTCCCGATTGTTTTTCCTGCCCTTGTAGATTAAAAACCTTGAAAGGAATATTTGCTTTTATAATTCCGTCTTCAACCCAAATTTTCTCATTTCCTGAAACAATATTTCGTGTACTTGAATAATTGTTGGTATTACCAATAACCCGATAGGCTGCAAACTGATTACCTACGTCAGTTGGTGCATCAATCCACAAGTGAACTTTATTTAACTCAATTCGAGTATTCAAACAAATACGCTGATTATTGTTTTTAACACTCGGTTCACCCAACGATTTAATCTGTTTGTAGCCATCAACAGCAGAGTTCAAAAAAGTCCAAGAACTATTCGGAACTATCGAAGTATAAACGGAAGATAAAGTTTCATCGGCATCACTTCTGCCAACAATGTAATTTTCGCCTTTTACTTTGGATTTTATAACAAAATGATTGGGGTTGTCGCTCAAAACTTCCATTCTAAAAAACAAATTATCGGCTTCTTTACCTACTTCTACCAAGTCACGGGTATAATTGACTTTTTCGCCATCCACTTTCAAGAAACTCATATTGGCTCTGTTGTCGTGTATCATAAACCAAACTGGTTTTTCAGCGGTACTCATTACAAAACTTTCAGGGTTAATTGCTGTAAGCGACATATTCACCCCTTTGGCTTTCTCTGCATTTAGCAAACTTTTCAATTCCTCCATTTTTTGAAAATTAACGGATGCTAAATTCTCTGTTTCTCTGATGTCGGCTGAAATATTGAACAACTGGTCGTAATTTCTATACCCTGATGGAACATTTTCTGCCCAGGCAATGGTTTGCGGACCGTTGTTCGGCTCAATGTATTTCCAGTCTCGGGTGTAAATTGCCAGACAAGAACCGGAATGCTGGATAATATAATCGCGTCCTTCATCATCGTTTCCAAGCCAAGCTTCCAGTTGATTTTGGCTGTCGGCAGATGCTTTGCCTTCGGTATCTACTCCAATTAAAGCAGCAAATGTATTCAGCAAATCCACCTGACTAACCAATGCATTGGAAACCCTCCCTGCTACCCTACCCTGCCAGTTAAGAACACAGGGAATAGCCGTTCCACCTTGGTTTATACTGTATTTAGTTCCAGCAAATGGTCCCGAAGGTTTATGTTTTACAGTATTTCCATCCTCATCGGTTTCAGAATAAGTATTTACTAAATCTGTGGATTGATCTTGATATCCATCTCCCAAAATAGCCCCATTATCACTTGTAACAATTATCAAAGTATTCTCTCGTAAATTCAGTTCATCCAGTTTTGCCACTACTTGCCCCACAGCATCATCAAATTCCACAATAGCATCACCTCGCGGTCCAAGTTTCGATTTACCCACAAATCTCGGGTGCGGCGCACGCGGTACGTGAGCATCATTAGTTCCCATGTAAAGAAAAAAGGGTTTATCCTGATTTCTCTCAATAAACTCCACAGCGTGAACTACTATACTGTCGCTTATATTCTCATCTATCCAACGAGCAGACTTTCCACCTTTCATAAAGCCAATTCTGGAAATACCGTTCACAATGGTGCCATCGTGTCCATGTTGATACATCATTTTCAGCATTTCGGGATTTGAAGCTCCGGTTGGTTCACCGGCAAAATTCGATGAATAGCTAACTTGAATAGGGTCTGAGGGATCCAACCCAACAACTTCCTGATTTTCAATAAAAACACAGGGTACGCGGTCGGCTGTTGCAGCCATTATGTAAGAGTAATCGAAGCCAATATCAGTAGGTCCCTGATCAATTTTTCCATTCCAATTCTGTTTTCCTGCCACTGCACCTAATCCTAAGTGCCATTTACCGACAGCTGCTGTGGTATAACCGGCTTCCTTAAACATTTTAGGCATCGTGTAGCGAATGGGGTTAATAATTATAGCCGCATCACCGTTTGAAACTGAAGTGCCGATTCTACGCCAGTTATATTCGCCTGTTAATAAAGAATACCTGGAAGGTGTGCTGGTAGAAGCTGCTGCATGTGCATGGCGAAAATTAATTCCTGTTTCGGCTAGTTTATCAATGTTTGGTGTATTAATACCTACAGCGCCGTTGCACGAAAAATCGCCATAGCCAATATCATCAGCCATAATAATCACAACATTCGGCTGTGTTGTATTTTGCACTTTTTGCGAATGCTTATCCGGCTCAGCACCAAATGCCGATGCCACCAAGCCTCCACCTAAAATGCCTGATACAGTAAGAAATAAAGATTGTTTCATGGTTTATAATTTTAGAACTTAAGTATTTTGTTTTTTATCATTTTATCCCTCTCTCATTCAGTGCTCTTTGATACTTAGCGGCGTTTTTTTGATGCTCTGCCCAGCTTGTTGCAAAATTGTGTTCACCGTTAAAAGTCTCTTTAGCACACATATAAATATAATCGTTCTTGTCGTAATTAAGCACTGCATCCAGTCCGGCAATAGATGGAATGCGAATAGGTCCCGGCGGCAATCCTGTGTTTTTGTAGGTGTTATAAGGCGAATCTGAACGAGTATGAACACTCAACACTCTGCGAATACTAAAATCGCCTAAGCCAAAAATCACAGTCGGATCTGCTTGCAAGGGCATATTTTTTCTTAATCGATTAATATATAATCCTGCTACAATCGGCTTTTCTGCTTTGGTGTTTGTTTCTGCATCCACGATGGAAGCCAATGTGCTTACTTCCTCTTGTGTCAGCGGAATTGCAGCCGCTTTCTGCTTTCGTTCCTTAGTCCAAAATCGCTGATATTCTTTGTTCATCCTTTCAAACAACTTCTCTGCACTGATATTCCAAAAAACCTCGTAGGTGTCCGGTAAAAAAAGCGATACGGAAGTGTAGGGATTTAATCCATATTGCTCTAGAAATGCGGTGTCATTTAGCAAGTTTAATATCGTTACCGAATCGGGCATCAACTGCCGAGAAAGTCGTCCGGCAAGCTGCTCTTTGGTTCGAATATTATTAAAAGTCAGTTTTACAGGTGTTTGATTGCCATTTCTGAGCATCCGCACCAAATCCAAATTATTCATTCCATCCGTAATCCGATAACGACCTGAGCGTACAGAGTTAAATTTCAACAATTTAGACGTTAGCTTAAATGTGCTGATATTTTTAATTTGAACATCTTCGGAAATTTGAGTTATAAACTCTTCCATATCGGTATTTTCATATACCAACAGGAATTCCTCTCCTTTTTCTGATTGAACAGTTACATTAGGCAGCAAAAAAAGTGCAGCAATAACACCTCCACCTACAGCGCCAAGTGCAAAAGCAATTGAAAATATAATTATTAGCTTTTTTCTTTTCATACGATTATTTTGATTTTTTACATTTCGGTGTATGTAACCTTAGATGATTAAAATAATCATTTACAAGGGTGTTTAATGATTATTTTAATCATGTCGGTTTCATAAAATATAAAAATTGGTTTTTAATCCCCTTTTTTAGCAATTCGCTTACTTTCAAACAGTTTTATCGAAAAACCGAATATAAAGCTCACAAACAAAAATGGAACCACAAATATATAAAATATATTTTGAAAGTTTCAGCCGAAAAGGTTTTGCCAATTAAAAAAACCTTAGTATATTTGCACCTGCAAATTTGAAGGCTAATTATGCACACAAAGGAAGTGTGGGTGAGTGGCTGAAACCAACAGTTTGCTAAACTGTCGTACGGGTAACTGTACCGGGGGTTCGAATCCCCCCGCTTCCGCAACGCAAAAAGGGACTAAAAAAGTCCCTTTTTTTGTTTTAAATTTCTACCATACCATACCTATCTTAACCAAACAACGCTTTTCTAATTGATTAAATGATTATTCATATTTGTTCCTAAATTATATTGAGATGTTTTTGTATATGTTTTCCCATAGGGTATATACTGCGCTCGTGCTGCTGTTTTATTGTCATTCCCCTAAGGGGAAAAGTTTACCTTGTTACCTATGTTTCTATTGATATACATCTCCTACGGAGAATCCTATAATAGGAATGGTTACAGATAACCATATTGATTTAGAATTAACAATTTGAGATGTTGCGTGCTTGTTCCGGGATACAAAATAAGCTCATTTCGATTTTTAAAAATCAATGTGAAAGATTTATTTAGACATATTATTAAAAATTGTAAGATATTTTACTATATTTGTAATTATTTATTATAAAAAACTATCATCTCAAACTCCAAAAACTTCCTAATCACTCTATCAAGCAGTTTTTATGTTGTTTGATATAAAAATTTTATGTTGTTTGATATAAAAATATTTGTTTATGAAAAAAATTCTATTTCTATTATTTGTACTGATCTCGTTTTTTTCTTATTCAGTAGTCAAAGCACAACAGAAGACCATCTATATCACATTGGATGTTTCTAGTAGTATGGGGCAAAAAACAAAACGCACAAACGCAAAGCGCACAACTAACACAATAACAAACAGTTAGCGAAAACGCAGAAAAAACGAAAAGTACATTTGCTTTAATTTATCTTTAATTTATGGGGCTGGAAGGTTGATTTACTTTAATTTTGGTTTAACAATCACTTAAATACCCTTTAATTACTGCCTAAAAACGCCACGAAACGCCACAGAACAACGGAAACAGCCGCTACGCAGCTATGAACTACATTAACAAAATAGCCCCAAAACGGGGCTTTTTTTATGTCTGCCGATGGAGCGATTTTAGTGTAAAAAAATGCTTATGGATGCCCAAATGGTTACCCAAATGGTTACCCAAAAAACGATAAAAAACACCAACTGACTAACTACATAAGTGCAAAAATATAGTTAAAAACACGTTAAAAACGGCGATAACTACCCCCATAAGTACATAAAAAAGCGAGTTAAAAACGATATAAATAGCTGAAAAATAGCATTATAACGTTATTTAGCCCGCTAAAATTGCTTGTCTCTCTGTTACACCGATTAAAAATTACTCCAATCTTATCACTCCAACCACAAGTGCAATACCGGTTATTTCTTCTAATGGAATAGAAAATGGCGGGTAGTCCTTATTGTCTGAAATTGCTAAAATAGAATCTCCGCCGTTTTCTTTAATCCGCTTAACTATTAATCCCTGCTCTCTGGTTGCGATAACATGTACCCTATTCCACTGAATAAACTGACTCTCCTTGATAATTTTACACGCAATAACATCTCCGCTGTTATACTTAGGATACATGGATGACCCGGCAACTTCAATCATAAAATCAATTTTCCTGTCCTTAAACTTAGGGACAACATAGTAAGCCTTCACATCGGTAGCTTCAATCTTAAAATCGGCAGAACCAAATCCGGCAGCTACGCTTAAAGATACAAAAGGAATTGTATTAACTCCATCAGTAGGGTCAATTTTAGTTGCTTCCGGTTGTTCATTTTTAAACATTGATCCACTACCAGTTAAAAGCCATTCAGGAGAAATATCAGGAAAGTAGGATAATATATTAGCATACTTATCAGTACTTATTTCCCTTGGCTTGTCTAAAAAACCCTTTGAGACACCCAAATCTTTACAAAATTTATATTTTGTAATATCCTTATTATCAATAACTTTTAAAATTCTTTCCGTAATTGACAAATTTTTATCACAATTTATTTGCATAATAGGATAATTTATTGGTATATTTGCAGTGTCTTTCAAATTGAAATGACGCTATAAAGGTCGGAATAATTTTTAATAAAACAATGAAATATGAGAAAATTTATAAAAATGCCTCACGGGAAGTCGCAGGAACTTGAAAAACTATTCGGATGTTCCGCACCGATAGTTAGAGAGGCACTGAATTACAAAGTAAAAAAAGAACCGGAAGCCATAAAACTTGCACGAAAAATACGAAAAGCTGCCTTAGAAATGGGCGGGATTGAGTTTGAAAAGAAATAATAACCAATAAAATCACACGGATATGAATAAACCAAAGTACATCAGAATTTTAGAGCACCTTCATTACGGCGATAATATCCGTATTGGGGGAGCATTCATGATTTTAGACACCACAGCGGAAGGTTTGAATAAAGCGGAAGCGGATGTGATAAAAATGTATGATGATAGAAATGCTCATGACGGCGGCTTTATAAAAACTGCTGAAAAATATTACAGGCGAGTAGCAATCGTAGATGCGGATACACTTGAAGTCTTACGTCTAATTTACCCTAAAAATGAAAACATTAAACAGTATTAAAACAGGACTTATCTGCACGGCATCGTTTATAACGATTGCGTGCTTGATAGGCTATTTGTTTGTAGGTGCATGGTACTTGCTCCTAATTGCGATTTTTTCATGTGTATTAGGATTGACACTCAAAGAAGATGAGTAAAAATTAAAAAGGAAATTAAAATGGTAGAATATTATAATAACACATTAGTAGTGGAAGCAAGTTGGCTTGTGGACAATGAAATAATGTCTGAAAGTCAGTACCGACATGCAACCACACGTAAACAAGTTCAAGTTGTACGGCGGGGATGCCTGAACACTCCGGCTCTTGTTGCTTATGATAGTATGCCTGACCGTTTTAAGCGGAAAGTGGTAGAGGTTATCGGTAAAAGTCCGTATGAGGTTATAAAGACCAACTACCTGCAAGAACTTATTGAAGATAGAGCGGATATTTCGGAGTTTTTTGAAAACTACAAACTGACAAATGGCCGATATATCCCGAAAAACACACGCCACGAGTACTATATCAATGCGATAGTATTGGAGGCAGTACATATCATGCTGACCGATAAACGTGCAAGACGTTCGGCACTTGGACATAAAACCACAAAGATATGGGAAAAGATAGCTGAGGCAGTTATGGAACTTGACCGGATACGTTTCCCGCACTCATTACCGTCCAATCCGAGACGATTGGAAGATAGATACAAACGGTACCGGAAAGAAGGTGCAGTGAGTTTGATACATAAAAATTTCACAAATAAAAATGCCGCTTCTGTGGATAGCGAAGTAAAAGAGAGCGTATTGGTAGAAATATTAGCCGCACCAAGTAACCTTGACAATGCACAGGTGGCTAAATTTTACAATATGGTGGCTGAAAAAGCCGGATGGAAAACAATTACTACCGGAACGGTGGCTAATTTCCGTGAAAAGCACGAAACAATGATATATCCGGGCAGACGTGGCTCAGTGGCATTTATGAATAAAAAGACAATGCAGGTTAAGCGTTCTGCCCCGAGTGCTCCGCTATACTACTGGACGCTTGACGGTTGGGATGTGGAGCTTATGTATCAAAAACACGAAGGCAACCGCACAACCTATCATCACAGACCAACGGTTGTGATAGTATTGGATGCTTTTAATAAATACCCGATTGGCTATGCCGTAGGAGATAGAGAAAATCCACAATTAATTCAGATGGCGCTACGCAATGCAGCGAAACATACTGAGGAACTATTCGGCAAAATGTATCGGACGCACCAAATTCAGAGCGACCGCTACGCTATCAGCATGATGACACCATTCTACGAAACGCTTGCGGATAAAGTAACTCCGGCACGTGCGAAAAATGCAAAGGCTAAGATTATCGAACCGTATTTCGGGCACTTGAACAAAACCTATTGTCAAATACAACCAAACTGGAGCGGTTTCGGGATTACTTCAGATGCTGAAAAACAACCAAACAGCGAGTTTCTTAATACATATAAAAAGAATTTCCCTGACTTTGATGGTGTATGCAAGCAGGTTGAGTTGATTGTATAGGCAGAGCGTATACAAAAGGTTGAGCGACTAATGGAAGCTTGGAATGCAATGGCGGAAGATGACAAAATAGAACTTACCTACCAAAATTATTTATTACAGTTTGGCTCGACTACCGGACGACCGATTTTAATGCAACACAACGGACTACTTCCAACAATTGAGGGTGTAAAAAGGACGTATGACTGTTTTGATGTGAATTTTCGCAAGCATAGCTCTGTAAAATGGAATGTGATGTATGACCCGGACGATATGAGCCGTGCGCTGGCGGTTAATGAGGAGCAAACGCTCCAATTCCTACTCGAAGAGAAATATGTCCAACCAATGGCATTAAAAGACAGGAAAGAGGGCGACAGCGAGCAACTGCAACGAGTGAGAGAATTTAACCGGGAACTTATACAAGAAGTAACGGAATTTAGAGCCGAAACCGCTGAACAAAGCAGAGGCATATTGGAAATGGTACCGGAACTGGAAACGCTGAAAAAGCTGGCGATAACCGACAGCAAAGGTCAGCATAAGAATGAGAGAAACAAGGCTCGGTTAGCCCCACCCCAGCCCTCCCCTCACTGGGAGGGTGATGTCGGACAGGAATGTCCGACCCCCGTAAGAGTGGTTAATCAAGTGCAGGCTGAAATAACGGAAACATCGTATTTGGATAAATTATAAAATAAATCAATTAAAAACACACGGAAATGAAAAAACACAACTGTATCTCTGAAATCAGAGAAAATATTAAGAAAATGGAACCAAATGTTGCATACGTTCGATTTGATTTAGCTGATGTTCATAGCGACGACTGCAATGTTTTGATGACAGGTCAAAGAATTGACGTAGGAATTAAGAAAAAAAAGCGTAATGGCGAGGAAAAAATCGTAAATGAGAAATCATTTGTAGCACATAATTATTGTCCATTTTGTGGAAAAAAATATACATCATTTTAATATATCGGACGGGAATGTTTAATCCCCTAAAATCACACGGATATGGTACTAACAGACAATGTAAAAAAGGAAATCGTAGATAAGCTGATTGCTTATTGCGACAGGTACGAAAGCCAAAACAAAGCGGCTAACACGCTTAAAGGCGTGAGTTCGGCAACCATTAGCCAAATGATAAACGGCAAGTGGAAACTGATTGCCGAGAATATGTGGCGAAACGTAGCAAGTCAAATCGGATGGCGGGAGCATGAGTGGAACTCAGCAGTAACATCTAATTTGAGAGAACTAAACAGTTTCTACACAACGGCACAAGAGCAAAGTATGGTGCTGGCTATCACAGCCGAAGCCGGAACCGGTAAAACATGGGGTGCACGTGAGTATTGCTCCAACAACCGGAGTGCCTACCTTATTCAATGTAACGAGTTTTGGAGCAAAAAGACTTTCCTTGCGGAGTTGAGCCGAGTGGTAGGAATAGACAATAGAGACCTTACCATGGGCGAAATGATGCAGGATATTGTATGGCAACTAAAAAGTGATAACAAGCCTATCATCATTCTTGATGAGGCTGATAAACTGAGCGATGGTATCCTTTATTTTTTCATTACGCTGTACAACTATCTGGAAGACCAATGTGCATTGGTACTGCAAGCGACTGACTATCTCGAACAACGGATGAAATCCGGATTGCGGAAAAACGCAAAAGGTTTCCCTGAAATATGGAGCCGTGTAGGCAGGAAATGTATCAAATTAGATGGCGTAAGTGCGGACGATATTCGGAATATTTGCCTTGCTAACGGCTTAACAGATGAACGAGATATTGAAGTTGTGGTAAATGACAGCGAGGGCGATTTTAGACGTGTAAAACGGAAAATACAGGCGATTAGAAATAAGCGGCAAGCAGTAAGCAGCAAGCAGTAAGTATTATGAAAATAAGAATTATCTCCGGTCGACTTGGTATGTCAGGAACTAACATTCAATTTCAAAACGAAGACTTCTTTACTCTGAAAGTTGGCGATATGGTAAGAAAAATTGGCGATGGAAGAGAACACGGATTAAAGCGAACTGATGAGTTTGTAGAGCCGATAGAATATGTGGGTTCAATTATATGTCAATTTTCAGAAAAGGAAAAAATGTATGCGTTTAGATTGCCGCAAATAATCAACAATGAAAACTTGTACCTTTTATATGGGAAAACCGACAGTGAAGTTTTTACAGAGAGTATTTATTCCCCAAAAGGAAAGAAATCATACGTGCGGTTTTATGAACCAAATTTTGTGAAATTGAGTGATAGCAACAACAATTAAAGAATGTTTAACTGGTATTTGAAAGGTAATAAATCCCCAATATTGGGGCGATAATTATGCGGATAAAGCGAGCGTTAACGGTCAATGAGATTAGGAATTTTAAGCCGGTAGAACTTGAATTTGAGGGAAAGTGGAAGGATAGCATCGGTACACCGGAACTAACAGGCACGTGGCTTATTTGGGGCAATTCTGCCAACGGTAAAACTCGCTTTGCACTGCAACTGGCTAAGTATTTAAGTAGTTTTCGCCGTGTGGCTTACAACTCTTTGGAGGAAGGGCTTAGTAAGTCTATGAAGGAGGCGATATTAGACACCGGAATAGGTAAAAACTTTGTCCTTCTGGATAAAGAGCCGATTGAACAACTGAAAGTGCGACTTCGTAAACGGAAAAGTCCGGATATTATTTTTATTGACAGTCTCCAATACACCGGATTAACCTACGCCGAATATAAACGGCTACGGGATGAGTTCCCAAATAAGCTCTTTATTTTCATTAGCCACGCAGAAGGTAACGAACCGAGGGGAAATGTAGCCCGCTCAATCAAGTATGATGCTTTTGTGAAAATACCGGTAATCGGTTATGCGGCTTACCCACAGAGCCGATATGGAGGAGGCGAAAAGTATGTGATATGGCAGTGGGGATATGATAAATTTAATGTATAGCCCCAATCCCCTACGGGACTTTCCCCACAAGTGAAAGGGATAAGAAAAAATAATTTATTTAAAACAACACGGATATGGCAATAACATTAATGGAACAGGAACAAAAGAGGCTTCTAAAAAAATTCCACACGCTGCTGGGAAAAGCGGGTTTAGGTGCGGACGAAAAAGAGGCAATCCTTGCCGGATACGGCGTGGAGAGTAGCAAGGAACTGACGGCTTATGAACTGTTGGAGGCTTGCAATCAATTAGACAAAATGAGTAATCCGAAAGCGGCAGAAATGGACAAATGGCGTAAGCGTGTGATAGCTTCAATATTTAGTTATTTCGGTGCATTGGGGCTGCAATCGGATATGAACCGAGTAAAAGGCACGGCGGCTCGTGCGGCACGTGCAGAAACATTTAACGATATTCCACTGGAACAGCTTAGAACTCTTTACTCCGCTTTTAGCAAAAAAGCCAAAACAGTAGAGCATGTGGATATAGTAACAGAGGATATTATCAATGAACTAAAACTACTTAACTAAAGCCCCCCTCCGGCTCCCCCCGCAAGGGGGAGAGAAATGGGTGAGGTAAAAAACTAATAAACATGATTTTTTGGAATGAACGGACAAAAGAACTCGACCGGCAAATAAAAGCTGCCGGGATTGTAACACCAAAACGAGTGAAAAAGAATACTTGGTATCGCAACTTTTTAGCTGCGATGATATGGTACGGTCGGTTTATGAGCAACCCGAAAAATGTAGAACTGATAATGAGAATGAAACTTATTAATAACAATTTTAATTTTTAATCACATGGCAAAAAGAACAAAAAAAATCGTCCACACGGGCGTAACAAGTGAACAAATGGAGCAGGCATTTAGCGACTATGCTATTGCCGATGCAAGAGCGGCAAAGATAAACGCCGGAATTGATGAACAAATGACTAAAATCCGTGAGAAATGGGCGGATGAGTTGGCAAAGCTGACGGAACGAAAAGAGAAAGCCTTTGACATCATGCAAACCTGGGCGATGGAAAATCGGGACGAGGTTTTTGCGAAACGGAAAAGCTACGAAAGTACACACGGAACTATCGGTTTCCGCACCGGAACCCCGAAACTGAAAACACTACGAGGCTTTACTTGGGCTTCTGTAACTAATCTACTAAAAGAGTTTCTACCGAGCTACGTCCGAATTTCAGAGGAACCTGCAAAAGACAAACTGCTTGCAGATAGAGACGTTCCCGAAACGGCAGAACTGTTTGAAAAATGCGGTTTCAGCGTGGTACAAGATGAGACGTTTTATGTGGAACCGAAAAAAGAAGAAAATTCTAATTAAAAGCTGAATAGCTTACTCTCCATCGCTCGCTTGGCTGCGAGTGGTGGAACATAAACCGCTACCGATGGCGTTCGGTGCGGCGGGCAGATGCAAACGGGAAGGTATCTGCCCGGGACTGATTTTTTATTAACACAGGGGATACGACAGGCGGGAGTGCCTATCCCCATTAAAACACACACGGATATGGTATATGGATACGTACGGGTAAGTACAGATACACAGGATGTGGAAGCTCAGAAAATAGGAATTGAAGAAAAAGCAAAAATTTTGAATTTATCTATTGATAGATGGATAGAAGATGACGGTGTAAGCGGCACTACTGAATTTCAAAAGAGAAAATTAGGAAAATTGATGAAAATTCTAAAAGAAGGAGATGTCATAATTGCTTCTGAAATAAGTCGTTTTGCCCGTAAACTTTTTCTTTTATTTGAGTTTTTGGGATTTATTACCAATAAAAAAGTGGAATTGTGGACTGTAAAAGACAATTACCATTTAGACGGTTCCTTACAAAGTACTATTATGGCATTTGCTTTTGGTATAGCTGCACAAATAGAGCGAGATATGATATCGCAACGAACAAAAGAAGGATTGCAACGAAGACGAATGGACGGCGTTATTCTCGGTCGCCCAATTGGAGGAAAAAACAAACCCTCAAAGAGAATTGAAGCAAAAATTCCGCTTATTGAAAAATATGCGAAAATGGGTTTGTCCTATTCCACTATTGCAAGATTAACGAAACTGCATAGACTTACTGTTGCTAATTATTGTAAAGAGAATGGATTTACCGAGCAGTCAGAGAGATATAAAAATTCAACAAAGCATATTCAAAAGAGAGCTGAAGAAAGGAAGTTGTCCAAATCATTGAAACTATCAGCTATTAATATTACACCGGAATATTTAATAGATGAGTTTAAAAACAATTTTTATAATATCAGCAACTTGGCAAAATCCATAGAAATACCTGTTGGACAGTTAATGGGGATGATAAAAACGTATGGTCTTGAAGAAGAATTGGCAAGGCTACAAGCAGAAGCACGTGAAAAAAACCCATCACTTTCTGCCCAAGGTAGAAAGTTAGGACTTTCTGACACCAGAGATGTTAGGCGTTATATCAACAATCATAAAAACCAATGAAACGATTTTGGACACCGGAGGAGATTGAACTCTTAAAAGAAAAGTACCCGATATCTACTCCGGCAGAATTACAAGCACTTTTCCCGAATAGAACATATTCAGCAATAAAAGGGAAAGTAAAGGCACTGAAACTATTGAAAGCAAAACAGCGTTTTCGATTTTCGCCTTCACAGATTAAATACCTTAAACAGAATTACTCGAATACACTTAATCGGGATTTGGCGGATTACTTTAGATGTGAAATAGGTACGATAGAGAATAAAGCTTTTGAACTTGGATTAAAAAAAAACCGAAGTTTTATAGCTGAAATTGCTCGTAAAAATATGGCATGTCCACATCATCCCGGTCGTAAGAGTTGGATAAAAAAGGGTACTGTCCCGCCAAATAAAGGGAAAAAGCAAATCGAGTACATGACACCGGAAGCAATAGAACGTACCAAGGCAACACGTTTCAAAAAGGGGCAACGAGTATGGAACCATAAGCCAGTTGGGTATGAGAGGGTTAATACATCCGGTTATACAGAAGTAAAAACAGCCGAACCTAATAAATTTGAGTTGAAACATCGGGTTATCTGGCGACAGCATTATGGTAAAATCCCCAGAGGGCATAATGTTCAGTTCCGGGATGGAAACCCACAGAATTTTAATATTGAGAACCTTTATTTGATAAGTCGCAGCGAGCAGCTAAGTAAAGAAAATAGCATACATGCCCGCTACCCAAAAGATGTGCAGTTGGCAATTCAAATGAAAGGAGCATTGAATAGGTATATAAATAAAATAAAGAATAACAACGATTCAGCGGTTTAGGAAAACCGCTGTCCCTAAAACACACGGAAATGAATAGAAAAGTAAACACAGGCATCACTATGACGGACATACGTCATGAAGCGTTTGATGCCATTCAAAAGTTAAAAAGCGGCGAAATGGATGTAAAAACAGCCGCTGAAATCCGCAATTTGTGCGGTGTAGTAATTGACGTTGCCAAAACGCAAGTGGAATTTATGAAAGCCATCCCTAATGCAGTGAGAGAGCAAATGAAGCCGGAAGAGGTTAAAGCTATTGCGGGTACGCTGCGAGACCGAGATGCAGAGTTTGACGAAGTAATGTACGAGGTAGAAACTTCACAAGGTATTAAAACGTACGGACGAAAAGAAGTACCCATAGAGCCAAGAGAAAGGAGCATAGGAGCATGATACTATCATTTAAAGAGCAATTCAAAGAGCCGATATTGAGTGGCAGAAAAATTCACACTATCAGAAACGTAGGACGATGGCGTGTAGGTGCAGCTATTCAGTTTGCTACGGGAGTGCGAACAAAGAATTACGAGCAGTTCCATTCGGGAACTTGTAAGGGTGTACAAGATATTGAGATAAAGTACACCGATATGCGTGGAGCCGTGGAAATTTATATCGACGGCAAACACTACGGAACTTGGCACAGATTTATTCCTGAAAAGTCGGTTAATGTTGCTGTTATTACTACTCTGGCAATTAACGAAGGTTTTGATGGCGTTAAAGAGTTTTTAGAATGGTTTAACCGAGATTATAAAGGCGATTTAGTTCACTGGACGGACTTTAAATACTGACACAATGATAAGCGAAGTAAGTATAATAACCGGAGTACCGGAACTGGTTATTTTAGAAAGTAGGAAAAACCCTATTTGTGAAATACGTCAGCTATATTGGAAGCTGATGCGTGAACACGGTTATTTTTATCAAGAAATTGCACGGTTATCCGGCAAACGAAACCATGCTACTATTATTCTCGGCATTCGACATATAGATGGGATTATTAAAACAGACAAACAAATGGCTCAACTTTGGGAGCAAATAAAAAAAATCGAAAATGGAAGAAAAATTAAATGCTTTGACAAAAGACAATGTGAAAAAATTTGAAGATTTAGCACGACCGATGATGAAATATTTGTGTGAAAATTATCATCCACATGTTACTGTAATAATTACACCTACAAACGCAGAACTATTAGAAGGAAAAATGTCAACAGGGGAAATATTAGATTATGTTGATTAAAAAGATAAATTCTATGATAATAGCAGTAGATTTTGACGGTACGATAGTAGAGAATAGATATCCCGAAATTGGCGAGTTTCGACCGGGAGCGGTGGAGGCTCTGCGTAAATTGAAACGGGATGGATACCAACTTATCTTGTGGACTTGCCGCACAGGTCTGGAACTGGCAAGAGCAGTGGCTGTATGTGCCGAGGCGGGTATAAGGTTTGATGCCATCAATGCGAACCTGCGTAGTGAAGTGGTAAAGTACGGGAGCGACAGCCGAAAGATTAATGCCGATATCTACGTGGATGACCGCGGATTGTCTAAGCTGCCGGATTGGAGCAATATTTATACGGAAATACGAGAAAAACTTCCGCTGTATCCTGATGTTGTGATAAATGAAGGTTATTTATAATTAATTTAATTTCAGAGGGTTTGGAAATCCTCTGTCCCGATATGAACGAAAACACCCGAAAGAAGGCTATTCTTGTACAGGAGATGCTGGACAAGTACTATGAACCTGAGCGGCAGGACAGATGCAAGCTGTGGGTGTACCGGAACTATATACGAAAAGCAATACCAATGAGTGAGCGAACATTTTGGCGCTATTGCGCTCGAGATGTGGAAAATAATAAAAAAGTAGAGGAGAATAAAGACCAATTGAAATTGTGGGATTAATAAAAATATGTAACTTTGAGCAAAATTATTAAACAAGAAAATAAAATGGAAATAAGTTTTGGAGAAAAGTTTTATTTATCTACAGATGGATACTATTTCATGTATAGACACGATAAGAATGATTTCAGTATAGTAAGAGCTTCATTATATAATTTAAAAAATGAAAAAATAGATGACGTTAGAGTATCAGCTGGATATGGTATCTCAGAGTTAAGTCATACTGACCTGATTAATCATTTTGAGGCAAGACTATTTCTCGGAATTATAAAATAATTAATTAAAAAACAAAATATTATGGTAACACAAGATGAAAGTTATTTGATGCTTGTCGCGTTGATTAGCGTGGTGCTTTTGATAGTGTTTTTTGTAAAGCTGTTTGAGATAGCGAAAACGCTAAAAGAAATTAGAGATAGGATGCCCGATAAAAAGGATAATAAAAAAGCCCCGTAATCGGGGCTTTTTTTATGCTGCAATAGCCAGTCCTATTGCTACAAGTGCTGCTGCTACGACTGTGGCAAGGGCAATGGCAATAACGTTCCACCAGTCGAAGGGTCGGTAATCGCCTTCGGGTGTGATGGTTTTGTAACGTTCTATGCCTTCCACGGCTAAAGCTCCGGGAATGCCTGTAACTAATCCTGCCACAGGGTGCATAAGTAGCGATATTGCTACGATGATGACAAATACGATAAGCATTGTCATTTTTCTTTGTTTTAGTTGTTTAATCATATCAAAAAAGTTTTAAGTGGTTATTGTTTTATTCCGTTGATATATACTCCGTTGTTATTTATTTCGATGGAGTAATTACCGTTTTTGCTTGTGAGTTTCATATTTCCTTTTGCCTGCAGGAAGTAGTCAGATGCGTTTTGGCGAACGTATAAATATTCGTCTGCAGCTCCTACGCATAATAGTCCATCGGAGCGGAGATATACCCGCTGTAGCGCTTCTTTTTTCATGGCTGCGTTTTCCATATCTATACTCATCCCAATGCTTATATTTCCGTGCGTAGCGTAAGAGTAGTAGTCGTCTGTATCTCTCCCTGGCGCATAAGTTAATCGGGTGATGCCTTCTATCTGATATGTTCCTGCCGGTAGTTGTTCATTTACGTGCAACCATTTGCCGGTTGTATTAGGAGCCTGTGTGTCAATATCCCAACTGTCAATTACGACTGCTCCTGACGTTTTATTTTTCAGCCTGAGAGTTATGGTTCTGGTTTCATGCTCCGAAGGTGCTGTAACGCTTGCATACACATTAAACCAAACGTGTGCAGCAGCATTGAGAGTAAATTCCTTTAATACCGAGCGTTCCGTGTAGTTAGGCGTATCAAGCGGGTTGTTTTGTGTAGCACCGATGAGGTTTGGAAATGTCGCACCGGAATATTGGTCTATCTGTTTGGTGTAACTCTCATAAAACGAGTTAACGATAGCTTGTGCGGCGAAGTTTCCAAGATAATCGGGCAGATTGCCGATAGGCTCGTTAAGGATAGAAATTTCTTTACCTTCAAGGATATTTGATAATTCTATTTTTCCATCATCAAAAACTTTGAACGGTGCTTTATCCATATCCTGAACTGGCGAACCTGCCCAGAACCGGATAGGATTGGAATTAAGTCCGTTCATACCGGCGGTTACTTTGCCGTTTTCATTTTTCACGCCCATCACATTGCCGAGTACCAGTCCGCCATTGATTTCAGTGCTTCCGGCTATTGCTCGTTCCAGATATGGGTGGTTTCGATATGCTGTTGGTTTGGTTCCCTGCTCCAGTTGAATGTTGGTTATATATACAGCTTTAACTCGTGATGAATAAAAAACAAAGTTGCTGTGGTGTGTAGGTGTAAATGGTATTATGTATCTCGTCCATATATTAGAGAGCATTTGATTATAATAAGTCCCCTCATGTCCGCAGGAAATCTCGCCACCTGCAGGGTCGTCAATCCTTGCCCAAAATGATAGCACGTAAGGCTTGTTAAGTTCCAGTTGGTTGGTATCTACAAAATTTTGCCACACGCCTTGGTGCTGTCCGTTTGCCTTTAACCTCAACGCGGAAAATGCACCGGACGGCAAGTTGGTGTAAACAATACTTAATTCCGGCGGTGTTTGACTTGGACTGTAATTTATGTTCCACTCATTCAGTTCTGCCGAGAAATTGCCGTTGCGGATAAGGTTAACGCCACCGATGCTAAGTTCTTTCCATTCGGCAATATTTTCCAGCCCGGACGAACCTGCACCAAAAATTATTTTTCCGGCTATTATACCATTCAGAAGGTCAAAGTAAGTATTGCCGTCCTGCGCAATAATTTTATCCGTAGTTATTCGTCCCGGTAAGACTTCGGTATATCCATAGACCGGAGCAAAAGAACGGTCGCCGCTATGTTCGCTGTTAAGTATGCCGATAAGGAAATGGTAATATCCAGTTTCGCCTTCCATAGCAATAGCCGTTTCAGAAAGTTTATAAGTTCCTGCCGTACTCGTTTTACTACATCTTAAATAGAGATAAAATGCCGTTTGAGTATCGGTTAAAGCGGGCGATGTATAGCCGGAAATATCCCAAAATTTGTAGGTTTGCGGTCTGTCGCCTGTGGAAATTTCAGTAACACCCAAGGTCATGTGCTGAATAATTCCTGCGGCTGCCGTGAGCTTTTTTGTGGCGGTGCTAAATGTTATATTATGATCCACCCGCACCGGATTGGTTTTACTGTTTACAAAACGGAACTGCAAACTTTCATCTCCGGCAATTAACTGCATTGTTCTTACGGTTAGCGGATTAACGGAACCGGCAAAGTTAAGCAGTGAATTTTCCAGCATTTCCTGTGTTTCTTTCGTATCGCGCCACTGGCGCTGTGCAAATCGGATTACATCCTTGCGATTTTTCTCAACTATTACCTCGTCGGCTTCCAGCTTTGCCAGACCGGATGCAAAAGAGCCGGACACCGATGCGTTGCTTAGTGTTATTTCCGGTTTATGCGGACTATTTACATAGTCTTTTACCGAAACAATGCGAATAACTTCTCCGTTAGGAAGAAATTGCGGATCGGAAAAAAGCACATGTCCTCCCGGGACAACTTTACCTCCAATATCTAACCAGCGAGATTTTGACCAAATACCATCCAACGCTCCGGTAAATTGAAACTTATTTGTTTCCTCCTCTGCAAAGAATTTAACGGCTTCCAGGAACATATCCCACGATGCTCCCGACTTGTCGCTGTCGTTTTGGATGTAAGCCTGTGGCATTCGGATATTAAAAACGGCGTATTTATCTCCAACACCAGGAACGTATGCGCCGCCCGGCATAATCATTCCGTCCTGCTCCTGCGGTACGATTTTAAAACGGCGCTCGGCGTGGATATATCCGGTTAAGTCATCCTCCGATTGTTCAATATCAAACTCGCGCCCAGCCAATATGCCGGACTGAAAAACAATAGTCGCTTTTTTGCCCGCAATGCGGCAGTCGCGATAGTTAAGCGATGTCGGTATGCTGCTATCTTTTATATCATAGAGGTTTTTAGAAGCGTCCACCGTTATCACTTGGCTCACCGTTCCTACTCGTTTCGGATAGATATCGGAACCATCGTAGCTGCCCTCGCCTACGTTAGTGTTGCCGTCGCGTGTGATGCTCATACCTTCTGCATCGGTACGGTAGGTTTTACCCTCATACACCAGCGTGCCCAATTTTGGCAATAAGAGCGTAAGACTGCCGTAAGATGAAAAGTCTATATTTCGCTCACCACCTTGCACGTATAATCTGCCGATTGGTATTTTGTCGCCGTCGTTTATCCTTCCGGTTCCTGACTTAAAGCCATTCCCTTTTCCGTAACTAAGCGCCAGCGGCTC
The DNA here is from genome assembly GCA_012837935.1 of Bacteroidales bacterium. Classification (GTDB taxonomy): domain Bacteria; phylum Bacteroidota; class Bacteroidia; order Bacteroidales; family Paludibacteraceae; genus UPXZ01. Next base: position 84,145 of record DUQG01000045.1, read on the forward strand.
ATCCTTGAATTTTTCAACTTTCCGCAGGTGAATAGTTTTACCGGCTATTTCCCACTCGGTACTAAACTCATGAGCCAGTCGGCTTAGTACATCGAAACAACTCTCGTGATTAAATGAAATAAGTTTATCCGGTGCATCGACACACTCGCCAACCGTCCAACCACTATCGTGTACATTCATGTTTAGAACGATGCGTGTAACGAAGTCCACAGGTTTAGCAGTGAGTGGAAATTTCAGCCGATAAGGGATAGCAGCCGTATCTTTGAATTTGAACCGCTTTAGTAATTCACGATTGCCGTGGAGCGTAAGGGTATATTCAAAGTTTCGGGTGTTATGCTTTTTAAAATTTTCAGGATAAAATAGTGTATATCGCTGTCCTTCAAAATCCACATACGAGCCGAGCGGTATAGTTACACTTTCGGGAGCAGAAAAATAGAGTGTCAGGCTATCATCGCTCATAATAGAGCGATAACGAACTGAGCGGTCATCTACTTGTATATCGCAGAGAAGTGTGTTTTGAGGGTTGAATATTTTCATTTTTTTACAAATTTATTTTATACGAATTACGCGAATTACGACTGTTTTATTATTTCAATAAAGCGTTTGCGAATATTATCTTGTATTTTATTTATCAATATAACAGATTTGCCGACAAACGGTCTGGGTTTCATTATAAATGATTTTTTACCGTATATTTTAGCCGGTAGCCCAAATTGGTGTACTGCTGCATAGGATTTGTCGTTGGTTATTTTTGCACCGTCCTGTGTACGAACATAGCTGAAAGCATTAGCCAACTCTCGAGTTTCTCCAGATAATATCTTGGCGGTAGTGCGGGCTTGTGAAAATTTTCCTGTTTGTCCGCTGTGTCCGTACCAAGGGGTTTCCGGCTTGCGGCGTTCTACCTCTGACCATTTCTCCAACTTTTCGTCAGTAAACCCTTCATCCAAAAACGACTGTTTAAAGTGATTAATAGCCTCAACCCCTAACATATCTTTTATTTCCTTGCCTGTAACGTAATCGTTTAATTCTTTCATTTTTTGAGGAAATTGTTTGGCAAATTGGGATAAATCCATATGTCAGAACTATTTTTTGTGATTTGTGAAAAATTTAAATGATATTTGAACAATAATTGAAAATAAAGTGTTATATTTGCAGAAAGAAATTAGGAACTTCTCTGCTTCGGCACAGTAGTACCACTTATTCGCCCCGGGCATTTTTGTTCGGGGCGTCTCATTTTAAAAGTTTTGATAAATAGCATCTTCACGTCCCGTAAAATAGAAAAATACTTTTATTTCTTTTTTTAATAGTTTTAGTAGTTCATTATAAACTTCTTGAGTTTCATTTTCAAATTCTACATAAAAAGTATTAATTCCCTTTTTATTAACATCTTCCAATATATATCTTGCTATATTGTTATGCCCTTTTGTCTTTTTAAAGTCAGATAAAATTTGATTTACAAGTGCATCTGGGGAGGGGATACGGGGAGGTTCATATAACATCTCTACTGTAAAACCGTGCCGGGATAAAACTTGTGCAATTGCTTTTTCTTTCTTAAACTTCTCACGTTCTTGTTTATTAATTTCTGAAAAAGCTAAACGTTTTTTATGTATGGCTAAATATCCCCCGTTTTCGTCATTAAAATATATTTTTTCCCACTCTTCGCCCAACGCTTCATATTTTTTGCGATTTTCATTTATCCGTATAAGGTTTTCCGAATAAGCTCTCGCTAACTCACAAGTTTTACACTCCGGAATAATTGGCGGATTTTCTTTGTCGCTTAAATCAAACTTTAACCGAGAACCATATAATCTACGCTTACAGGTGTCAAAATAAGGACAAACATCCTTGATATATGGATGCTCTTTCAGGTTAAATGGCTCGGCGGTTTTGCCCGGATTGTTTTTGAAAACAGGGTTAACCAAGTCGGATGGCGGAACTGCTGTTACATCTTTATCTGTTGGACGCACCGAGCAGGCACAGTTCCAATCGCTTGGAGGCATGTAGAAATCCCACCATGGATGCTCAATAGGTAGAATGGTTCCTACATATTCCAGATGCTCCTCTCTCTGATGTGAAGCAGTGCTTTCTATATATTCTAAGTTTGGATAAAGGTGTTTAGTCTCAAGTGCCTTGCGATAGTTAACTGCAGAGCGAGCCGCACGTACCGCTGTATTATATTCGGTCTGTAGCCAGTTAATATTATAGTCTTTTGAAACTTGAAGTGCCAATTTTTTGAACTCCCGAAATGAGCGGAGATTCCCGTCTTCGTCGTATAACAAATTGACTATTTCCTCCGTCTGCCGATGGTTTTTAAAAGCAGCAAACACAGCTGTATTATGCCTAAATTCATTGATAAACTCCTCGTTTTTCTTTCCAAATTCCATCTTGCTGAAAACAGAGTTTATCCCTTGTTGAAGTGCTTTGTTTGAAATTTCAAAAAGTGGTTTAGAAACAATAGGTTGCTTTTTACCTCTTTTCCCATTATTGTACACCTCATCTAAGGCTTCTTGTAGAAGTTTTTCAAGGTCAATGATATATTTATCCGAAAGGGTAAGTTTACCCGTAATACTGTCTATTAATCTGGTTGCGAAGTTCCTTTGATCGCCCCGCTCCTTCGTCGGGGCGTATGCGAAAAAACGGCTAAAGAGCTTTCTTTTTTTGGGCGGATCATCCTGTTCCTGTTTTGGTTCCGTTTGAGCCGGCTCTTTTTGACTTGGCACAATAGTCGCCTGCGTGTTCTGCCGTCTGGCAATGATTTCGCCTTTTTTCGGCATAGGAATACTATATTTGTCATGCAGATAGGATGCAGGAATTTCGATAATATTTGAGAGTTCTACAATTTCGGATACTTCTAAACTTTCAGCAGCTTCCGGAAATATGAATTTACCGTCTTTAACCGGGAAGCCGCGCTTTTCCAGTACAGGGACAATCATTTGGTTTAATATGCGTTGGATAAAGCGCATATCAGCTTTGTTTTTACCTTCTTCTACTTCCTTATGGACTTCGCCCAGTGAGCGTGCACCTTTTTCGCCTTGCACGGTTGTAAGTGTTTGCCCGAGTATGGTAATAAGCATCTCCTCATTACAGGCACGGCGGAAATCATCATAAGCTGCACCGGAACTTCCGGAACCGGTGTTGTTGGTAGTTTCCACTTCGCTTTCTTTCGGGATTACTACCCAAGGTGCAGAGCCGGATTTTTCAAGTGCCTCTTCCAGCAACCTCCTGCTCTCGGGGTCATAGCTTGAATATTTACCCACACGTTGGGGCATCCCGAAAATTTCCAACCATTGCGCATAGTCCCCAAAGCCGCCGCGTTTCCAAATAACAAAAGGAGCGGATTTTAAGAATAGCCCGTAATCTCTTTTTTTGCCGATAACAAGAATATTGTCGTCGCCCTCGTAAGATATACCGACTTCGTCGGTATCATTTATAAGGATAGTTTGGTTGTACAGATTAATATGCTTTTTCGGAATTTCGTACACGCTCAGTTTTCCGTCCGAAAAATTAAATTCAATACCTGTACGTCCCCAAAACCTAACGTCCATTAGCAGGCGGAGCATTTCCTCGAACTCCAGCGTATCAATCAGGTCAGTTATTTCCGGTACGTCCTCGCCATTAGCATTTTGGAAAGTGAGCTCTGCGTTGGCAATAGCATCTTTCCGTTTGTCGACTGCGTCAGCAAGTAGCCCGTCAATCAATAAGTCATCAAAAAGGTCGTAGAGCCGTTTCATACGTCCGCTGTCTGCCGACTGCATAGCGTTGCGCCATTCGCCAACGTCTGAGGTTTTACGCTGTGGCGAACGGATTACTATCTGATTAATAACGAGCTTGTCGTCTGTTTTTTTCTTTGCCATATTAAAAATGTTGATTACGTTTCGGGTTACTTCCAAATTTAATTACTCCGGCTGTTTGGGTTCCGGTGTCATCTTTTGCTACCGGAAGATCGGGAGAAATATCGCCTTTTTGCACCGCTTTGAGCCAAGCTACAGCACGGTCGTAACGATGCTGGCGAAGTTCTAAACTAATTCCGGCGTTTGACAGATTAATAAAATGCCAAACGGCAATATCTTTTACAAAAATCAAAAGCAGCGGGCTCCGGTCGCTGCCTGTAGCTGAAAAAATGGTGTCGCGGTCGTAAGCTGCCAGATAGCCTTTAGCTTCTGCAACGGCTCCATCAATAGCAGCTGTCAGAATAGCATCGTCGCCACCGGTGATTGCTTCAAGATTCTCGGCATAGAGATGCGTGGTTAATTCTTCTGTGGTTAAGAACATGGCTTACCTCCTTTCTTTGCACCGGTATCGTAAAAGCAAATTTTATCGAAGTCCTTGCCACATTTTTTATCGAACCTAAGTAAACCGAAATGTTGTTTTTCTCGAATGTCTTTGCGTGTCCACACATGATATCTATTTCCAAAAAAGAAAACCCGATATCGCTTTCCGTTTTTCTTGTGAAGCTTGTCCGCTTTTTTAATGGCTTTTTGCAGTTGCGAGTCGCGCCCTTGAAACCGGATGCGTAATTTTTTGAAGTAGTTAATTACTGTTTGAAGCATAGTTAAAACCTTTTTTTATTAATGGCTCTGCGACCAATTGTGTAGCTATCGCCGGAGAGCGTTGTCATTTTCTGATTAATAATCCATATTCCACCCTCCACGGCGTCGGGCCCATCGGCGGGTGCTTTCATTCCGGGACTAAACATTTTGAACTGTTCCACAAGTCGCTTCATGTGCGGGTTGTCTTTTTCTCGGATATTGAAAACAAGCCGATTGGTACGCACCAGCGGCTCTAAATTCCCCTCAATACGAGAGAACTTATCCGGCTTTTTCCGCTCGTCCGGTAAAATGCCAAGATGGTAGTTATTTTCAATGCCTTTTTTATAAAAAAGCGGCATAAAAACCTGTTGAAAGAATGGGTCTTGCAGAGAGTTATTCTCAATGTAGTTGTAGATTTGTGTCCGCTCATTAACGTAGCTATCCGCGGCATAAAACCAGTCCACAAACTCGTCGTTGGTTACGCGGTCGAGAAATCCGGTTATCACATAAAAGCGGTTATCGTAATAGCCTAAAAGCCAAAGCGCTTTGGTGGAGTTTTTACGGTCGTTCACGTTATTGCTTGGACTCGGGTCGGCATATGCCAGTACAAATCGGAATTTTTGGAGCGGCGGCACTTCGCCAAAGGTAAGCTCATCGAAAACCGCACCTTCAATCAGCGGGTTGTTCATATACTCTTTTTGAAATGAGCGGTACCCCATAAAGCTTTCCATCTCTTCCACTTCCGCCTTTGTCCATTTCTCTTTCCAAGTTACATTGCCGTCTTTGTCGTAGATATTAACTTGTGAAACTTCCACGCCTTCAGTTTCGCACATTCGCGCCAAAACGCTGTCCTTGCCTATCAAGTTACCTACCATGATAAAACGCCCACGTCCGCCGTCTAAAGTACCGAATAGAGCCTCTTTTACCCAGTCAGTAAGTTTACTAACCCTGGCTGAATTAAGTGTTAGTTCGTCATCGTCCAAGTCGTCAATAACAATGTAATCCGGTCGTTTGTCCCTGTATCGAAGTCCGCGAGGCGACTGTCCACGACCAAGCGCAAAGAAGGCACAACCGTCTTGAGTTACGAAATTGCCCTCTGCCCAGTGTCCGGAGTTATATTGCTCGCCAAAGTCGTGGATGTAGCGTTGGTTATATTGCAACTCGCTCTGTAAGTCTGAAAGTAGTGTAAAAGCATTGTCCTGACTTTTGCCTACGATAACCATCACATTGATTTCACGCACCTTCTGACACTTGAGCCATAATGGTATAAAAACGTCCATGTGTGTAGATTTGGCGTGAGCACGTGCCCATTTGAAAACGGCTTTGATGTTTTTATTTTTCAAAATTTTGTTTGCCGCATCAATTTGGAATTGTCCGGATTTACATTTGGCAAAATGCGGGAAATAATATTCTACAAAAAAGGCATAGTCTGACCTTGCCCGAGATATACGCGCCAGTTGGTTGGCTTTCGTTTCGGTATGATCAACGGTGGTTTGCTGCCGAACGTCTTCATTGTGCAGATTCCACCTCTCTAATGCCTCTTTGATATTCCTTTGTGCCATTGTAATGCTCCTTCCACTCGCAGACTTTCTCATTTAACCTATTGCTGCTTGTTGCGTTTATTCGCTGCGCAAATCTGTTTAGTTGTGTGATACTTGTTGCCATGTTATTACATTTTAGTGAGATGCTCAGTGATATACATATCCTGATATTTATTAATCGCTCGGATTAGTTCGGGGGTAACTTCCGGGTCAAAGGTAGCACGGTGTTGTATCCATTTTGAGAAAGCCATAAATACATCAATTGTAGTTACTATGTTGGCTTTTTTATCCAATTTCTCAATAGCGGATGCAAATTTGGAAAGTTTGTCCGGTAGTGTGCTTATCATATCAATATCGTCGCTCTCGTACACTTGGTCAAGAATTTTATTAAGCGCTGCCAGCGATTTATTGATTAGCTCCGGGCGCGTAATGTTAATACCCGCGCGACGTGCTGCCCAACCCTCGATTTCCACCCATCTGGAAATAGTCTGCTCGCTCACACCTACCTTTTCGGCGATTACTTTTTGTATGTCGCCATTCATATAGTACATGCGTGCAAGCTCCTTTTTTTGCTCTAACTCTTTTTTTGTAGCTCGTTTTGCCATTCTTGTTAAAATTAGAAATAAGTTTTACTTCATTATTTTATTGCAAAATTGAGTTTTTTAGCCTTGCGGTAAAAATAGATGTGCCATTTTGTCATATCTATTTTGGCGTCTGTTTGGAATAATGGAATTTTGCGTAACGAAAAATAAAAAGCGGGGCTTAGCCACCGCACAAAACAGAAAAAACAAATTGAATGAGTAAACCGACAACATTTATACTTTCAGACGAAAGCTTAAATACCTACGGCTTTCGCTTATTAACCAGTGGCGCTGACTTGGAGCAGTTCAAACGCAATCCGGTTATGTTTTACAACCATAACGACATGGATATGCCAATCGGTAGGTGGGAAAATATCCGGATAGAAAACGGACAAATCCTTGCTGACGCTGTTTTCGATAAAGAGGATAATTTTGCCGGTAAAATAGCCGGTAAGGTAGAGCGCGGATTTTTGCGAGCTGCATCTGTGGGCTTACGAGTGATAGAAACTTCGGATGATCCGAAATACTTACTTCAAGGGCAAAAGCTACCGACAGCTACGCGCTGGACACTACGCGAGGCAAGCGTGGTAACTATCGGCTCAAATCATAACGCGCTGCGCTTATACGATGCGAATGATAAGCTACTGACTGACGAACAAATTTTAAAATTATTTGATAACATGGGGGCTTCCGAGCCGCCGCAAAACCAAAGCAAAAAGATGAACAATGAAATTTTAACCCTGCTTGACCTGGCAGAAGGCAGTACGGAGGCGCAAGTTCTTTCGGCTATTCAGAAATTGAAAGACGAAAACAAGCAACTCAGAGATGCTGCGTCCGAGCGTGAAAAAGCGGACAAAGAGGCTCGAAAACTCGAAGCCGAAAAACTGGTGGACGAAGCCATTAAAGACGGCAGACTGAACGCAGACGGCAAACAAGATATGTTGTCGCTGTTTGATGCGAATTTTGAGACAGCTAAAAAAACACTGGCTGCTATCCCTGTACGTAAAAGCGTAAAAGAGCAAATTGAAACGCAAAATCAACCAAAAGAACTGGACGAATTGGCAAAACTTAGTTGGGACGAACTGGACAAAGCCGGTAAGCTGGCTGAGCTGAAGGAAAATCATCACGATATCTACGTGGAGAAATTCGAGGCAAAATTCGGCAAAAAACCGGAAAAATAAAGGCGTTACATTCGTCTGTATAATTGAAAATAAACTAAATTTTTAACAAGAAAATAATTTTTAAGGTATGAAAAAGATTGTAGCATTAATGTTTAACCTGATAATTGGGTTTGTACTGGCTTTTTTTATGGGAGGCGGATTATATGCCGCCGTAGGAATTGGCGGTGGTCTGTCGCTGCTGCCTAAAATGCACGATGGATTGGGTATGGCTATCCAAAAAGAAATTTGGATGAACTCTATCGTGGAGGGTCTATTTGCTGATAACACTTTTCTTAGTAAAGCATTTAACGCCGATGAGTTTGTCAATCAAGGTAAAACCGTTCATATTCAGAATGCGGGAGTGGCGAGTAAGGTAGAAAAGAACCGCACCCAATTCCCGGCGACGGTAAAACAGAGGACGGATATTGATTTGACCTTTAATTTGGATAATTACTCAACTGACCCGATTAAGATTGACCTTGCTGAAACCGTGGAACTCTCTTACAACAAACGAGAGAGCGTATTAAAACAGGATAAAACTGTGCTTCACGAAGCTATTTCGGAAGGAATTTTATATGAATGGTTCCCTGCAATTGCTAACGCCATCCGCACTACCGGAGGCGCCGTATTAGCACACACGCCAAGTGCCACTGGTAATCGAAAAGCATTTACCAAAGCTGACGTAAAAGCCGCTATGACTAAATTTAACAAAGATAATGTACCCGCAACAGGTCGTTATATGCTGATTGACGCAGATATGTACGACCAGTTAATTGACAGTTTGACTGATAAGGAAGCAACCGCATTTCACGCTGCCGCTGATATTAAAAACGGCATCGTAGGAAGGCTATTCAGCTTTGATATTATGATGCGTTCACGTGTGGGAGTTTACACTACCAGTGGATCTAAAAAACTGTGGTCAACTACAGGAGCGGCAACCGACAACGCAGCCGGATTGGCTTGGCATGAGGACTCTGTTTGCCGTGCATTAGGAGAAGTTATTGCTCGTGAAGCACTAAACGATCCAACCTATTACGGTGATATTTATTCATTTGAAGTACGTGCCGGAGGACGTGCAATGCGTAACGACGTGAAAGGTCTGTTGGCAATCGTGCAAGATGCCGCAGCATAGGAGATACCATTTTTTCTGATTACATAAAACCCGTGTGAAGAAAAGAGCCGCCAATGATGCGGAGATGAAAGCCCATTAAAGGGCGGCTCTTATTTATTTTAGATTTACGAATTTAGAATTACGATTATGGCAAAGACAACCACTACACAAAGAGTTCCGATACAGTACTTAGTAATCCACTGCACCGATACACCGGAAGGACGTCATATCACTTCGGACGATATTCGCCGTTGGCACTTGAAAGAACGCGGATGGAAGCAGGTAGGCTATACCGATATGATACACTTGGATGGTACGGTGGAGCGATTGGTAGAAAATAACGATGACGCTTATGTGGACGGTTGGGAAGTAACCAACGGCGTACGTGGGTACAATCGTCATAGTCGTCACGTGGTATATGTAGGCGGAAAAGCTCGTAACGGGATCGCTTATAAAGATACTCGTACACCAGAGCAAATTAAAGCTCTAACAAAAATTTGTAAAGAATTTGCTGAAATCGCTCCGAATGCTAAAATAGTTGGACACCGAGATTTGAATAAAGCAAAAGATTGTCCATGTTTTGACGTGAAAGCCTTTGTAAAAGAAATCGGAATAAAACAATAAAGACATGCCGATGTTGGAAATTATATCACTAATACTTAATCTACTACTTGGTACCGGACTGGTTATTCAGTTCTTGACCATCCGCTCTATCCGAAAAGAAGCGGGTGCCAAGGCAGACATTGCCGTAGCACAAGCAGGTAAAGGTAAGATTGAATTGGTTGACAATACGGTTACAACCATGGTGGAAACTGTGAATAAATTACTTGAACAAAACCAAAAGTTGATTGAAAATTACGCTATATCAAGCGAAGATAATCAGCGACTTAGGCAAGAAAAAAGAGATTTAGAGCAAAAGTTTTCAGCTCTGGAAAAAAAGGTAAATCGTATGATCCAAACCAATCTGAAAGTGATTAAAGTCCTTGAACAAATGGGCGTGGATGAGGAAGTAATAAAACCACTTAGGGAGCAAGAATAATGAAAAAGATACTTTTTTTATTTACTCTATCGGTATTGTTTATTTCTTGTAAATCCAAACAGCCACTTACAGTGGTTCCAATCCACACCGAAACTCGTGTGATAGAGCGATTGGTTGAGGTGCAAATTCCACCGGATAGTGCTTGGCTTACGGCTTACTTGGAGTGCGACAGCACCAATAAAGTAATCTTGCGAGGACTTAACGAGCGGAAAAGCCCTGGCGTGTTCTCTGACTTGAAACTGAAAAACGGTATTTTCAATTACCGATTAAAAACGCAACCGAACCCGGTCCAAGTAGAAATGAAAGACAGCCTTGTTTACAAGGAAATTCCCATTACGGTGGAAGTGCCGAAAGTGGAATATCGACAAACCGGTTGGCAAAAATTTACTTCAAAAGTTGGAACCATAACCCTTATATTGCTGCTCCTTATCGGAGTATGGAAATTAATAAAACTCAAATTAAAATAACGCTTAAACACTATTAAAAATTCAAAAATATGACAACATTATTAAAAGCACGTGTAGCAGGAATTGACTTTGCAGATGTGATAACTAACGCTGGCGGATTAGCATCTGCAAGCTGGGAAGCACAGCCGCTAACGCTTCGCGATGACGAGGTGTCAATTGTGGAAGGCGACCCCACAGAAGAGGAAACTTTCTCACACGAAAATGACGCACCGGAAGATTACGATATTACAGGTACCGGAGTTACGGCAGTAGGTAGCTTTATTAAAGTTACACTTGACCAGATGGCATCCTTGCTTGGCGGTTCCGTGAGCGGTGCAAGTCCAAACGGTATCTATGCTAATAAAGCTAAGAAAAGCCTAATAACTAAGGCTGTGCGTTTTCGCTTGAAAAAAGGCGGTGCAATCGTTATACCCAAAGCCAGCGGATATGTACTATTTAATGGCAATTTAGGGAATGACGGATTAGTCAAGCTTCCTTTCAAATTCAAAGCATTGGCACAAAGCACCTATAAGGTGGACGGTGAGGAAGTGGACTTTGTAATCCAAGAAACCGCAACTGCATAAAACTATGACCGACAGCGAAACCAAACTGGCAGCTGCTAACTTACTATTACAACGGGGCGTCAGATTTCGGGTTGACGCCCCGTTTTTCATCCGACTTCTGCAACATGACTTCATAGAGATAAAGCCGTTATATGCCGGAACTATTGTAGAACTATCCCGCATCGTGCTGGAGGACGGATTGGAAAATCTAACACGGCAGCAAGCTAACGAAAAGATAAGCAGCGTTTGCCGACTGATAGCAACCGCTATGCTGAACGGGAAAAAGAAGCTGAAAAAGGTTGACAGATTAGCCAAGAGGCTTGAAAAACGGATACCGGCTTACTCGCTTTTTGAGATTTATATACACATAAACAATGTAAATCAGCAAGTGGATTTTTCGATTATTACCGACTATTTCTCTCGACAGATGAACCTGATGATGACGAGGAAATTACCGGGGCAAAATCAAAAAGGGAGTTAAAAGGCTACACCGATGGTCTCCATAGCCCTTTTGGACTTTTCGGACAACTAAAAGAAAAACGAGGTATTACACACGAGGAGCTTCTTTGGGGGCAACCGTGGATAATGTTCCTGCTGGAACTACAAGACACACCACGCTACGTAAGTGGCGAACCTCCTGCACCGGTGGCAGAAAGTGCGGAAGATGTAAAACGAATATTGGGAAGATAAGATGGAACCGGTTGAAATAGACATAAGGATGAAACAAAACGTGTCGGAAGAGGGCGAAAAAGCTACCGACTCGATAAACAAGATGGATGAAGCCGCTCTTCGTGCAGCTACTGACATAAAAGCTAAAATTAAAGAGCAGAAGTCGATTATTAAGCAAATAGAAAGCGACATAGCATATATACAAAAGCTATACGATCATGCAGTTGCTGGAAAGGCAAAATTGAGTTTAGGTAATGAACTTGAAACTTTGAAGAAAGCATTAGAGGTAGAAAAGAATGCACTTGTCGAGCTTGAAAGTAAAGTAGAAACGACCGCTCAAAAGCATGCTAAGCTTCGTACAGAGGTGATGGAAGCGAAGGAAGAGGTTTCGCGATTAGAAATGGCTGGTAAACGTGGTTCGGAAGAGTGGGATATAGCAATAAATAAGCTGGCTAGTTTGAATGATCAAATGCAGGACACCAACCAGATAGCTAAAACCATTGCCGATGATGAGAGAATTTTTAAATCCGTTGCTTCCGGTGTATCCGGATTAGCGGGAGCTATGAGTGCTGCGGTAGGTGTAGCTTCTCTATTTGGTGCCGAACAAGAAGAATTAACAAAAATACAGACCCGTTTACAGTCGGTAATGGCAATTACTATCGGATTACAACAGGTTGCTGAAACACTTAATAAAGACAGTTACTTCAGGATTGTTTTACTCTCAAAAGCAAAACGGGGTTGGGCCGCCGCACAAGCTTTTCTGAATACACAGTTAGGTATTGGTGTGGGGCTGTCGAAGGCTTTAATGTTTTCAGGTGTAGGATTACTTATAGCCGGAATAGGTTCTTTAATTGTCCTGTATCAAAAATGGTCAAAAAAACAGGAGGAAGAGCTAAAGCTTATTCAGGAGCGACTCCAAGTACAAGCGCAATTAAAAAGAGAAATCGCTGATAGCTACGCATCGGAAGTCTCAAAAATTGAAGCTGCTCGCGCAGCCTTAAATTCGGAAAATGTAACACGGGAACAAAAACTGGGGATTATAGATAAGTTAAAAAAACAGATACCCGGTTACACGGCGGAGCTCGACACCGAGGGCAGACTAATACGAGAAAACACAGAAGCATACAACGACTATCTTGTTTCACTCGAAAAGTCGCTACTATTAAGAGCCGCAGAAAAAGATTTGGAAAAGCTGTTGGCACAAAAATACCAACTTCAAAAATTTGAAATAAAGGAAGAGCCAAAACCAATATTTAATGGGTATGAAGTTGATTTAACTTCAGGCAATATACCGGAATGGCAAAAGAATTTCGATAAAGCAGCAAAAGAAGGAATTGCAGAAATCGATAAAGCTATTGAAAGAATAAAAGACTATATTGCTAACAACTCTTTAATTGACATACCCAAGCCAACAGGAGGGGAACCTCCTTCTACTATCAAAAAAGAATATGACGCCCAAGCCGAACTTGCCAAGCAACTAACTGATTTGCGGAAACGTATCGCTGAATTGGAAATAGAAACCATGCAGGAGGGTTTTAAAAAGAAAATAGCACAAATCGACCATGAGGAGGAAACCGAGCTAAAACGGATTGAGGATTATCAGAAAAAATAGTTGAAACCTACAATAAGGATAAAGATGAAAAGAACAAAGTAAAAGATATAAAAGATATTCCCGGTATCAAACCTGAAACGCTTGCGGAAATAGAAGCAGAAAAAAGCAAAATATCTGCTGTGGCAGAAGAAAAACGCAAACAAGCGACAGTCAACAACGCCAAAGAGATAGCGGAACTGGCTCGGAAGTATGCAAGTGAACAAGTAAAAATCGAGCATGATTACCAGCAGGATATTGATAAACTGACCGCTGCCGGAAATCTGGAAGCTGCGAATGCGGCAAAAGCTGAACGAGATAAACGCATTTCGGAACTAACGGCGGAAATGATTGAAAGCAGCTCTATCTACAAGCTGGCAACCGACGAGAAAATACAAGCATCCAAGAAAGCAACCGAAGAACTGGTGTCCGACATCAAAAAACGGATAGAACTGCTCGTAAAGGAAAACAAACTGACACGTGAAGCAGCAGACCAGATGCTGAAAGATATTGATAAAACGCAGGTTTCTCGAGAAAACAGCAAAAACGAAAACAATCCTTTCGCTAAACTACTGAGCGGACTAAATAAGTACAAAGGGGCAAAAAAGGAGCTTGATGATAAACGAGGCAGCACATCTGCGGAGGACTTGGTAAAGCTGGAAGACACAGCTAACAAGGCGCTAAAATCCACAGCCGAAGCATCCGCCGAAGCATTGATGGGCGTGCAGGCTATTCTCGGCTCGGTAGTTGGTGCGCTTGACCAATTGGGTGCGCTAACCGAAGAGGAAAAACAAACCGCCAACGAAGTGATTGGCATGGTAGGCGGAGCAGCAGAGCTGGCGCAAGGTATTGCAACCGGTAACCCAATCGGAATTATTACCGGAGCAGTTAATCTACTTTCAAATGCTATTTCTTTTTTCGACTTTAAAAGCAAAAAAATTGCCAAACAGCAGAAGGAGCACAAAAAAAACTTGGAGGAGCTAAGCAGAGCGTATAACAATCTACAGCGTGAAGTTGATAAGGCTCTCGGTACGGATGTTTACAAAAAACAGAAAGAAGCGATCAATAATCTACAGAAGCAGATAGCCGAAAACGAGCGACTGATTGCACTTGAAAATCAGAAAAAGAAAAAGAAACGAGACAAGGAAGCTATTGCCGCATGGAATGCGGAAATTGATGCACTGAAAGGCGAAGTTAACGATACCATTCAGTCCATTGTCGAGGACTTGGCGCAGACCAACGCCAAAACCTTAGCACAGCAACTGGCGGATGCGCTGGTAGATGCAGCTCGCACCGGAGAAGACGCTTTCACTGCGATGGGAGATGTGGTTAATGATGTGCTGCGCAATGCGGTTGTAAATTCACTATCTAAAAAGTTTTTGGAAAAACAGATGGGCGATGCGGTTGAGTACCTTGCCGATGCGATGGAAAGTGGTGGTAAGCTGGATGACTACGAAAAGCGCCGATTTGAAGAAATGATTCGCAACGCCGGAAATAATTTCAACACGGCAATGCAAGCCTACAACGAGCTATTTGCACCGGAAGAAAAAGAGCGTAGTTCCGCTGCCAAAGGAATTGCACAGGCAAGTCAAGACAGCATTGACGAATTAAGCGGTACCATTACTTTTATGGCGGGTGAGTTTCGCACTTCCAACGTTCTGGCAGCTGCTCATGCCGAAAGTGCAAAAGATACACAGATTTCTGTACAAGCAATACTGGCTGTGCTAAATACCATTGCCGAAAATACGGCATACTGTAAAATGTTGGAAGATGTAGCAGAGAGTTTAGATAGAATTAACCGCGACGGCATAAATATTAAAAAATGATAATCGACGGCACAGATATACGGACGCTTGGCATGTTTATCCTTCGGGGTGGCTCGAATGACTTTTTGTCGTTCCCGGAACGTCGGGAACCCGACACAAACGACTGGGCAGAGTATGACGGGTTGGAGGTGGATTTTGAAGATTTAAGCTACAATCCTAAAAAAATAAGCGTTCAACTGTACATTTCTGCTCCGGACACTACGACATTTAACCAACGCTTAAATGCTTTTCAAACGCTGAATAATCAGCAGGGATATCGGCAGGTTTTTGTCAAAGAATTTAACCGGACTTTCTTACTCCGTTATCTTGGTTGTGCAGACTATAAGCACAAAGGCGGGCTGGCAACTTCAGGAAAGAAAAGCGGACGACTCACGGTGGAATATATGATGGACAATCCGTTACAACTGTTTTCAACACAGGAAGCACCGGTCGGAAATAAAACGACACATGTTAAGCTTGGCGAACTTGATTTGGGACAATACGGAATTATTGTAAAAGAGATTTACTCAACAGCACTTAATCCCGGAATGAGAAAGCCGGTACTGGAACGAAGCATAAAAAACATTTCCGGCATATCGGCAGATGTGAGTTTCGTGCCGAAAAAGCAGGCATTGCAGACTACTATTGACTGCGTGATGATTGCTGACACATTGCAGGACTTTTACACCAACTACAATGCTTTATTTGGCTTGCTTAATATGCCTGTGCCGATAGCACTTAGCACACATTCGGCGAACTATCAATGTTACTATAAAAGTATGAGCGGATTTACAAAAGAGACCGCATTTTCAAGAAAAGTACGAGTTTCATTTCAACTAAATTTACAAACAATATAACTATGGCAACAAAAATTAGGATTGGAAATGACTTCACACTATCGTGGAGTATAGTAAGAAATTCCTTAGCAGAAAACTTGGAGGCAGTATCCAATCTGTCTGTGCAACTACTGCCTTACGGTAAACCAAGCATTCCGATAGCTCCGGAAAATTACCGTATTTCCGGAAACAATATCACGATTGACTTTACTGCCAATATGTTTACCGAAACCGGAAGCTACGGAGTGGAACTTTACTACAAAATACCTGACGAAACGCTTCTTGACGGAATGCGCGAGTGTACAGTTGATGTAGAGGAAATTATAATTGTAGGAAAATCCGCCAAAGCGGACAAAGTAAGAAATATCGCCGTAACCAGTGAAGTGGCAATTGGTTTTAAGGGCGACAAAGGGAAACCCGGCGAGGACGGAAAACCTGTAGTAATGTACTTCGAGGTGGATGATAATATGCACCTTCAAATGACCTCGACAGAGGACAGTGTAATTGATTTTGAAATTGAAAATAACCGATTAAAATTAGTAGTGTAATGGCAAAAAAAGATTTAGGAAAAATAGCAATCACTCCGAGAGGTGAGTGGGTGCAAGGTACAGAGTATGAAAGACTCGATGTTGTAAAAGCAAACGGCGGAAGTTATCTATCGTTAGTAGATAATAATAGTGCTGAGTTGGCAGATGAGACGGCTTGGATGGTATTAGCTGAAAGAGGATTACAAGGTGGTAAGATGGAATATTCGGATTTGACAGACGAGGATAAAGATGACTTGGTAAGTCATACAGAAAAACCACTTATAAATGAAAATCCTATTGAATTACCTTTTAGAGTTGGAACGCGAAATGGTGAAATAGGTCAATTAAAATGTCAAGCAATAAGGATTGGTAGTCAATACAATGGCGTATCTGACACCTACAAATTTGAAAGATCTGTACACATTATTACCGTTATTGGTGTTCAGTTTGATTTAACTGAAGAAATTCCATTTAAATTAATTAACCCTTCAGACGTAATTATTGAAAATGATGAAAATTATAATACTCAAATAAGGCTTGTTAAATATGTTTCAACATATTTAATTGTTTTCTATGTAGAAACAGGAGATTTTCTTTTGTCATGTTAAACATAGCTATCATCGGCAATGGCTGTAACACTAAAAAGTACGGCAGCTTCATTGATAGTTTCGATGAGGTTGTTCGTATTAATGGTGGTGCGATGGAGAGAGCCATTTCAGAAAACAGCGAATATGTCGGAACAAAAACAACGCTTGCCGTTTTCAACAATTGGAATTTCAAAACAGATATTCCTACACATCCGGATGTGCTCGAAGCGCATAAGTATGCAATAGAAAATAATATACCGATAGCATATTCTCGTAAAAACATCATTATCCGAAAAGGTAATGAACTAAAAAACGGAATACCTATCGAATATCTGGATAAAGTGCCTAAGCAAACAATATTCGGGATAACTAAGGATTTATATGATTACATAGAACAACTATACGATTACAAGCATCCGACTTCGGGGTTGAAAATTTTGTTTTATTTTCTCAAACAAGGCTATAGAGATATTGCATTGTTTAATTTTGGATTTACAGGAGTACATTTTTTTGACAAGAAATGGCATGATGTTATGACCGATAAGCGATTTGAAGCTCATTATCACAACGGAAAAATAGAGCGTGATATTATTGAAGATTTACAAAGGAAAGTATTAGTGAAAATTTATGAATAACACACTTGTAATTATACCTGCTAAAGTTCACAGCGAAAGGGTGCTAAATAAGAATATGCGGCATATTGACGGCATTCCACTATTTGTACATTCCATTAATTACGCAAAACAGGAAGGTTTCAAGCACATCGCCGTGAGTAGCGATGGCGAGCATATTTTGAAGATAGCTAAAAGTTTAGGTTGCATTCCGGTTAAAGAAAACGTAAATGAAAGTAAATTGGAGTACTGTGTTAATCAGGTATTGGCACAAGAAAAAGGCTATAGGTATTTTGCACTTCTACAACCCACATCTCCACTTCGAGAAAAAGACAAACTGAAATCTATGCTCGCAAGAATGAAAAACGAGGAGTTGGAAACACTTCTTACCTGTCAGCAGATAAAGCCTGTAGCGTGGCTTGACCAGTACTGCTTGTTTGACGTTCAAAATAGACCATTAAGTCAGCAAGCTAAAAGTTGGATATATCACTTTGATGGCAATATCTTGTTGCGTAATATTGAAAGTTATAAGAAAGAACAAATACTTATTCCGCAGGTGTCAGGAATAGAAGTAAATGCGTTTCCATATTACTTGCAAATAGACACCATAGAGGAATTTAATCAGATTAAAATGTATGTTGAAAAAAATACTGAAAAAAGATAAACTCCTCCACTTGTCGGCAGGCTTCATGATAGCCTGCCTGACAACCATGTTAACTAAGCACTGGTGGCTTATTTTGCTTATTCCTACAATAATTGGTATAGTAAAAGAGCTTGTTTGGGATAAATGGTGGAAACAGGGAACACCGGAATGGTTGGATGCTGTGGCTACGGCTCTCGGTGCTGTGGTGTGGCTGATATTAAACAGATAACAATGAAAGAAATTTATACAGCATTAATAAACAGAATAAAAGAGGAGGTTCCTGCTATTAAATGGATAGACTGGGACACAGGACAGTTGGATGGCTACACAATCATAAAAGGAGATGTTCATCGTCCGCCACTTAAGTATCCGGCAGCACTTATCACTATCGGAGTTAATTCCGCTAAAGATATTGTGGACACAATCCAAGACTGTGTGGTTCATATCAGCATACGCTTAGCGTTTGAACCTATGGAACGGACAAATTCCGAAGCCACGCCGGAAGTGCGAGACTCGGCGTTACAACCCTACGATGTTATAGATAATCTGTATGCAGCACTACAAGGATATGAAACTGAAAATTTTCACAGCTTATCACGCATGAGCCAAGGAAAAGAAAACAGCCACAATGGGCTGTTTATCTATCGCATGAATTTTAAAACTGATTTTGAGGATTACGGGGCAGATTCCTCACAAAAGGGAATATAAAAAAGCCCCCGGTCACAGTTGGCTCTCTGACCTTCCAACTGTATAAAATGCGAATAGCCGCATACCCGAAGAGCTTAGTAATAAGTTCCGAGTGGTGCGGCTATTCGCATTTTAAATAAGTGTCAGAGAGACAACAAAATTACAAATATAAACCTAAAAACCAAACATTAAATTAAATAATTTATTATGAGCAAATTTACTTATAAGGAACAACATGCTGTTATCGTGAAGTGTAGTAACGAGGACGAACAAAGAAAAACTTTTGAAGAGTTAAAGAAAATGGGGTATAAAGATTTAAAATTAGTATCAGTATGAAAATTGAAATCAAGCACGAAACAAAAAACTTCGACAGCTTTCGTGCTAATAAGGTGAAAAGCCTTTTTAATCCTGAGCACGGTAACTGGGAACACGTGGCAGACCTGCCTATTGAAAACAACGACTGGAAAATCGGGTTAATAGTTGGCCCGAGTGGCTCTGGTAAAACAAGTATCGGTAATCGTATTTTTGGGCGCATCCACGACCTTTATGCTGACTGGGATAGTGACAAGGCTATTGTTGATTGTATCGCACCGGAAAAGACACTAAATGAAGTTACAGCCGCACTTTCGGCTGTAGGTTTAGGAGATGTTCCCGCGTGGCTACGCCCTTTTAATGTTTTAAGTAACGGTGAGAAGTTCCGGGCAGGACTGGCGCGCTTGGTAGTTGAGCGTCCGGATAAGGTGGTAGTTGACGAATTTACAAGCGTAATCGACCGACAAATCGCCAAAGTTGGCGCGGCAGCTTTTGCAAAATCATGGAAAAGAGGATCAGGACAAGTTATTTTGCTATCCTGCCATTACGATATTATTGAGTGGCTCCAGCCTGACTGGATATATGATACAGCGGAGGCACGGTTTAGCCGTGACTGCCTTCGGCAACGCCCACAACTCGAACTTCAAATTTATCAAGTCAGCGGAAGTGTATTCAGGCATTTTAAGCCGCATTATTATTTAGACTTACCACTACCGGTGGCGGGAATGTACTACGTGGGTATTATAGACGGCGAGCCGGTTTGTCACTTGGCAGTGTCGCCACTATTTACCGCTAAGGCGTACAGAGCTACCCGACTGGTAGTAATGCCGGAGTGGCAAGGGATAGGCGTTGGCACTAAATTTCTGAATGCCATTTGCCAGTATCACCTTGACGGGTACGGTCGCGGTGGGTACAAATACCATACGTTTTTCCATACTTCGCACCCACAACTCTGTGGAGCATTACGCCACTCTCGAAAATGGATACAAACAGGTGCACGCCTTTACGGTGATAATAAAGCCAGAAGCGCCAAATCCCTTAAAAAATCGCATTTGAAAAACGGAATTAAAAACAGATGCTCTACCGGATACGGTGGGCACTTTCGAGCCGTACAAGCTTTTAAATATATAGGAGAAAACAGCAATGAAAATTAGAATTTTAGGAAATAAAGAGACGGAGGCATTTAAGAGGGCTGAGCGGCTTGTTAGGTCGCTCGCCCATGTGACGGAGTTTGAAGGCGTAGCGGATTTGGCAATTGCGCCGTTATTGACCGAAATATTAACGGTTGAGGAATTACAAGAGCCATGGCTTGGTACGCTTATTTTTCACCCATCTCCACTCCCATACGGGCGTGGAGCCGCATCAATTAAATGGGCGTACAGGCGTAAGGAACCAATAACAGCGGCGACTTGGTTCTGGGCTGATGCTGAGCTTGATACCGGAGCAATCTGCGAGCAGGAGATAATTAAAATAGACTACTCGAAACGCCCGCGTGAGTTCTATGAGGCTGATATATTGCCAGCTATGGAACGAACGCTTAAACGGTGTTTATTTGCTCTTAAAATGGGGTTTAAAAGAGAGGTGCCACAGGTGGAAGAGTATGCGAGCTTTGATAGGAAGGAGGGTAAAATATGAAAACCCCACTTGTCTATTATGGTGGTAAACAAACAATGCTAAAACATATCCTTCCACTCATCCCGGAACATTCGATTTATACCGAAGCGTACGCCGGGGGGTGTGCCGTGCTTTTTGCAAAGACGCCGAGCAAAGTAGAAGTTATCAACGATTTGAACGGCGAGCTGATAAACTTTTATCGCATTTGCCAATTGCAGCCTGAAGCATTGCAACGGGAAATAAAAACATCTCTTCACGCCAGGGAATTGAACGAACACGCTTTGCATATTTACCGACATCCGGTATTTTTTAATCCTGTACAAAGAGCGTGGGCGGTGTGGTTTTCCCTTAAAACCAGTTTCTCTGCTCAAATTTCTGGCGGCTTTAGTTATGACAGGCATGGAAAGAAACCTACTGCACTCCAAACAGCCGTAAACAGATTTGATGATGCTATAATTGAGCGAGTGAAACAAATTACCATTGAGCAAAACGAAGCCACGAAAATCATACGGATTTATGACACACCGGATACTTTTCACTTTATAGACCCGCCATATGTGGATTGCAATCAAGGTCATTACAATGGGATGTTCAACCATCAGTCGCTTGTAGAGTTGTTGGAGCTATGTAGTAGCTTGCAGGGTAAATTTATGCTGACTATGTATCCTAATGATGTAATCCAATCATTCGCAGATAAATATCATTGGACTATTCACGAAGTAAACCGAACCGTTACAGCTGCCAAAACCACACGCAGGAAACAAGTTGAATGGATGGTATGTAATTATTAAACACTTGAATAAGCAAATAAAAGGCGTACAGAAATGCACGCCTTTTATTATCTTTGTCCCTGCAAAAAATGTACAATTTGTTTTTAATTTATGTACTTTTTGTTTTTGCGATTATAACATGATTGAAGTTTTTTACGAAAGACCAATGCATACGTGTCTTGCAAAAAAGGATTACATGGAGTTACTGGACTATTACAAGGATGCATCTTCAGTCAACTTATTGACACCAATCATGTATTTATACATGGGCTTATATTATTATGAGCAAAAAGATTATGTTACAGCTTATTATTATGCCTATAATATTGATTTCCAAAAAATGCCCAAACATCAAGAGTTGGTGATTATTTTTAAGTTGAATTGCATATTTCATTTAATCAAAAACAACAGTCGAAAAGAATATAGAAAATCCAGGTATTTGTTATTTGACTCGTGGATTATTAGCGACTATATTGAATTTTTGAACATTCCGAGTAAACACATTTACCACTACTATAGTTTAATCGATAAAATTCAGGAAGATTTGGAAAAGAACAAAGTTCTTACATATACAGACTATGAGTTGTATGATGTGAGAGAATTGTTGATTGCGGAATAATTTATTTGATTTTCCTGAAAAAGCAAACTGATATGTGGAAAGCTAACTGTTAGTGTTGGTACACAGACCGAGAAAATGAACTAGATGCAATGCGAAAATGGAAGCAGTGGAATGGTGTGTAAGTTTAATAATTGTTATGACTATAAGCCTGTAAAGCCTAATAAAAAAAGTAGAAACAGTATAATCAACTCAAAACTATGGAAAAAACCTAAGTACATGACAAAAATTTATATATGTTGATATTATCTTGAAAGCAAGTGTTTAATAATACGTTTTCTATGTAATTCAGTCCATATTTAAAGAAACTTTTTGCTTTTCTACCATTGTTAAGTATTCTGATAGGTTTTATGATTTCATGTAAAAATATTCCTACCAGATATGCCCATGTAAAGGCAATGATTACTAATGCAAATAGTTTTTCTATACGGTCTAATTCAGTTAAATGCGTATTCTCAATATTAAACCCGCTTGTTTTCAGAGCCTTAAAAGCAGTTTCAATCTGCCAGCGTTCTTTGTATATTTTATAGGCTATTTCAGGTTTACAGAATGAAATGATAATCTGTAACTCCGGTTTGCCGTTTTTATCCATTACTTTGCAACCGGAGA
>DUQG01000066.1 GCA_012837935.1 Bacteroidales bacterium
ACGAGTTGCCTTGCAGAAAAACATGGATGAGATGGAATTGATGATGGCGTTGTACTCGAAAAAGTATATTGTTGACACCAAGCTTACGCTTAATCAGACCCTTCTTGATGATTTTTATGCCGAATATCCCGAGTTCAATGTAATGGGAATTAGTGGGGGTAAAGTAATTGACAAAAATAAGAAGGCTTCTAATACTGTAAAAGTCCGTGCAGCAAAATTTGAAGAAATAAAAGAGCTTTGGAGTGCCATTAACAAAAAATACATTCTTTTCTTTCATCGTGAAGTGGATGAAATGATTCGGAAAGATTTACCGGAACTGCTAAAAGAAGAAGTTTTCTCTCATCAGGAACTAACAAGTATTCGTCAAGAAGTTCAAGCCGGTGACAATCAGATGGGAGTAGTTAGCGACGTGGGAGTTACTTATTTGATAAAAGGACGAAAACTGCCTTATGAAACCTTTCTGAAACGTGCAAACAGGGCCACATCTATCCCAATTAAAGAGATACATAAAGCCGTTGTTGCTTATGCTGCCGCCAATGAGCTTAAATCCGAGCATATTAACGAAACATCATTGGCAAATTTCATTAAAAAGTTTGATGAATGGAAAGGTGGAAATTTGCAAGGGCGTTTTCGCTATCAACAAACCAACTATACTCCAAAGCAAACCGGACTTACCAATGCCGATGGTTCTGTGAAGAAAGAGGTGGTGCAAGGTAGTATCGGTATTCATTTAGACAAAGGCAATGCATCTGCACGCTATCTCTATGATGCTATTGCTTATGACTCGCCGTTGGAGCGCAAAAATATTTTAGAGGAAATAGATTCGGTTATCGTGTACGGTAAGATTCCGCGTAAGAGTATTGCTATTCCCACTATTGCAAATTCATCATACAGTCCTGACTTTATGTATGTTGTTCAAAAATCCAACGGAGAAAAAGAGCTAAACATAATCGTAGAAACCAAAGATGTGGAGAATAAACAACAACTTAGAGGTGAGGAAAAACTTAAAATCAACTCAGCAAAAGCTTTTTTTGAACAACTTACGCTTGATGGCTACACCGTACATTTTCGTGAACAGCTTAATAATAAAGGTATAGCGACGATTATTGGAGAGTTGATGGAGGATAAATTATAAAATGTAAAATAATATGCCATTTAAAGTTTTTGCAAGTAATAGAGGAGGAAATCTCGATCAAAATGAGATAACTAAGGTTGAAAACATTCTCTATTCTTTTGACGAACGTATAGTTCATATAGCTCAAGAGAGAAGTTTTAGCCTTAAAAATGTTAGGTTGTACCAACCCATACATTATGCTGTTGTTGTATCTCAATTATTTGTAGAAGTTTTTGCTTCTAATAAAAATGCTTCTGCTTTTCCTTATGTGAGATTTATAGATAATCGTCCAAATTTTATTAGTAATGCGACAGATGTTAAAAATCAGTTAGAAGAAGTATTTGGATTTGACGATATAATACACTTTATGTTTCCCACAAATTGGTTAAATGGTTTTAATGATGACAATATATTCGAATTAGCAAATAATTATATTCAATCAGAAATAAACAGAATTGACAAGATGAATAAAATCGTAAAGATTAATCCAATTTTTAAAGGACGAGATTTCTTTAAGAATGACAATCTGTATTTTGTTTTATCCCCGTTTAAAGATCCATTTAATATCATATTCAATGACCATATAAAACCTACTATTGAGCAAATACCAAATTCAATTTGTCTTAGAGCAGATAATATTTATGGAAACAAACCGATAATTGAAGATATTTGGAAGAGTATAAATGAGGCTAAAATAATAATAGCAGAATTAACAGATAGAAATCCTAATGTATTTTACGAAGTAGGTGTAGCGCATACAGTAGGGAAAGAAGTGATTTTAATAACACAATCTATGGATGATGTGCCTTTTGATTTAAAACATTTGCGTTGTATAGTATATGAATATACTCCAAGAGGCTGCAAAATGTTAGAAGATAACTTGACAAATACTATTAGACAAATAATACAGTAATGTTTTTGAATTATGCTTACCCACTCCCAACTCCAACATCTCCTTTCCAACACTGAAAGTGCTCACGTTGAACGAACTACTTCTACGGACAATATGGACAAATTCTGTCAGGCTATTTGCGCTTTTTCTAACGATGTTTCGGGAAGTGGAAAGAATGGCTATTTGATTATCGGCGTACACGACAATGGAAAACTGTCAGGTTTAAAGGTAGATGATAAGCTATTACTGAAAATTTCGAATATTCGCACAGATGGAAATATTTTGCCACAACCTGTTATGACAGTTGAGAAATTCTCATTTGACGATGGCGATGTGTTGGTTACGGAAGTTCAGCCTTCAGAATTTCCACCTGTTCGTTATCGTGGGCGAGTTTGGGTGCGGGTTGGTCCAAGAAAAAGTATTGCTACAGAAGCGGAAGAAAAAATATTGACCGAACGTCGGTTGTCCAACGTACACACGTTTGACGCAATGCCCTGTTTGGGTACAACACTTGATGA
>DUQG01000031.1 GCA_012837935.1 Bacteroidales bacterium
CATTATAACTAACTGGTAATCAGTTATAAAGATACGAAAATCTAAGGTCTTTTCCAAATAAAAATGAAGTTAATTTGCTGATTTTTAGATAATTATATCGCTATGTAATTTTTGTCATGTACTAAAGTATATCAGATAAGTTTCTTATTTCTTCCAAAATGCAGGAGTGAATATTATTAATACTGTATAAAGCTCCAAACGACCTAAAAGCATCACAAAAGATAAAAACCATTTACTAAACTCAGGAATATTAGCAAAATTCCCCATAGGTCCAACAGCACCGAAACCAGGACCCACACAACTTATACATGTTATCATTCCACCAATGGACTCTCCTACCTCCATTCCTGAAATCATCAACACAAGAATACCGATAATCGTAAGTACCAAATAAAGAATTATAAATACCAACACGCGAGTTAACACGTCCTGACTAACCACCTGACGGTTATATTTAACAGGAATTACCGCCGATGGGTGTATCATTCGCTTAAATTCGTAATAGCACGCTTTGGTAGCAATCACTATCCGTACCACTTTAATACCACCGGCAGTAGAACCCGCCGAAGCACCAATAAGCATAATAATAGCTATTACAACCCAAGTAAAAGGATTCCAGCTCATATAGTCCACAGTAGCAAAACCGGTTGTAGTCATTAATGATGAAATGGTGAAAAAAGAATCTCGAAAAGCTTTTTCCACGACACTGAAATTAACAACCCCCTTGAAATCAATCAATGAGAACATGATGACAATGCTCGCTGCAAACATAATATAGATGTAATAGCGCAATTCTTCGTTCTCTGCTATTTTGAAAAACTGCCGTTTGTAACCGAAAAAGAACATCGCAAAATTAGCACCTGAAAGCATCATAAAAGCAGCCAGCACATACTGAATATAAGGTGATGACACCCAATAACTGATACTTGCTTGTTTTGTAGAAAAACCTCCTGTAGCAATGGTAGAAAACGAATGAGTAACAGCATCAAAAAGGGACATTCTTCCGAATAATAAAAAAACTGTTTCGGCTGCAGTCAGTGAAATGTAAACAATAAAGAGTATTCGAGCGGTATCATTGATTTTCGGACTAAATTTATCTTTGGTGGGTCCTGTGGTTTCAGCCACAAACAATTGTGAACCATTAATTCCCAAAAAAGGTAAAATAGCCATAGAAATTACCACAATCCCCAATCCTCCAAGCCAATGGGTAAGCGAACGCCAGAATAAAATCCCATGACTCAACTCTTCAATATTATTCAATATAGATGCGCCCGTAGTGGTAAAACCGGACATGGTTTCAAAAAAAGCATCGGTATAAGATGGAATAGCAGCACTCCACCAGAAAGGCAAAGCACCAATTGCTGAAAAAAGCAGCCAGACATACGTTACAATCATCGAGCCTTCACGTTTTCCTGCTTTTGTGGACGGATTTCTGCCAAATACACGCAACGCACCCCCCAAGCCAAGCGCTACCAAAGCACTATAGACAAAATAACGACCATCAGATTCACCATACAGCAAACTGATTACCAGCACAAAAAAAAGTGCAAAGCCCTCCACAAGCATCAAGTTGCCTAATACACGAGCAACGAGCTTGAAATTAATTTCAGATTTAAATGGCATAAAAAAATTTTATTTTTTCCAAAAAGCAGGTGTGAAAAGTAGTAGAACCGAATAGATTTCCAAGCGTCCCACAAGCATAATAAACGCCAAAAACCATTTACTAAAAACAGGAATTTCCGAGAAACTATGCGAAGGTCCCAAGTCGCCTAAACCAAGTCCCACATCAGCCATACAAGTAATAACACCGCTAAGCGACTCTTCAAATCCAAGCCCCGTAAGCCCCAAAACAAATGAGCCAATGACTATAATAAAAATATAAATCATGGAAAAGGCAAGAATACGCATCATCGTATCGTCTCGAACTACTTGACCATTGAATTTTACCGGCATAACGGCATTAGGATGAATCAGTTTTTTAAATTCATAATAACAAAACTTAGCAAGCAACACCAGTCGTGAAATTTTTATCCCGCCCGAAGTGGAATAAGCAGAAGCACCTGAAATCATCAACACAAGCATTACCACCCATGTAAAAGAATTCCACAGTGTAAAATCTTCCGTCGCAAATCCGGTGGACGTAATACACGAAGTGGCGATAAACAGGCTACTTCTAAATGATTGTTCAGCCTCTCGCCAATTAGATATCTTGCTAAAATCAATATGTGAAAAGAGAATAATTAGAGTTGCACCCAAAAGAATAAGTACGTAATATTTCAGCTCTTCATTTTTCTTTATTTTGTCAACTTGAAGCTCTATAAGAAAATAATAAAGCGTGAAGTTTACCCCCGAAAAAAACATAAAAAATATAACGACATATTCAATAGCAGGTGAATTAAAATAGGCAATACTGAGCTGTTTGGTAGAAAAACCGCCTGTACTGACAGTGGAAAGCGCATGATTTAACGCGTCGAAGGTATCCATTCCTGCAATTACCAACGCAACAAGACAAAGAACGGTAAGCAACACATACACACCCAACATGATTTTAGCTGTTTCGCTAATGCGTGGATGAATTTTCTCTTTGGCTGGTGTGGTGGTTTCTGACATAAAAAGCTGATAACCTGTTCCGCCAATCATCGGAAGCAGTGCCAGAAAAATCACTATTATCCCTAAGCCTCCCATCCAGTGTGTCATAGAACGCCAAAAAAGGACATTATTAGGCATATCCTCAATATTATTCAGAATAGTTGTCCCTGTAGTAGTAAATCCGGAAAGTATTTCAAAAAAAGCATCGGTAAAATCTGGAATATTACCACTTAACGTAAAAGGCAAGGCACCGATAATTGTATAAATCACCCAAGTAGTTGTAACAATAATAGCACCTTCACGCTTACCGACACCCTCTTCCGCACTTTTGCCGGCAAAAAGTCCCGCTATGCCCAAAGCTATGGCCACAGCCATGGCAATCAGATAATAACGTACATCACTATACTCTGCATAGATTAGAGCAATAAATATGGGTGTCAATAAAAAAATAGCTTCTACCAAAAGAAGTCCACCCAAAACTTTAAGTACCAACTTTATATTTAACTCTCTATTCATCGAGCACTGTTAAGCAGAATCATTGTAGTTAAAAACGAGAGAAAAGTCACAAAGCTAACGACTAATTAAACAGTGCTTCCACTTTGCGTACCTTAGTTGCAGAGCAAAAGACAATCACATGGTCACCTGGTTGAATATGAGTATTACCATACGCGATTATTCCTTTACCTTCCCGTATAATTCCACCAATATTCACATCGTCGGGCAAACGGATGTCTTTAATCTCTGCTTTGGTTATTTTGGAACGTGGCTTAGCCACAAACTCAATTACCACAGCATCTGCCGAACTTAAACTCCTCACATCCAACACATCCGCATCTAATGTAAGTTGATAAATATAGCTTGCTGCAATTAATTTTTTATTAATTACGGTACCAATATCCAACTCTTCTGCCAACTGGATATAGTCGATGTTCTCTACTTCCGCTACTGTTTTTTTCACACCTAATCGCTTAGCTTCCAAACAAGCAAGTATATTCGCTTCTGAATTAGCAGTAGTTGCCACAAATGCATCAATATCTTCAATTCCCTCCGCACGCAAAGCTTCCACATTTCTACCGTCCGCATTAATTATCAGCGCTCTGCTTACACATTCTGCCAACTGATAACATCTTTCCTTGTCTCGTTCAAGGATTTTTACATTCATATTTTCAGGTAAATACTTAACTGTCTTTTGAGCAATGCGACCACCACCCATAATCATCACGTTTTTCACCTGAAAATCTTTTTTTCCTGCCTGTTCACGCACAAATTCGATATTTTCTTTCATTGTAACGAAATAAACTATATCGTTAGCAAGAATTTCGTCATTTCCACTCGGGATAATGGTTTGACTTTTCCGATTAATAGCCACCACACGATATCTACCGTGTTCAAAATATCCGGTATTGAATTTTTTATTAAGCAACACGGCATTCTCACGCACCTTAATTGCCAAAAGGACAAGTGCTTCGTTGTGGAAACTTAATATTTGCCTCAACCAAGGATAATGAAGCGACTCAATAATCTCTTTGGCTGCCAAGTTTTCAGGAAAAATCAGATAATCAACACCTAAAGACTTAAAAAACTCTCTGTTATCAGGTTGTAAATACTCGAAATTTTCAATGCGAGCAAGTGTTTTTTCTGCACCCAAGTTTGTAGCTAACATGCAAGCTGTCATGTTGACAGACTCGTACGGTGTTACAGCTATAAATAAATCGGCATCAGCCACACCATTGTTCTTCAGCGCTTCAATGGATGTAGGCGAACCAACACGAGTCAACAAATCGTAGTTCATCTCCAGATCGGCAAGCTTATCCGGATCCTCGTCAAGTAAAGTGGTATCAAAACTTTCACGAGATAATAATTTGGCGAGATGGGTACCTACTTCTCCAGCACCCGCTATAATAATTTTCATTTGGTTATTAACCGCTAAGTCCCCGTTCAACTGAGTTCGCATCAAAGCCTAAAAGGGGATTTTCTGCTCTTTTTTTATGTTTTTAGTCTATTTATTTTGTATTTTATAATCGTCGGCAAGATGCCAACGTACCCCAACTCTAATATTTTTCTCTGTTAGTCAATCTTGTAATAAACTATTTTATATAAATCACTACGTACTACCGACTACAAACTACTGACTACCAGCTACTTTCTTAAAAGATTTATAAAGTCCATCTGCATCAAGACCTAATTGAGCGTAAAGTTCTTTCGGCAAACCGTGTTCTATAAACTCATCCGGAATACCTAAGCGATTTACATCTACTGAGTAATTATTATCAGAAACAAACTCGAGAGCTGCCGAGCCAAATCCACCCTCAATTGTGCCATCTTCCACAGTAACAATTTTAGTGAACTTTTTGCAAATCTCATGGAATAGTTCCTCATCCAGCGGTTTCAAAAAGCGTGCGTCATAATGTGCAATACTTAATCCGGTATCATTTTCCAACTGATTAATAGCTTTTTCTGCCGGTGCAGCCATAGTTCCAATGGTTACAACCGCAAAATTACTTCCTTCTTTCAAACACTCACCTTTTCCAATTGGCTGTTCTTGCCACTCATTATGCCAGTCTAAATTGAAACCTTTCCCTCTCGGATAACGAATTACAAAAGCACCTTTACCGGGCAACTGCGCAGTGTACATCAGATTACGAAGTTCCATTTCGTTTCGCGGTGCAGCGATGGTCAAATTAGGAATGCAGCGCATATACGCCAAATCGAATTGACCTTGGTGAGTAGCCCCATCAGAACCAACAATTCCTGCACGGTCAAGACACATAATCACAGGCAGTTTTTGCAATGCCACATCATGAATTACGTTATCATAGGCACGCTGCATAAAAGAAGAATAGATGTTACAAAACGGCACCATGCCCTCTTTTGCCAAACCTGCCGAGAATGTTACTGCGTGTCCTTCGGCAATTCCCACATCAAATACACGCTCAGGAATTTCACGTTGCATAATGGTCATGGAACAACCGGACGGCATAGCCGGCGTAACACCAATAATTTTCTCATTTACTTTAGCTAATTCAAGCAATGTTTCTCCAAAAACATCTTGGAAAAGCGGTGGTTCTTGAATTCCATTATTACCAACAAGTCTTTCACCTGTTTCAGGATCAAATTTTCCGGGAGCATGCCATACGGTTACCGACTTTTCAGCTGGTTCGTAGCCTTTTCCTTTTTTAGTAATTACATGAAGAACTTTTGGTCCTTTGAAATTCTTAATTTCGGACAAAATACGAATTAAATTTTCCACATCATGCCCATCCACGGGCCCGAAATAGCGTATATTCAATCCCTCAAAAATATTATGTTCTTTTTGAGTTAAAGCTGTTTTAAGACTGTTATTGAAACGAATTATCTTATTTTTTCTCTCTTCATCAAGTGAAAAGACTTTCATAATGAAATTAGAAAATCTATATCGTATTTTATTATAAGTTCTTGAAGTGGTTATATCCACCAGATATTGCGTAAAACCGCCTTTTATCGGGTCAATTGCCATCTGATTATCATTCAAAATAATCAGCATATCGTTTTTGTCCATCGAAGTATTATTCAATCCTTCGAAAGCCAATCCGCCCGTCATAGCACCATCACCAATTACTGCCACCACTTTCCGGTCTTCACCTCTCATCTTTGCAGCCACAGCCATACCTAGTGCCGCAGAAATAGATGTTGAGGCATGTCCTACCCCGAAAGCATCAAACTCACTTTCCTCAATTTTCGGGAAACCACTAATTCCGTTTAGCTTGCGGTTGGTGTGAAACACATCTCGACGTCCCGTAAGTACTTTATGAGCATAAGCTTGATGTCCCACATCCCACACAATGCGATCGTAAGGTGTATTAAACACATAGTGAAGTGCAACGGTCAACTCAATTGCACCAAGATTGGAACCCAAATGTCCCGGACTCTTGGATACTTCATCAATAATAAAGTCTCTCAACTCCTGACAAACAACATGTAGTTGTGATTTGTCAATCTTTTTCAAATCATCAGGAGAGTTTATATTGCTCAAATATTTATAACTAAGTTTCGTCATTTTATTTTCTTGTAAATATAAACATGCAAAAATAATACATTTTTATCGGATAGACATATTTTTAACAAGTTTAACAAGGATTTAGTTTGATTTGTTTTCCAATTCATTCGTTTCTGTTTTGTATCTTTGTGCAAAACTTATGCTAAGCACACCGAAATACCGTAAAATAATCCACGTAGATATGGATGCTTTTTATGCATCCGTAGAGCAACGTGACCATCCCGAGTGGAAAAGAAAACCGCTTGTGGTTGGACACTCGCATTCTCGTGGGGTAATTGCGGCTGCAAGCTACGAAGCTCGCAAATACGGTGTTCGTTCGGCTATGCCCTCAAAAAAAGCTTTGAAACTTTGTCCTCATTTGATTTTTGCACCCCATCGGCTTGATGTTTACAAATCTGTATCACAAGAAATTCACGCTATTTTCAGCGAATATACCGACTTGATTGAACCGCTCTCTCTTGATGAAGCTTTTTTGGATGTTACCGAAAATAAATTCAACATCCCACTTGCACAAGAAATTGCCAAAGAAATTAAAGCAAAAATAAAATCACAGCTTAGCCTCACAGCTTCTGCCGGAGTTTCGTACAACAAATTTTTAGCTAAAATAGCTTCCGATATGCAAAAACCGGACGGACTGACCGTTATTCATCCTAAAAAAGCTCTTCATATAATTGAAAACTTACCAATAGAGGCATTCTGGGGAGTAGGACGTGTTACGGCACAACGAATGCACGAGTTCGGTATCCATACGGGAAAAGAATTGCGTGCACAGTCGGAGAGTTTTCTAATTAAAAAATTTGGAAAAATGGGAAAGCTTTTTGCCGAATTTGCACAAGGCAATGACCATCGGACAGTAGAACCTGACAGAGAACGCTTATCTGTGGGGTGCGAACAAACTTTTGGTGAGGATTTAACAGATAAAGAACAAATCATCGCTCGTTTTGATGATTTGGCAGAGGAACTGGAAAAAAGAATTGAGAAAGCACATTTTCAAGGATATACATTTACACTAAAAATAAAAAGAGAGGATTTTAAGCAAATTACCCGAAGCCAAACTGCTGAAACTTGTTTTACATCGGCTATGGAGTTTATTGAATTGGCTACAAAACTTTTAGAAACAGTAAATCTAGAAAATCATGGTGTCCGATTAATTGGTTTTTCGGTAAGTAATCCGATAGTAGAAAACATTTCTGAATCTTTGTTTGACCCGCAGTTGTTGATCCCTTTTGAACCATACTAAAATTAGAGGCAAAAGGTAAGAAACAAGCAAAGAAGAGAGTGGAGATAGCAGAATGAAGAGGGTTCAAAAATCAATCAGCCAGTTACTCAAAATATATATCAATTTAAAACATAAGTAGCAACTAACCTTGAGTCAGTTGCTAGGGATATTCGTTAAATTCAGATTTTAGAGCAAGAATGATAACTATTTCAGTCTTGCTCTTTTGTTTTTTTAGTGATTTTTTTCATTAATCGGTATATTTTGATTTTT
Source organism: Bacteroidales bacterium (assembly GCA_012837935.1). Lineage (GTDB taxonomy): Bacteria > Bacteroidota > Bacteroidia > Bacteroidales > Paludibacteraceae > UPXZ01. The sequence goes on from DUQG01000031.1 coordinate 8,115, forward strand.
TATACTAAAAATTTGATA
>DUQG01000022.1 GCA_012837935.1 Bacteroidales bacterium
TATCAAATTTTTAGTATAAAAAATCAAAATATACCGATTAATGAAAAAAATCACTAAAAAAACAAAAGAGCAAGACTGAAATAGTTATCATTCTTGCTCTAAAATCTGAATTTAACGAATATCCCTACAAATAAAAATAAAACGACTGCACGAGAAATCGCACAGTCGTTTTAAATATTAATTGTCTAAAAGAATTAATCTTCTTCTTTTTTCTGAGCTTCGTACTCTTTCAACAGTTTGTCTTGTACATCGGACGGTACAAGTTCGTAACTTGAAAATTTCATTGTAAACGAACCGCGACCACCTGTAATAGAACTTAATGTGGTAGAGTAAGTGGACATTTCTTTCAAAGGAACGCGAGCTTTCAAGTTCTCAAATCCTTTTTCACTTTCCATACCCATAATCATACCTCTACGGCTTTGCAGGTCACTCATAATGTCTCCCATAAACTCGGCAGGGATTGAAACCACTACATCATAAACAGGTTCAAGAATTTTCGGTCCTGCTTCTTTAAATGCTGTACTGAAAGCATTACGTCCGGCAAGCATAAAGGAAATCTCATTACTATCTACCGGGTGCATTTTACCGTCGTACACAATTACACGTACGTCACGAGCATATGAACCTGTAAGTGGTCCTTGCTCCATGCGTTGCATCAAACCTTTCTGAATAGCAGGTAAGAAACGTGCATCAATAGCACCACCCACAATACTATTTACAAACACCAATTTTCCGCCCCACTCCAGTGGAATTTCTTGCACGTCGCGAACACTAATTTTGTACTCTTGACCGCCAAAACGGAATACATCCGGCATCGGCATACCTTCTGTGTAAGGCTCAATAATCATATGTACCTCACCAAACTGACCTGCACCACCTGATTGTTTTTTGTGACGATAATCGGCGCGAGCAGCTTTTGTAATGGTTTCACGATACGGAATTCTTGGCTCGATAAATTCAATTTCAATCTTATCGTTGTTTTCAATTCTCCATTTCAAGGTTTTCAAGTGGAATTCACCTTGACCGGAAACAATAGTTTGTTTCAATTCTTTGGATACTTCTACAATCCATGTCGGATCTTCCTCTTTCATTCTATTAAGCGCTTCACTTAATTTCTCCGTATTGGATTCAGAAAGTGGACGAATAGCTCTGCGGTAGCGTGGTTCGGGATATTTAATAAAGTCAAATTTATTTCCGTCTGATTTAGCGTTCAGTGTATTTCCAGTACGCACATCTCTCAATTTCACAGCAGCTCCGATAGCACCTGCATGAAGTACTTCTGCCTTGTTGCGAATTTGTCCGGCTACGGTTTGAATTTGTGATAAACGCTCTTTCGAGTTTCTGTTAGCATTAAACAAGTCATCACCCTCGTTAAGAGTTCCGGACATTACTTTGAAGTAAGAAACCTCGCCGATATGTGGCTCAACCGTTGTTTTAAAGAAGAACAAGCTGGTTGGTGCATTTGAGTCAGGTTTAACTTCCTCACCTGCAGTATTAAGTGGTGCAGGCGTATCGCTTGGTGATGGCGCAGCAATGCTCAAGAAGTTCATCACACGGTGTACACACATATTTTTTTCAGCGGATGCTACAAAAACAGGGAATATTGAACGAGTTAGCATACCTTTGTGAATTCCTTCACGCATTTCTTCTTCAGTAAGTGTACCTTGGTCGAAAAATTTCTCCATCAATGCTTCATCATTTTCAGCAGCAGCTTCCAATAGAACTTGAAAATACTCATCGGCACGAGCTTTTTCACTATCAGGAATTTCAAGCACTTCCGGTTCGGTTGCACTAGGAGCCCATTTGTACATTTTTTGCTTCAGTACGTCCACCACAGCATTGAAAGCAAGTCCTGATGCAACAGGATATTGAACAACAGTTACTTTGTTGCCATACATTTCTTTCAGCCCGGTAAGTGTATTTTCAAAATCGGCTTTTTCATGGTCAAGCCTATTAATAAGGAAAAGCAAAGGTTTATGCAATTCTTCGGTAATGCGGAATTGGTTCATCGTGCCTACCTCTACTCCACTGGTAGCATCAATCAACATCATACCCAAGTCAGTTACGTTCAAGGCAGAAATTACACCGCCAATAAAGTCGTCAGAACCCGGACAGTCGATGAAATTCATCATTTTATCTTTCCACGGATAGGATATTACACTTGAAAAAACAGAATATCCATACTCTTTTTCAACCGGAAAATAGTCGGACACAGTATTCAGATTGTCAACTGAGCCTCTACGTTTTATAACTCCACTCTCGAAAAGCATGGCTTCTGCAAGAGTGGTTTTCCCAGAGCCGGAACTACCCAGCAATGCAATGTTTTTAATTTCACTAGTTTGATACGCTTTCATATCTTCTTAATTTACAGATTATTATATAATATTTATTTAATTTTATTCCTCAAAAAAAACGGATGTGCAAGTTACTAAAACTTAATCAATTAAGCGACAGGATTAATATGTTATACAACATATTTTCGAAAATGTGTTTTAACAAAAATAAACCATTCAGGGGACATTTGCGACTATTTGTGACCGACAACTAAATTTTGGAATAACCCTCAGGCTGAAAGCCTAACTTACTTCAACCCAATGCAAAGCATAGCGACGCGTTGGGATAATAATACAATAGAATCTGGCGTCCTGAAAGGGCAAGTTTTAATCCACCCACAAATACGTCTCATTATACTCAATACCATATTCTTTCAAAAACAACAAATACTCTTCTTGAAAACTCATCTTCTTGTGATGTTCTTCTTGATTCTCAATGTATCTTTTTGTTTTATCATGCAAAGATGAACTGACAGAAAAAGCTCCGTACCCGCCTTGCCATGCAAAATTTCTATAATAATCCCCTTTCTTTTTTATCCATCGACTACTATGCCTTTTAACATCTTCTACCAATTTAAATAAAGCAATATTCTTCGACATTACACATAAAATATGAAAATGATCTGATACCCCATTTATCGCAATCGGAATGCAGTTCAAATCCTTTAAGACCGCACCCATATAGGCATAAAGGTCGGTTCTATCCTCTTTTTTAATCGTTGGACTTGTGCTCTTGACGTGTGAAATCAAGTGTACGTAGAGTTTTGATAGAGATTGTGCCATAATGCTTTGATTCTTAAATTGCCCTTTCAGGGCGTTGGTTCCATATATTCGTTTCTTCTCTACTGTGTCCGATTTTGACGGAACTTGTCCGACTTTAGGCAGACGTTTACTACCGTTTTGAAAAAATCAAAATGACTTCCTCCCCTTCTTAGCAGCAATAAACTTATTACGTTTCCCTACAAAAATTTCATACTTGCAATACAAGCAGTCCAATTTACCGTTAAGTAATTCAACTTTTTTGCTTGGTTTCAGACCGATTCTTTTTAGCGCATCCTCGTGTGAACTAATAACCCAAGCCATGTTTCCGGTAAATTTATGCTTTAAGAAACTTCCAAAATCTTGGTAGAGATTAAAAATATCCTTTGGCACAATTCGTTCGCCGTAAGGTGGATTACAGACCATTAGGCATTTCCCTGTAAATTCTTCCAATTTCTGAACTGACATAGTCTGTAATTCTATATACCTATTTAGTCCGGCACTCTGCACATTTTGTTCTGCTGCTTTTATTGCTCGTGGGGAAATATCCGAACCGTAAATTTTATATTTAAATTCTCTTTCACCACTGTCATCATTGTATAATCTTTGGAAAAGTTCCTCGTCAAAATCTTTCCATTTTTCAAAACCAAACGAACTTCTGAAAATCCCGGGCGGAATATTGAGTGCTATCAGTGCCGCTTCTATCAGTAGCGTTCCCGAACCACACATCGGATCCAAAAAATCTGACTCACCACGCCAGCCCGTCATTAAAATCATTCCTGCTGCCAAAGCTTCATTAAGCGAAGCTTCGCCTTGCGCAGCTCTATAGCCTCGTTTGTGCAAGGAATCACCCGAACTATCCAGCGAAAGTGTGCATTGCTTCTGAGCGATATGAATATTAATGGTTAAAGCTGGATTTGTCAAGCGAACCGAAGGACGTTTACCGTATTTTTCCGTAAAAAAGTCGGCTATGGCATCTTTCACACGATATTCCACAAACTTAGAATGTCTAAATTCATCGGAAAAGACTGTAGCATCAATCGCGAAAGTAGTGTTAACGTCCATATATTCCTCCCAATTCAGCGCCTTCACTTTTTCGTACACCTCATCCGTGTTACCGACTTTGAAGTTGGCTATCGGCACTAAAAGACGTGATGCAGTACGAAGGTGCAAATTGGCTTTGTAAAGCAACTCCTTCCCACCTGTAAAGCTTACTGCGCGTCGCTGTAGCTGCACATTGTTAGCACCCAACGCCACTAATTCTGTTGCTAACACCTCTTCAAGACCTTTGAAGGTCTTCGCTATCATTTCAAATTCCATTCTCAATACTATTGTTTGCTTTGTTTTATTCTTCAAAAAAGCCATTGTTTTCTCGTTTATTCTGCAACAAACGAGAACCAGCCGGAACATCCGTATCTATCCAAATATTTCCGCCGATAATTGAATTTTCTCCAATAGAAATATTCCCCAGTACCGTTGAGTTTGAGTAAATTACCACATTATCTCCAATTTTCGGATGTCGGTCAATACCTTTTATCGGATTTCCATCTTTATCTAACGGGAAACTCTTTGCACCCAATGTTACACCTTGGTAAATACGTACATTTTCGCCGATTCGAGCTGTTTCGCCAATTACCACTCCTGTACCGTGGTCAATCATAAAAGATTCTTTAATTTGAGCGCCCGGATGGATGTCAATTCCTGTTTCCAAATGTGCCAATTCTGAAATCACACGCGGAATAATTGGAACGTTCAACTTAAGCAGTTCATGCGCTACGCGATGACTGCTAATCGCCCGAATTCCCGGATAACAAAAAATCACTTCACCCAAACTTTTTGCTGCCGGATCGCCGTTGTAGGTGGCTACCGCATCCTTGTGCAACATCTCCCGCAGCATTGGCAGACGAGAAATAAATTTACACGTCAAATCATTTGCCTGCTTATCAAGTTCTTTACAATGATAATCCAACTCTGTATTTTCAAAACACATTCCCGACTTTATCTGCTGAGCTAATAAATCTCGAATTTCGGAAACATTACGCTCTATATGTTCATACACATTATCCGGACTCACATCGGCATCTCCAAAGTAGCCCGGGAAAAAAACAGCACGAAGTGATTTTACTATCTTATTAATCACATCAACAGATGGCATAGGGTGACTTTCTTCCTGTCTGCGACAAACATGTTGCAGGTGCACCGGGTCTGAAAGTGCTTCTATGGTTGATTTTAGTTTGTTGTTCATCTATAATAAGATTTATTTTTGTTACGTATAAAAATATTTTCCTTTTAACATTAAGAATTTAAGAAATAGTTAAGGTTTTCATTAAGAAGGTCTTAATGTTTCTAAACTTCTTAATAATCTTAATGTTTTATATTTAGAAACCACTCTAAATATATAAAACTCAAAAAGTTAAACTAACACTTAATATCGTTAGGTAAAATATCAGACATTTTTAAAAAATCCTTTTCTGCTCTGAGTACAGCTTTTACGGCATTCTCAAAGCGCAATATATCTACACCGCCGACAATCGCGTAAGGAATTTTCAAGTTCTGAATTTCACGCTCGTACCAATCAAAGAAAAAATCTCGATTATCGCCATTTTCTCTTACAGGATCATAAATCCAAGGCAAATCCGGTTCACACAAAAGATAGAAATCATAAAATCGTTCGCTCAATCTTTCCTCTACAAAATCCGGCACTTGTTGATATTTATACTCCAACCAAACTTTGGTGATTATTAATTCGGTATCAAAAAAAACAAAACGTTTATTCCTTCTATCCTCATACTTTCTTTCTTCGGCAATCTGAAGACGTGCTATTTCGACTACATCCTCGTATGTATAAACATTCCCTCTCAGCTCCACATACTCACGCGCCAATTCCGGCACCCAATCGCAATGAAAATACTTGGCAAGCTGCGTACAAAGTTCTGTTTTCCCCGTAGATTCAGGTCCTATAACGGCTATTCTCATCATTTAATTTCCGGAAATTTCTGAAAATAACATCAATTGACTTATATTTGCAGAAAAAATTTCAATGCACAAAATTACAACAATTATTCTGCTTATACTCACTTTGAGCTTTACAAATAATAATTTGTCTGCTCAAAACTGGGATATAGAAACCTTAGAGCGACTTAACAATCAGTCGGAAATGAAAGGTTTCTCAACATTTATTTCAGAATCAACGATAATTACTTCGTTTGGAATTCCGGTGGGAATAGGAATAACGGCTTTAGTCAAAGATGATGATAAAATGCTTAAAGAAGCACTCTATATCGGTGCTAGCCAGATGATTAACAACGGCTTAACTTATGCACTCAAGCTCTCTTTCAATCGAGAAAGACCTTACGACACGTATCCGCAATTAGAACCTTACAAAATTATGAGTTCAGCCTCGTTTCCTTCTGGACACACTTCACTGGCATTTTCTACTGCTACGGCACTTTCATTGCAATATCCAAAGTGGTATATCATTGCACCCTCATTTCTTTGGGCAAGCTCGGTAGGCTATTCAAGGATGAATCTTGGTGTACACTATCCCACAGATATAATTGCCGGATCCATACTAGGTGCCGGAAGTGCTTATCTGACATTGAAATTAAATGAGTTATTTTGGGAAAAGAAAAATCACAAGCAAATTCTGACTTGGCAAGATTAACTATTCTAAAAACACCCAATAACGTTCGACGAAAATCGGACAAATAACGCTTGAAGGGCTAATAACGGCGTAGTCAAATAACATCCAAACAACCAAACAACATCCGTACTATTCAAAAGTCCCCCTGCGGGGGATTTAGGGGGCTTTCACTCCTCTTCCACTGTCTATACCCCACCACTGCCATAATGGTGTAAATTACAAATAGAATCGCAGTTGGATAAAGCTCTTTTGAAAAATAAAGTCCGGCAGCAAAAGCATCCACTACAATCCAAACCAGCCAGTTTTCAATTTTCTTCTTGGCTAACATCCACGTGGCGATTATTGACAAAGCACCCACCACCGAATCTGCCAATGCTATAGGCGAATCGGTCAAATATTCGAGCACGAGGTAGTAAGTAATGTAGATAGCAATGGTTGCAAAAATGTATTGGAAAATCTGCTTTGCACCAACAATTCGTGTGATGGAAAGTTCGTGGTTGGACTCTTCGGATTTTTTGTGCCAATTAATCCATCCATATACACTTACAAAAAGATAATACGAGTACAACGACATTTCCGCATAAAGTTTCGCATTGAAAAAGACAGCAACGTAAAGCGCCGAACTTATAAACCCAAAAATCCAAAGGATTGAATTGGCTCGGATGGAAAAGAACAGATAAACCAAGCTCAATATAGCGCCTGTTACTTCCAACCAATTATTTTGCAAATATTCTAAAATATTTTGTAGGTATTCTAAAATCATATTTCGTTTAAAGTAGAATTACCAACCGAGCAATTCCGGTTGGTAATTCGGCATTATACCAAGGACTTTATTTTAACTCTCTTTCTTACTTAGAATTTTCTCGTACTCATTTTCCGTGGTCAAAATCTCAATCGCTTTTTTCAACGATTTGTTATCCTCATCCACTATCTGCTGATACTCACTCATACTCCACAGGTTATTGGCAATAATGGCTTTGAGTTGTAACTTAATCACCCGTTTCGAGCGATTATATTCTTCCTCATTGAAAGGAATCTCTTCTTTTTCAGCCTCTTTAGTCATTTTTTTGAGTACGGATTCCTCTATTTCAAATTCATTTTTGAACTTTTCAAAGGTAGGATAGGTTTTTTGCAGTTTCGCTCTGTTTTTACACATATAATCCATCACAGTAGAGTTTACTACACCTTTTCCTACTATTCGGCGATGATAAGTCGTATTTTCGGTAGTGTCAAGCGGAACAAAAATATCCGGCATTATTCCACCGCCACCATACACAATTCTTCCTTGTATCAAAGTTTTGTATTGTAGCGAATCCGGCAAATTAATGCTGTCGCGATGCATAAATTCACCGTGATTAAAGCGATTTTCTAGGTCTTTTTGATAGTCTTTGCTACCTTTGTTATACGGTTTCTGAATACTCCTTCCTGTCGGCGTGTAGTAACGTGCAATCGTTAGTCGCATCAACGAACCATCCACCAATCCTAGTTCCCTTTGCACAAGTCCTTTCCCGAAAGTACGACGACCAACAATCACAGCTCTATCCCAATCTTGAAGCGCACCACTTACAATTTCACTTGCAGACGCTGAAAACTCATTCACCAGTACCACCACACGTCCTTTTTCAAAATCACCACGGTAAGTTGCTTTTGCATCTGCTCGTGGTACGTGCTCGCCATCGGTATAAACAATCAGCTTATCCGCATCCAGAAAATCATCAGCCATATCAATCGCTGTTTTTAAGTAGCCACCACCATTTCCCTCGAAACTAAGCACCAAATCCTTCATTCCTTGTGATTTCAATTTTTTCATCGCAGATTTGAATTCATCCATCGTGGTATTTCCAAAGGTATTTACTTTAATGTAGCCTATCTTATCGGTCAGCATATACGATGCATCAATGCTATAAATCGGAATTTTGTCACGGATAATTTTGAAATCTATCATCTCATCGCCACGTTTCATCTTAACATTTACAGGCGTACCTTTTTTACCACGAAGTTTTTTCAAAATATCCGAATTTTGAATTTTCACTCCTGCTACGAGTTCACCATCAATATAAATCATTTTATCACCGGCTTGTACGCCTACTTTTTCGGCAGGAGTGCCGGAAATAGTCTGCACCACGCTGATAGTGTCTTTGATAATTTGAAACTGAATACCAATTCCCTCAAAACTTCCTTCAAGCGGCTCATGCATGCGCTCTACTTCCTCTTTCGGTATGTATGTAGAGTGCGGATCAAGCTCTTCCAATACCGCACGGATAGTGCTTTCAACTAATTGCTCACCATTAATCGTGTCCACGTACATATTGGAAATGGCAGAAAGTGCCTGACTCAATTTGCGTTGCTGCGTAGGCGAAATTCCATCGGCAAACAAGCTTGTTGACAGAAAAATCAACACCAATGTAAAAATAGACTTAAAAGAAAAATTATTTGAATTCATGTTTTTATAAATTTATTTTTCACACAAAAAACAGGCGAATTTTATCTGCCTGTTTTATCTATTAGACATAAAAATCGACACAAAGCTAAGCAAAAAACAGTTAGCAATGGCGTTTGTTTAGTTTTTAAAAATAATCTGAAATGATAATTAACAACTTAACAAGTCAAATCCGGCTCGAATTTCGTTTATCAAACATTCTTTTAGTTGAGCTATTTCAGCGTAAATTTCCGAAATGGCTTTTTTGCTTTCATCCGTTTCTACAAACAGATGTTCCAACGGACAGACTTTCACACTTTCCTGATTATATTTCTCTCCAAACGATAATAAAAATCCTGCTCGCAACAGTTGTTCTGCTAATTGAGGTTTTCCTCTGAAACCATGAATTATCCATTGTTGTATCGGATTTACTTGCTTACGCAGTGAAGCCACCTCATTGTAATAACCTACGCAGTGAATAATCATCGGTTTTTTCAAGTTTTCTGAAATCGCTACATGCTTTTCAAAAACTGATAATTGCGTCTCAAAAGGAATGTCTATATTTTTATCAAAACCACACTCACCAATCAAGCGCACTTGTTCGTTATGACAAAGTTTTTCCAGTTTTTGAAAATCCGTTTCATCCACATTCCCCACATCCCAAGGATGAATTCCCACAGAATAAAATCCACCTAATTTTTTCGGCAAAACCGTTTCTGCTTCATTGATAGACAAATTTCTGACAAAAATTTCATTCTCTGCCGCAAAACTTCTGTGAGTATGTATATCAACGAATTTCATTTTTAGTGTCAAAAATCTTATTTCAGAAACTTAATTGTCAACGGATATTCCCAATCCTCACCGTTGTAGGCTTTTACGGCAGCTACAATAATAAATACTATAACCATAACCCCTATAACAGCCAAAATAGCAATTCCTATCAAAAGTATGGACGTAAGAACTCCCACCAAAGCCCAAATAATAACAGAAATCTGAAAATTGATGATGTTTTTACCGTGTTTATCCACTCTCAAACTGTCATCTTTCCCCACAAGCCACATGATAATTGGGATAATAAAAGATGTTACAAACTGCGATAAATGCATCAGCAACAAATATACATTTTCTTCCAAGCCCAAAAGCGGCTGACGAGAAATTTGGTTGGATGACGTATTTTGCGAACGCTTTTCGCCATTCAGGATTTTCGCTTTTTCACGTTCATATTCTTCTTGTGTAATAAGACCTTTTTTCAAAGCCTCATCCAGCCGTTTCAGCCTTTCATAATCCTCGTAAAGCATAAATTTTATCCGTTTTTATTTTGATAAATAATAATTAAATGACAAAGGTAACAAAAATATATTTTTTTAGCTCTACTTTTTTTGATGTTTAGTTGTTTATATACGTTTAAGCACCTAGCATCCGGTATAAGACACTCAACTTGCGAATCTAACCGTCTATTAGTCTAAAATCTTTTCATCTATCTTGGGTTAAATTTCCTAAAAAGCACCCAAAAATTCAAAAAAAATGATTATTTTTGCACGCAATAATTTTCATAAGTAATAATCTTTCTAAAACATTCATACTATGTCATTTATTGCAGATAAAATTCAATTCGAAGGCTTCACTTTTGACGATGTTCTTTTAATTCCCGCCTACTCAGAAGTCCTTCCACGCAACGTAGATCTTACTACAAAAATCAGTAGAAACATCGAACTTAAAGTTCCAATTGCATCGGCTGCAATGGACACAGTAACTGAATCTAAGCTTGCCATCGCTATTGCTCGCGAAGGTGGTATAGGCGTTATTCACAAAAATATGCCTATTGAAGAGCAAGCCAAACAAGTAAGCATCGTAAAACGAGCCGAAAATGGTATGATTTCAAACCCTGTAACCATCCAAAAAGGTGCTACCGTAGGCAAAGCGCTTGCTTTGATGGCTGAATATAAAATTGGTGGTATTCCTGTGGTGGACGATGACAATTACCTGGTGGGTATCGTAACCAATAGAGATCTGCGCTTCCAACGAGATATGCAAAAAAGTATTGACGAAGTGATGACAAAGGAAAATCTGATTACCACTTCCCGCTCAACCAACTTAGAAGAAGCAGCAGAAATTCTTCAACAACATAAAATAGAAAAACTTCCCGTAGTGGACAAAAATAACAAACTTATCGGTCTGCTTACCTATAAAGACATTACTAAAGCCAAAGATAAACCGATGGCAAGTAAAGACAGCCGCGGACGCTTACGCGTAGCTGCTGCCGTTGGAATTACGAATGATACTTTCGACCGTATTGAAGCTCTTGTGGGTGCCGGAGTAGATGCTATTGTTATCGACACGGCTCACGGACACTCGAAAGGCGTAATTGATATGCTGAAAAAAGTGAAAGCAAACTTCAAAACAATTGACGTAATTGTTGGAAATATCGCTACTGCAGAAGCAGCAAAAACTCTAGCAGAAGCAGGTGCAGACGCTGTAAAAGTAGGTATCGGACCTGGTTCTATTTGTACTACTCGAGTAATTGCCGGTGTGGGCGTTCCGCAACTTTCGGCTATTTACGAAGTGGCAAAAGCATTGAAAGGTACTGGTGTGCCTGTAATTGCTGATGGTGGCATTCGCTACTCAGGCGATATTGTAAAAGCACTTGCAGCAGGTGCAGACACCATTATGGCAGGTTCGCTTTTGGCTGGCGTAGAAGAAAGTCCGGGTGAGACCATTATTTATGCCGGACGTAAATTCAAATCCTATCGCGGAATGGGTTCACTGGAAGCTATGGAAAAAGGCTCGAAAGACCGCTACTTCCAAGATATGGAAGATGATGTAAAAAAACTGGTTCCTGAAGGAATTTCTGCTCGCGTACCATTCAAAGGTTCACTTTATGAAGTTGTGTATCAATTGATTGGCGGTCTTCGTGCCGGAATGGGATATTGTGGTGCACATAATATTGATGAGTTACACAATGCCAAGTTTACTCGCATTACCAGCAACGGTGTTATCGAAAATCACCCGCACGGCGTAACGATTACCAGTGAAGCACCTAATTACAGTAGAGGTGAATAGCCATCTGCTTTTTGCTGGTTGTGTTTGAACTTTTCTTGAAAAAAGACAATTTTTTGATTTACCCTGCGTTTTAGTATGCAGAGTCAATTAATCAAATAACAAATAAAATCATTTATCTAAAATTATGAAACAATTTTTTGCTTCGGTATTACTTTTTGCATTTGCTGTTTTGGGACTATCTGCACAACAGAGCGACCCTAACTTAATGAAAATTAATGGTAAAAATATTCCTCTTTCAGAGTTTGAATATATTTATAACAAAAACAACACAAACAATGTAGTGGATAAAAAATCACTGGAAGAGTACGTAGAGCTGTTTATAAACTTCAAACTAAAAGTAGAAGAAGCTATCGCACAAGGACTTGACACCACTCAGTCTTTTAAAAATGAGTTGGCTATGTATCGTAACCAACTGGCTGAGCAGTATCTAAAATCCGATGAAAGTGTAAGCGAAGAACTGCTAAAAACTCTTTATGACAGAAAAAAAGAAGAGTTACAAGTTAGTCACATTCTTATCCGCATTCCGGAAGGCGGAACAGCCAACGATACAACTACGGCATACAACAAAGCCATGGAAATCTACAAACGAACTCAGAAAGAAGACTTTGAAACACTTGCTCGTGATGTTTCTGAAGACCCAAGCGTTAGTCACAACGGTGGAAATATAGGTTGGATTTCAGCACTTCGCACCCCATACACTTTCGAAGATATGGCATACCAAACACCCGTAGGAAAAGTTTCTATGCCGATACGTACATTTATTGGTTATCATATAATCAAGGTAAATGACAAACGTCAATCGCAAGGTGAAGTAAAAGTGGCTCATATACTGCTACTTAACGACCGCAATAATCCGGATAACAACGAGAGCATTCAAGCACGCGCCGATTCAATCTACAATCTAATTTTAGCAGGTGAAGATTTTGGGGAGTTAGCTGTAAAATTCTCTCAAGATCCCGGCTCTGCAAGCCAAAAAGGCGAACTACCTTGGTTCGAAAGTGGACGGATGATACCTGAGTTTGAATCAGCCTCTTTTGCACTGAAAAACAAAGGTGAGGTTTCTAAACCAATTGCTTCGCAGTTCGGCTGGCATATTATCAAATTAATAGATAAAAAACCGCTTGCTGAGTTTGACGAACTAAAAAAGACGCTTGAAAACTACCTACTTCAAAGCGACAGAGTACAAACTTTACCAAACACATTTATAGAAAACCTGAAAAAAGAGTATAATTTTGTTCAAGACAAAGAAGCATTAAACAAAATTTACTCGCTTGCAGACAAGTATGCATTTGCCGACTCTGCATTTGTTGCCGAAGGTAAAAAACTAAACAAAACTTTTTTATCATACGCTCACATGCAAATTCCTCAAAGTGATTTTATTAATCATCTGGCAGCTACAGGAAGAGGATTTCGTGGCATACGTAGCGACTTTATAGATATTCAGCTAAAAGACTATATATATAATAAGCTTATAGGCTTTGAACAAACTCAACTTAACCGCAAGTATCCTGAGTTCAGAAACTTAATGCAAGAATATCACGACGGCATTCTGCTGTTCGAAGTAATGAATAAAGAAGTTTGGGAAAAAGCATCGCAAGATAAGGAAGGATTAAGCAAGTTTTTTGAAGCCAATAAAGACGAATATGCTTGGACTAAGCCTCACTACAAGGGTAGAGTAATTTTAGCAAAAGATAAAGCCAGTTTGCGAGCTGCTAAAAATATTTTGAAAAGAGCTAACCCCGATTCCATTGACACCTACATTCAAAAACGACTGAATGATTCCATTCAATACGTAAAAGTAGAAAAAGGACTTTGGATACAGGGCGAAAATCCGGTAATTGACAGCAAAATTTTCAAAACCGGAAAATATAAACCGACAAAAGAATATCCATACTACTTTGTACAAGGAAAAATGCTAAAAACCCACCCTGAAGATTATACTGATGTAAGAGGTGTGGTTACAGCAAACTATCAAGACTATCTGGAAAAAGAGTGGATTGCTGCTTTACGAGCAAAATACCCAGTAGAAATTGACGAAAAAGTGCTGAAAACGGTTAAGAAAAACTAATTTATACAATTTTGCCAAAATAATATTTCTACCTTTGAATTTTATTTTGGCATTTTTGTGTCTTGACCTAATAATTTATATGTATCTTGACACACAACTTTAAGCTTTATTATTCCATTTTTGTATGAAAAAACTGATGCTATTTTCATTGATACTCGTGTTGGCGGCTTGCTCGGGAGGAACCTCGGAAACCGGTCGCACACCGGTTTTGGAAGTAGAAGGCAGATTTCTTTACAAAGATGAAGTAGAAAGAGTTATTCCTGCCAATGCTTCCGTTTTGGATAGTGCCGACATAGCCGGTAGGTATATAAAAAAATGGATTACCGATGTACTAATGTATGAAAATGCCAAAAGAAACATCGGCAACTTGAAAGAAATAGACAAGTTGGTAGAGGAATATAGAAAGTCGTTAATAATTCATGAATATGAGCAAGCGTTGGTTTCCGAGCGAATACCCTCTACGGTTACCGAACAGGAAGTCAAAGATTTTTACAACAAACATAAATCAAAGCTTGTACTGGCGGACAATGTAATTCAAGGTATGCTCCTGATTGTACCGATAGATGCACCACAACTGGAACAGGTAAAACAATGGGTGCGTACCGGCGACACCAAATCACTGGAAAACATAGAGAATTACAGTTTACAAAACGCCATCAGTTTTGATTATTTTGCCGATAAATGGACTGCTTTTTCTGAAATCACAAAAAAGACGCCGTTTCAATCGGAAGATGCTCGCTCATTCATATTAAACAATCGATATTCAGAAGTTTCCGACAGTACGCGACATTACTTACTAAGAATATACAGAGCTATCCCAATAGGCGGAATCGAGCCTTACGAATACGCCAGAGAAAGGATTGCTGCAACGATACTTAACAAAAAGAGAGCAGACTTTATCATTACTTTTGAGGAAAATGTCTTTGAAGACGCCATCAAAAATAACGATGTAAACTTTTTTCGATAAAACAACAGTAAAATCAATCAAAAAATATGTATAAATTACCTTTGCTTATTTTTATGCTTAGCCTCTTTGGCGGCAATCTCTTTGCACAACAAAACTCTAAAAACTCCATTGACAAAGTGATTTGGGTAGTTGGTGACGAAGCTATTTTAAAGTCGGATGTTGAAGCGGTAATCCAAGATGCCAGACTCAACAGACATGAAATTCCGGGAAATCCTTACTGTGTCATTCCTGAGCAAATCGCCATTGATAAACTCTATCTGCACCAAGCTGCTATCGACAGTTTGACAGTAAATGAGAGTATTATTATTTCGCTAGCTGACAGAGAGTTAGATTATTGGATAGCTAATGCTGGTGGACCGGAAAAATTGGAAGAGTACCTATACCGTCCTATTTCACAACTTCGTGACGAAATGCGTAAACGCAAAAAACAACAAAACCTTGTACAGCAAATGCAAATGAAGCTCGTGGAGCATATTGAAGCAACACCTGCCGAAGTTCGCAGGTATTTCAACAATATACCGAAAGACAGTCTTCCAACCATTCCTGAAATGGTAGAATTGCAAGTGCTTTCATTGCGTCCACCTATTCCGATGAGTGAAATAAATCGTGTAAAAGAGAAACTACGTGAATTTACCGAAAGAGCCAATAAAAATCCTGATGACTTTAGTTTGCTCGCTCGCATCTATTCGGATGATATAGAAAGTGCAGCAAAAGGCGGCGAACTTGGATTCCGTCCACGTACAACATACGACGAAAATTTTGCTGCCGTAGCCTTTAATATGCAAGATCCGAATAAAATCTCACGGATTGTTGAGACAGAATTCGGTTTCCACATTATTCAGTTTATTGAAAGAAGAGGTGATAGAGTAAATATGCGTCATATATTGTTACGACCAAAAGCTTCACCCGAAGTAAAAGAGAAAGGACTGCATCAACTTGATTCTGTGGCAGGATTAATTCGTGAAAACAAACTGACATTTGAAAATGCCGTGCTGCGTATGTCGCAAGATAAAGACACACGTCTGAACGCCGGACTAATGATGCAGCCAGACAGATACACAGGCACGGTAACATCCAAACACGAATATCAAGATTTACCTCCGGAAATAGCGAAAGTGGTTTACAATATGAATGTAGGAGAAGTTTCCAAAGCATTTACTATGATTGATCAGACTACCAACGTGGAAATGATAGCCATAGTGAAGCTAAAATCAAAAACACCTACGCATAAAGCCAATGTACAGGAAGATTATCAGATGTTGAAATCCATTTTGGAAGAAAAGAAAAAGCAAGAATTCTTAAACGAGTGGATTGCTAAAAAACAAAAAGAAACATACATAAGCATCGACCCGGAATACAGAGACTGTGAATATATGTACAAAGGATGGATTAAAAAATAATTCCAAATCCGATACTTACAGTGATGTTTCGTATTAACATGCACAAGAATATATCACATAAAATTTTATTTAGGCTTTTGACACTTGTCGTCATAAGCCTTTTTACGCTTAACGTAGCTGCTCAAACAAACATGCCTCGCAAACTTCGAGAGGATATTTTAAAATCCAAGGAAAAAGAGGATAGCAGAACTAGAACTGCACGCCGAAAAACCTTTGGCTCTACGCCACAAGCCGGAGCTATGGTGCTTCGACCTGTCAATCCGAGAGCACAGCAAGGCGCTACACTCGTAAAGATAGAATCGGCACAGGAGATGCTTTACGATGAATCTCGATTGCCCGGAATTAAAGTATTGAAAGGTGATGTGCGTTTTCGTCAAGACAACTCACTGCTTTATTGCGATAGTGCTTATTTTAATGAAGAAGCCAATTCTTTCGATGCCTTTGATAATGTTCGGATTGTACAAGGCGATACGCTTACCATCTACGGTGATTTCTTAAATTATGACGGAAACACCAAAATGGCACGTGTGTGGGATAATGTAAAAATGGTAAACAAAAACACCGTTCTTACCACAAGTGAACTACACTACGACCGTAACATAAATCTGGCATACTACAACACTGGCGGTGTAATTGAAGATGGTGAAAACACGCTAACTTCCATATGGGGACAATACTCACCATCCACAAAAATAGCCGTTTTCAAAGATCAGGTAAAAATGACTAATCCGGAGTCGCAGCTGACCACCGACACACTAAATTATAACACAAGTAGCTCAATAGCCGATATTGTGGGTAATTCGCTCGTAAGATACAAAGAAGATACCGACATATACAGCCAAAAAGGATGGTACGACACCAAAAATGACCAAATGATGCTTTTGGATAGGTCGCTAGTAGAGCAAAGAGATGGAAAAACATTGATTGGCGATACGATTTTCTACGACAAAAAGCAAGGTTACGGTGAAGCTTATTCCAACGTGGAAATGAACGACCCGAAACAAAAAGCTACATTATTTGGTAATTTTGTATCCTATGACGAGATAAAAAGCGTGGGATTGGCTACTGATTCGGCTTTACTAGTGGATTGGTCTGCGAAAGATTCATTGTTCCTAAGTGCCGACACGCTCTATACTATGAAGGATTCCATTGAGACAGATACAATCGCATTCAATAAGGTTATGGCATTTAAAAATGTCCGTTTCCTTCGTAGCGATTTGCAGGGAATGTGCGATTCGCTGCTTTATACTTCAAGAGATTCAATTATTCATATGCGAGTGCTGCCTGTAGTTTGGTCTGATAATAATCAATTGATGGGAACACAAATAACAGCTTTCACAAAGAACCAGAAAGTAGAAAAAGTCGTTATTGATAAATCCGGTATAGCGATTCAACTGGATAGTCTAAATTACTTTAATCAGCTATCCGGCAAGGAAATTATAGCTCATCTTGATAGTGGAAAACTTCAACGAGTCTATGTGAATGGAAACGCAGAGTCAATATTTTTCCCGAAAGATGAAAAGACCAAAGATTTTATCGGGATTAACAAAACTTTAAGTAGTTATGTAACCATGTTCTTTAAGGATGAAAAAATAGAGCGTGTGCTACTAACAACCGCTTCGAGTGGTGCAATGTATCCTCTTAGCCAGATGGAAGAAGATGATCTTTATCTTACTAATTTTCATTGGTATGAGGAAGAACGACCGCGTGTAGTTGATGACGTGTTTAAAAAATTTGTGCGCACAGAACCAAAGAAACGTCCTCAAAGTAAAAAACGTCCGGCATTTCCGGGTGAATCTTCCGATCCGGTCAGTACAACAACTACAACTTCAGGAAGTCCTGCCAGACCTGCCGATTCTACGCGTTCAAGCGGCATAAACCAGACACAACCACAAGGTAGAGGTGTGCAGTCCGGCGGTATTAAGCGAGGAGGATTACAACAACTATAAGATAATTTTTTACGAAAATAGCAAGACCAGCATCTATTCGTAAAGTTTATAACTTTGAAACAAGGAAAAAACGTAATTTAATTTATACACAGCATTTTTATGGAAATCATAGCTTGGATTGGATTTGCCCAAAGTTTATTTGCAGCTTTGCTTATGCTCGCAAAACAAGATAAGAATATCTCTGACCGAGTATTGACCGGTTGGCTTGTGCTTTTGGCTATCGAGTTCTTCACCTGTGCTATCGACTTCCGCATATTGGGTTACTCTTTACTTTCAAGCTCACCGTTACTTTTCAATCCTGCGCTTTATATTTATATTCGCTCTTTGGTGCGAAAAAACTTTAAGCTGAAATGGACTATAACCTTGCATCTATTACCGTACATTATTTCAGAAATAGCAGCCTATGTAACCCGTATTCCTCTAGCTTTTGAAAACTTTTTTGAGAATGATACGACACTTCACATTCGTCTTATTTTTGCAATAGCCACCATTATCTCGTGGATGGTCTATTTGTCGCTAAGTATAATCATTTTGCACAAGTATCGCATAAATCTGCGAAACGAACAATCTAATATCGACTTTGAACAAAACCTTAGCTGGCTTATGTTTGTAAGTGTATTTTACGTTGTTTATTGCCTTATTGCTAATATTTTAGGATTTACTTTTGCATTTTCAGGAGTTGGCACTGAAGCCATTTCTTTCTACAATTATTCTACATTACTTGCTTTGGTTTATATTTTTAGTTTTTACGGCTTACGCCAAAAACAGATAGAAATTCAAACAGAAGAAATTAAGGAACCGAAGGAAATTATCAGCTACAAAAATTCAATTCTTACAAAGGAAATCCGCGAAGATATTAAAATGAAAATTTTCGCCTACTTTGAAAATGAAAAAGCTTACCTAAACTCGGGATTGAACATGGACTTGCTTTCGTCAGCCATTGATTATCCTAAATACCAAATTACCGAAGTGCTAAATGTGGATATTGGCAAAAATTTCTTCCAATTTGTAAACTCGTACCGAATTGAAGCTGTAAAAAAAATGTTGCTCGAACCAAAACTCAAATACTCTATCGAGGCTGTTGGTTATGAATGCGGATTTAATAGCAAATCCTCCTTTTATACCGTATTTAAAGCGAATACCGGTATGACACCAATCGCATTTCGCAACTATCATTTGAAGGCGTAAACAGCTAACACGCTATCATAGGATACTCAGTTCAAAGATTATTCTCCACCATTTTTATTCGGATTTCTTTATAAATCTGAACTGATTGACTGAATAAGTTTCTCACAATGTAGAGCAAATCCTTATTAAATTCTTATTAGAAACACTTCCTCTTTTCTTTTTTAAAAGTCGGACAACAACTCGTGGTTTGTTTTTTAAAAAGTGGATTAAAATCAGACTCTATTTCGTTATACTTGCATAGAGTTTGATGTTTTATATTATGAGTTCATTATTTGATGAACGAAATAATTAGAGCCGTTTATTCGCTCAGATTTTCAACCTATTTTGCTAAACTAAATTATTATGAGAACAAAAATTATATTTATACTTAGTCTGTTTTTTATAGTTACTCAGAGTAGTGTGGCTGTTTCACAAAGTATAAACGTTACAATCAAAAACTTGAAAAACAATACCAAAGGTACAGTACGTATTGCAGTTTTCGGGGATGAAAAAGGATTTAAATCCGAAAAATATTTTTTCTCCATGATTTGTGATAAGAAAAACATGAAAGATGGTCAGATACAAGTAAGCATCCCTGTTATTGCAGGCGTATATGGGTTGTCCGTACTTGACGATGAAAACGATAATGGAAAAATGGACTATAATCTACTGGGCATCCCGAAAGAAGGATTTGGATTTTCAAACTTCTATCTAAAAAGACTACGAAAACCCAAGTTCGCCGACTTTTCTTTTACCGTAGAAGACAAAGAAGTGAAAGATGTTACTGTAAAAATGAAATATCTGTAGTTTGTTTTATAGTTTGCATAAAACGAAAGTTTTGTTTGTTTTTTAGAACAGAGTTGCTTGTGAAAGTAGCTCTGTTTTGTTTACTAGAAAGCTCACTAGCGCACCATTATTTTTCCACTGTATAAATTTCCTTCCATATCTTTTAAGAGATACACATAACAACCGGATTTTAGTCCTAAAACTTTATGTTCCGTTAAATCTTTCACCTCATTTTGGCGAATCACTTGACCTAATGCGTTAAGCAATTTGAATGATGTAAAACAAACCTTTTTTATATTAGCGTTCTGTTGGTTAGATAATGTTTTTCAAAGTTAGTATATTAACGTCAGTTCAAAATAAGAAACCAACAGCAAGCGGATGTAGTCAGCTGGTTATCAATGAGATAATAGGGTTTTGTTTTGCGTTTTATTCTATTTCTACTAAGGGTGCTTTTATAAATAAGGTTTTGTATTCCTTAAAACCTTATTTTCTCAGATAATAACCTTAGTAGAATTAAGACAAACATCTGATTCCAACCTTATTGACCTTATTTTCAGGTACATAATATTTTGTTTATATCGAACTCACGTTATATTAAAAACAAAATATCAAGATAAACTATTAAAGAAATATCTAAACAAATGCAATTATTAAGACTATTGTTAGCTCAATTTATTTTTATACAAAATTGAATTTTCTATATTACATCAGCGCCTCATGTCCGGTTTTTATTTAAAAAACGGACAAAAACACACAAAAAACGGACAATCTTTGATGTTTTATCTTTTGTATGGTTGGACTTTCAAAAATATGTGTATTTTTGTTCAGTTGAATTGTTTTTTTAAGAAAAGTAAGCAAAAAGACAACTCACTTTCTGAGCAAAACTAAAATGGAAAAGTTAATTTGATGGCGTAAAAAGAGAAGGCAAGCGAATGCAATAAATAGATTCAGAAACAATAATAAATTATCAAATTCTAATATTAAAAAACACTTAACTTTTATGGAATTATTACACACATCATTGGTGGATTGGTCAAGGGCACAGTTTGCTCTTACCGCCATGTATCACTGGCTCTTTGTTCCGCTTACTCTGGGACTTGGCGTTCTTATGGCACTAATGGAAACCATCTATGTGAAAACAGGAGATGAAAAGTGGAAGAAAGTGACTAAATTCTGGATGAAACTCTTCGGAATCAACTTTGCCATCGGTGTGGCAACGGGGATTATCATGGAGTTTCAGTTTGGAACTAACTGGTCGAATTACAGTTATTTTGTAGGTGACATTTTTGGTGCACCGCTGGCTATTGAGGGAATTGTGGCGTTCTTTATGGAAGCTACGTTTATCTCAATTATGTTTTTTGGTTGGAATAAAGTAAGCAAAGGTGCTCACTTGGCATCTACTTGGCTAACTGTTGGAGGTGCTACACTCTCTGCTCTTTGGATTTTGATAGCGAATTCTTGGATGCAACTTCCTACCGGAATGGAATTCAATCCGCTAACTGTAAGAAATGAGATGGTTGACTTCTGGGCAGTTGTTTCTTCGCCGGTAGCAATCAACAAGTTTTTACACTCGGTAACTTCTGCATGGGTATTTGGAGCTCTGTTTGTAGTTGGAATCAGTGCTTGGTTCTTGCTAAAAAAACGCGAAATTGATTTTGCTAAGAAAAGTATCCGTTTAGCCTCTGTCTTTGGTTTTATCAGTGTGCTTTTAATTATCTGGACAGGACACGGTTCTGCTCAGCAAGTAGCGCATCATCAGCCGATGAAACTTGCCGTAATGGAAGGACTTTATGAAGGACAAGAAGGCGCACCCTTAATTGGTATGGGAATAGTGAATCCTAAAAAGAAAGCTTATAATGATGACGAAGAGGGCGTAATTATGGCTGTTAAATTACCGAAAATGCTTTCCTGGATGGCGTTTGGCGATGCAAATGCCTATGTTCCGGGAATTGTAAATATCGTAGATGGTGGCTATACTAAACCGGATGGAACTATTGCATTGTCATTTGCTGAAAAACAAGCACAAGGAAAACTTGCGCAGCAGGCTTTGAGTGAATTCAAAAAGGCAGAAGCAACCAACAACACTGTAGCTATGGCAGAACATAAAGCAGTGCTGGATGCTAATTTCAAATATTTTGGATATGGATTCTTGGAAAATCCGGAAGATGAAATTGCAAACGTTCCCTTGGTATTCTATGCATTCCACTTTATGGTTATTCTTGGTGGTGCATTCTTGTTGATTTTTGCAGTGGCATTCTATATGGATAAAAAAGACATTTTGATGAAATACAAATGGATGCTTTGGATTTTAATCCTGTTTATTCCATTGGGCTATTTGGCTGGACAACTGGGATGGATTGTGGCTGAATTTGGTCGCCAACCTTGGGCTATTCAAGATATTCTACCGATTCACATGGCTATTTCCGGTCTACAAACTTCATCGGTAGTTATCACATTCGTACTGTTTGCTGTGCTCTTTACCGGACTTCTTATTGCGGAAATAGGAATTACAAGAAAGCAAATTATCAGAGGTCCTGAGATTGATGAGAAACCAAAAACAAAAAAAGAGACACACTAAACTGTGCTATAAGATAATAGATAGTTTTAACGATTAAAAATTTTACCATTATGCTAACATATTCATTTCTACAACATTATTGGTGGTTTCTTATATCACTTTTAGGTGGTCTGTTATTATTCTTGCTTTTCGTACAAGGTGGACAGACATTGATACAGTCTCTTGGAAAAACGGAAGATGAGCGTCGCTTATTAGTGAATGTTCTTGGAAGAAAATGGGAATACACCTTTACTACTTTGGTTACTTTTGGTGGTGCGTTTTTTGCGTCATTCCCACTGTTTTACTCTACAAGTTTTGGCGGTGCCTACTGGGTTTGGATGCTTATACTTTTCTGCTTTACAGTTCAAGCCGTTTCTTACGAATATCAAGGTAAACCCGGAAACTTCTTGGGACGTAATGCTTACCGTGGTTTCTTGTTTTTCAACGGACTAGCCGGAACTTTCCTAATTGGAGGTGCTGTAGCTACATTCTTCACAGGCTCACATTTTACCGTGAACAAAGCTAACATCGTGGATTTCACAGGCAATGTAGTTGCACCGGTAATTAGTCAATGGCAAAGTCCATTTATGGGTCTTGAAGTACTTCTTGAGCCACGTGTTTGGTTTTTAGGCTTAGCTGTATTCTTCCTAGCTCGCACACAAGCAGTTCTCTATTTTAAAAATCGTGTAAGCAATGCACCAATCGAAGCTCGTTTAGACAGAGCATTACTCGTAAATGCACTACCTTTTTTGGTGTTTTTCCTTGCGTTTTTAATCTGGACTTTGGTAGCGGAAGGATTTGCAGTAAATCCTGATACAGGAGAAGTTTATATGGAGAAATTCAAATACTTGCACAACTTAATTCAAGTTCCTGCACTTTTGATTATGCTGTTGCTTGGAGTAGTGGCTGTGCTTTATGGAATTATTTTCTCTGTAGTAAAGAAAACATGGAGACACGGGATTTGGTTTGTTGGAACCGGAGTTGTGGTTACAGTAACAACCATTCTTTTGATGGCTGGCTACAACAACACAGCTTATTATCCTTCGGTGGCTGACCTGCAAAGCTCGCTGACAATTGCTAACTCATCGTCAAGTTACTTTACGTTGAAAGTAATGTCTGTCGTATCTCTACTAATTCCAATCGTGTTGGTTTATATTTTCTTTGCTTGGAGAGCATTGGAAAAAAAGAGAACAACCGTAGATGAGATTAATAAAGATACTCACGCTTACTAGAAAATATTGATTTTAGAATAAGTCTTTCTTAAAAGCAGAAAAATCCCGAATAGCTTTATGTTATTCGGGATTTTTTATATTTGTGTACAAATTGAATTTATATTGATATGTTGTAATAAAGAAGCTTTCTTTTGAAATATTTTGAATTTGTTCAGCAATAATTCAACAAAGATAAAAAAAGGTTTTACACTTAACGTGCAAAACCTTGATTATCATTTTGTGGGCCAACTAGGTTTGAACCAGTGACCCCCCCTGTCCCGATAACCATCGGGAGAGTCAGGTGCTACTAACCAATTTATTAAGCAACTCAGGATATTGCCTAAGATTTCTAATATATGCGGATGACTTCATTGATTTTATTTTCCTTTCAATCCGAACAGCTTTTGCATAATCATCAGTTGAGATAAACAAAAACAATTCCCAATCACTAGCTTTTGCTGTAAAGCGATGTTTCCCGTAGGATTGGTAGTTGTGTTTTGCTATTCTTTCACTTAAATCTTCCTGTGTCGCACCAACATAGAACTTATTAAGCTTTTTGCTGTATAGAACATAGCATCCTATCATAACTTTATAAATAAAAAGTCTTACACTTAACGTGCAAGACCTTATTTTGTGGGCCCAACTGGGCTTGAACCAGTGACCCCCTGATTATGAGTCAGGTGCTACTAACCAACTGAGCTATGGGCCCTTTATCAAAATTGGACTGCAAAGGTATGGCTTTTTTTTATATTTTCAAAGGGTTTTTAGAAATTTTCTTTCCCTGATAAAAATAAAATTTTTCACATTATTGCTAAATCGTTTTTCTGTAATTTAACACAGCTGCTGTAATCACTACAATTGAGAAGCCGATAATGAAAACCATATCTTGCCAAATATCCATAAATTCACTTCCCTTCATTACAATGGCACGGACTGCGTGTATAAAATGCGTCATCGGAGTAATATTTGATAGTACATAAGCCCACTGAGGCATACTTTCCACATTTGTAAACAATCCACTCAGCATAATAAAAACCATAATAAAAAAGAAAGAGATAAACATGGATTGTTGTTGTGTGTTGCTCATAGTAGAAACAAGTAGTCCGAAACCAAGTATTCCGCTAATATAAACGAGTGCGAATAAATAGAGCGTACCTAAACTACCTTCCACTTGAATGCCATAAACTAAGCGAATAATTATTAAACCGAGTGTAAATACAATTACACCAATAATCCAAAATGGAATAAGTTTTCCAAGGATAAATTGCCATTTTCTAAGCGGGGTAACGTTAATTTGCTCCATCGTACCGACTTCTTTTTCTTTTACAATAACCAAGGATGTTATTAGTCCGCAAATAGTGGTAATTAACAACACCAAAATACCCGGAACCATAAAGTTACGATAGTTTGTCAGCGGATTGTACCAAAATGAATATTTTACATCCACAGGAATTGGCAAATTGCTTGCATCAGCCCATTCAAGAACAATTTGAGCGTTGAAATTCAATAGAATCGAGTTCAAGTAATTTGTTCCAAGACCTGCTTTTACACCATTAATGGCATCTACAAGTACGGAAACTTTTGCATCGCCTTCACGTACCAAATCCCGCTCCATGTTTGCCGGAATTTGCAAAACCATATCCACTTCGTTTTTTCCGATGTCATACATCGCTTTTTCGTAAGAAGGCGTTACTTCGTAGAGTGAGAAAAGGTCGGTTGAAGCTATTTTTGAAATAAGTCGGCGCGAGTAGGTACTTTGGTCGTTGTCCACCACCGTTATTTTCAAGTGGCGCACATCCAAATCTATGGCAAAAGGAAGTATCATCAATTGGAATATAGGCATTGCCAGTATCATAAACAACACCATTTTATCCCGCATGATTTGGATAAATTCCTTTCGTAATACAAACCAAAGTACACGCATAATTTAACTTTCGATTGTAGAGTTACGATTTACGATTGATTGAAAAATTTTTACTACAATGATTTGTCAACCTAAAATCTAATATCGTATATCTAAAATTCTTTAATTGACGATTTACGATTGAATGAATAATGTTTTGCAATGACATCTTGCAATCTAAAATCTACATTCGTAAATCTAAAATCATCTCATTCCAGTCTTATATTATATTTTCTTAAACTTATTACCAACAATAGCACCATCATTCCCAGCAGAATAGAGAGTTCCATCCACACATCTACTAATCCAAGCCCTTTCAGCATAACCGACTGAATGATTAAAAAATACCACCTTGCCGGGATTATATTTGCAATCCATTGAAAGATAAGTGGCATATTTTCAAGTGGAAATAAAAAACCTGTGAAAAGCAATACCGGTAACATAATCGCCACAATGGAAATCATCATAGCTCCTGATTGCGAGGCTGTTACATTGGAAATCATCAACCCGAAAGCCAAACAAGTAAGAATGTAAACCACATTAATCAGTGAAATTATCAGCAAGCTGCCACGAATGGGAATACCCATCATTAAATTGCTGATAAGCATGATGACAATGAAAATTGCCACCGAAAGCACAAAATAAGGTACTGCTTTGGAAATCAGCACGTAAATCGGACGAACAGGCGATACGAGAAGCACTTCCATAGTGCCGGTTTCTTTCTCCCGAACCACCGAAACAGAAGCCAAAGTTGTGCAGACAATCATCATAATCATTGCTATCACACCCGGCACAAAGTTCATAGCGCCACTCAGCGAAGGATTGTAAAGCATTCGCACTTCAGATTTTATTGTCATTGTAACCTGCTGTCCATCAGAAGGTTGCTGAATAAAGTCCACAATAATAGCAGTCAGGTAATTGATAACTGTTTTAGCAAAATTCGGGTCTGTTGCATCCGTTATTATCTGTATTTGTGATGGTTCTACGTTGTTTTTCAAAAAGTTTTCCGGAAAAATCAAAGCACACTGAGCTTCGCCGTTTTTGAAATATTTTTCTAAGTTTTGAGCGTTTTTCTCAATATGAGTTACGGTAAAATAACTTCCGGCATCAATTTTTTGAACTAATTGCTTGCTAACCACATCGCTTGTCGGATCGACAACCAGTAGACGAGCATTTTTTACTTCGTTGGTTAGTGCATACCCAAAAATCAAAATCTGAGCAATAGGCAAGCCAAACATAATCAACAAGGTCCGCTTATCCCGAAAGACATGCAAAAACTCCTTATGGATAAAGGAAAAAAGAACAGTCAGCCCCCTAAATTTCTTTCGAGGTGCTTTTTGTTTGTGAGTATGTTTAGTGTTGTTGTTCATTATTTGTCTGTGTGTGTGGGACAGTTGGTTTCCTAACCAACTGAGTAGCCGATTAGGAAATCGGCTATCCCTATTTCAGTCGGTTGGGAAACCGACTGTCCCATCGACTGTCCTTATCTACTAAAATCAAAGTTACCTCTCCAATCCTCTCTTTTTTCAACTAATCCTGCTTTAACTGGATTGTTAAGTGTATATTCAATCGAATTATATAAATGTCGCCTATCTCTAATCGTTATATCAAAACTTTCATCCAACCAAAGTGTTCCCTTACGACCTTCCAATTCATTTATTCTCCTTGCTGAATAGAGTTTAACGGAATGCATAATATCCTGCAAATAAACAAGTAAATCTTTTTCGTTTGTTTTGAAAACATCAAATACCCAATGCACATGATTTGGCATAATGCAAAAACAGTAATTTTTCAACCTGATATTTTCCCAATGTGTCAATGCTTCTCGAATTATTTCTATGTTTGTAGGTTTTGACAAATCGACCGAACAATCTTTTTTTGAATGTAGAATTTCCTCTGTTTTTAAAATATACTTTCTTCGTGTCGCTTTGTAAATACTTTCTAATTTAGGTATTTCCGGGTCTGAAATTTCTTGTTTTATTAGTTTCTTTATTTTTTCATTTATTTCGCTCAATTTCAAACTCAGTTTAGCCATGGAACCTATTGGAATTGCATCATGCAAAACCCAAGTAACAAAATAGCTTTGACCCGGTTGCTGAAAATGTGGTAAATTTCCTCTGTAATACTCTTTTTTCTCCATACTTGTGGGACAAACGATTTCCTAATCGTTTGGATGATTTAATGTTATTTTTATCTGTCAATTAGGAAATTGACTGTCCTGTTTTGTTTCAGTCGGTTGGGAAATCGACTATCCCTTTTTCAGCCGATTAGGAAATCGGCTGTCCCACTACTCCACTCTCTTAGCCTTTCTTGCCAAAGCATAAAAAACTTCATTCATCGAGTTGGCGTTATGTTCGGTTTTCAGGTTTTTCGGTGTATCAAGTGCTTCAATGCGACCGTCAACCATTAGCGAAATACGATTACAGTATTCTGCCTCATCCATATAGTGCGTTGTAACAAAAACAGTTATTCCTCTTTCCGAAGCATCGTAAATCAAATCCCAAAACTGCCTGCGCGTTACAGGATCCACACCACTGGTGGGTTCATCCAGAAAAACAATTTGCGGTTCGTGGAAAATAGCGGTAGAAAACGCCAATTTCTGTTTCCATCCCAGTGGCAACGATTGTACCAACTTATCCCTCACATCCGTAAATTCCAATTTATTGAGCAGGCTATCCATACGTGGTTTTATTTCACTCATTTTCAGCCCATAAACACCGCCAAAAAACTCAATATTCTCCCGCACCGTCATATTTTCATAGAGCGAAAATTTTTGGCTCATATAACCGATATTTTTCTTAATTTCCTCCTGTTCCTTAAACACATCAAAACCTGCCACAGTTGCTTCACCACTTGTCGGCTTTAGCAAACCGCATAGCATCCGCATAGCCGTAGTTTTGCCGGCACCGTTCGCACCAAGAAACCCAAAAATCTCCCCTTGTTTTACTTCAAACGTAATCCGATCAACAGCCGTGAAGTTGCCGAATCTTTTGGTAAGATTAGTGGCGGAAAGCCCCCCCACCCCCCGAGCTCCTATCCCCTTCGGGACTTTCCCCAAGTGGGGAAAGGAAATGGAATTTCCTATTTTTTGGGATTTAGGTTTGTGCCGTGTAATATATTTTTCTTCTTTATTCATCAACAATTTCAATCATTGTTCTGACAACGAATTTATAAAGCAATCTTCCACCGTAGCTTTAATTGGAATTATCTCAATGTTTCTTAGACCTTTTTCTTCTAAATACCGTTTCAAGTCGGTTGACCTACCTTGTAAAATAACGTGTGCATTATCGCCGAAAGCATAACTATTCTCAATTTCAGGATATTCCTGTAATATTCTCAGCAATCTTGCAATATTATCAGCAGAAACAGCGTAAAGTGGTTTGTCGTATTTCTCAATCAAGCCTTGCGGTGTATCGATAGTCATAATTTTCCCGTTGTTTATCAATCCAATACGGTCACACATCAACGCTTCATCCATGTAGGGTGTGGATGCAAGGATAGCAATGTCTTGCGATTTTAATTTGCGAAGCATTTCCCAAAGTTCCTTGCGTGAAACGGGGTCGATACCTGTCGTCGGCTCATCCAAAAAAAGTACTCGTGGCTTATGTATCAAAGCACAACAAAGTGCCAATTTTTGTTTCATTCCACCCGAAAGATTTCCGGCTTTTCGCTTTTTAAAAGGCTCTATTTGCACGTAAATATCATGTATCAAATGAAAATTTTCTTCAAGGGTTGTTCCGAAAATAGTGGCGTAGAAATTTAGATTTTCTTCGATACTCAAATCTTGATAAAGCGAAAATCGTCCGGGCATATACCCCACCTGACTACGTATCTCCCGAAAATCTTTGACCACATCAAATCCCAATACCGTTGCAGAACCACTATCAGGTAAAATCAATGTAGTAAGCATCCGAAAAATCGATGTTTTTCCCGCACCATCCGGTCCTATCAGTCCAAAAATCTCTCCGCGATTTACCTCAAATGAAACATTGTCAACTGCAAGAACGGAAGCTTTTTCATAGCTTTTTGAAAGTCTCGAGACAGATATATATGCCGTTTGTTCAGCGATAAATGATGAACTGTCAGCAGTAAGCTCTTTCTGTTCAGCGGTGAGCGGTGAGCGGTAAGCAATAAGCTTTTCTGCTGATGCGGAATCGAGGACAGTGCTTGACTTGTTTAATTTCCTTATGGCATGTCTTTGGGAATACATCTTCAAGGGTTTCTCTACAAACTATTTCATTTAATGCTTTACAACTGTAAATGTTTTGGTCAAATCTTCGGCTTTTTCAGCAATACATTTTGGTAGAACGGCCAATGTCAATTGTAAATTTTTTCGTTCTGTTCCTAAACTTAGTGTTAGAATCTAAATTTTCTTTATACGAAAAATTTAATAATTTTCACTTACCAAAATACTTGTTTTTTAGTTCTTGCCACTTACTTACTGTTTGCTCCTTGCCTCTTGATTCTTTAATCTCCCCATACATTCCAATTTTCAACATTCCGTCATTTTTTACTCGAATTTTTACGGCATAAACTTGATTAGCACGCTCGTCTTTGGTTTGGATGGTCTTAGGTGTAAATTCAGCTTTATCACTAATCCACTCAATAGTTCCGGTATATTCGGCTTGCTCCGTTTCATTTTTATCTACTGAAACTTTGACGGTTTGCCCTAATTTTATGACACCTAATTGTGAGTTTGTAACATACACCCGCAAAATTATTTCGCTTAAATCTGCAATTTTGTAGAGCGGTCGTCCGATACCTGTCATTTCGTTTGCTTCGGCAAATTTTGTTAAAACCGTACCACTTACCGGGTTTATGATGCGAGTTTTACGCAACTGGTCTTCCAATACTTCTGCCTGATATGCCAGTGGATTACTCTCTTTGCTGATGCTCTGACTACTTGATGAAAGTTGATTTTCCACCGCATTCAACTGTTTTTGAAGTACGGTTACTTGCGCGCGTGCATCATCTACTTGCTTTTGCGGAATGGCATTGCCTTTAGCGAGCTTTTCTACACGTGCCAACTCCCGCTTTGCTACAGCAATCTGCTCTCTAAGAGATGCAGTCTGGGTACTGATATCCGGTTTTCGGCTTA
This sequence comes from Bacteroidales bacterium, assembly GCA_012837935.1. Taxonomy (GTDB): domain Bacteria; phylum Bacteroidota; class Bacteroidia; order Bacteroidales; family Paludibacteraceae; genus UPXZ01. The sequence continues at coordinate 31,321 of DUQG01000022.1, forward strand.
GTACCGCACCCCGCTGTGAGCGAACCTGTAAAAGCGACAGGTAAATCTGTGTGCTGTCAATTTGTCCTACGTAATCGCCTGCTGTTAGTTCCTGTCCTTCTTGCACCTCAAGCGAGAGAATTTGACCATTTGCCTGTGCCGAAACAATAGTTTCCACCGCTTCAAAATAACCCGATGCAAACACATCGGTGCCATTGGTTTTGCAGGAAACGAACAGCAAGGAAAAGATAATCAGCAATCCCCCCCATCCCATTAAAATGGATATTTTGGTACGAAGTTGAAGTTTTGTAGTATTCATAGGAAGTATAGTTTGATATATCTTAATAAACTTTGTATTAACTTTCATACTTATCCGAGCAGTTAGAAACTGCTTGTCCCGATTTGCTCTAAATCATACTCTGCTTGCATTAGTTGTATTTCGTGCAGAGTTTTCATTTGTCGTGCTTGATTTTCAGCATTAGCTTCACGAATAAACTCCGCACTCGTTATAATACCATTTTCAAGCTGAATTTGTGATGTTTCTTTGATTTTGCTTCGCAAGACAATCAACTCGTTGTCTGACTTTAAGGCATTTTTAAGTTGAGTGATTTTGCTACGTTGTTGAGTTTGTTCAATTTCATTATTCAGTTGAAAAACTTCCTTTTCTACATCGTACATTTTCAGCCGAGTGTTGATGTTTCTTCTTTCTCGAATAATGGTATATAAACGTGAGACATTCCACTGAAATCGCAATCCGCCAACATAATAAGGTTCAAATTCAGTGCTGAAAAGATTAAGCGCAGGTTTTCCCCAACCGCCTTGCAGAAAAAGTGAAATTTCAGGTACGTTCTGTGCTGCCAACTGTCGATTTTGCAGGCTGAGTGTCTGTTTTTGATAGTCGATAAGTGTTAATTCCGGACGAACAAAATTGGACTTAGGAATAACTCTTTCTGGTTTTAAAAGTATTGTTTCAGCACTCAAATTTTTTCCGATTAATTTTCCCAACACTTCGAGCAGAGCTTGTCTGCCAGTTTCGATGTTTTTGATATTTTGATTAAGAGTAATAAGTTCAGCTTCAAGATTTAACTGATTCGTTTCCAGACTGACACCATTTTTTACCAAAACTTTAACTTTATCAAGTGCGGTATTTAAGTCATTTTTCAGAATTTTAGTCTGTTTAAGCTGTTCGTCAGCCAGCAAAATACCGAAATAGAGCTGATTAACTTTGTCTTGAAGTTTGTAGAGTTCCACTTCAACTTTCTGCTTGTTTACTTCGGCTTCAGCACGTGCGAATTGCTGCTGCACACCAAGCGAACCACCACCAAAAACAGTCTGTGACACATCCAGATAAACTTTGTATTGATCTTTTTCTGGCGTTGGAATCTCAATGGCAGGCATTCCTTCGGGCACATTCAGGTCGATTTTCGTAACATCCGACTGATAACTTGCCACACCGCTTAACCTAAACTGCGGAAAATATTGCGCCATCAATGCTTCAATAGTGGATTTCGTAGTTAGGTCAATTAATCCCTGTTGCTTAGCGAGCGGAAAATTAGTTCGCATTTGCTCGTGGCATTCAGCGAGCGAAATCGTTTGAGCTTGCCCGCTGAAAACCAGAAAAAATGCAGTAAAAATTATCAAAAAACGCTTCATTTTGCTTTGAATTTAAGATAACACTCTTGCAGCATGTCAAGCAGACGTTCTTTTCTTTTGAGCATTAACTCATCATAAGTACTTTCATCTAAGTAATATATAATTTCAATAATATTCCGAATAACAAACGGGAATATAATCACACTGAAAATATCCAACATAAACTGTATCTCATGTTCTTGGCTAATAAAGTGATATTGCATGTCGGCCACCCTGTCTTTTATGTTAATCTTTTTGGCAAAAAGATCCGGATTCTGCTGAACAGCACTCATTAAAAAGAATGGAAGCTTCGGGTTTTTAGTCATTAAATCGAAATATTTATGGACGAGCAATTCAATTTTTTTCTCAAATGTAGTTGTTGAGTCATTTAAAATATCAATCAACAGATTGAAAACTGTGTCCATTTTCTCCATAACTATTATGTTGAACAAGTTTTCTTTACTTCGATAATAATAATTGAGTAAAGCTAGATTTATATCAGCAGCTTCTGCAATGTCGCGGGTGCGAGTACCGGAAAATCCTTTTTCCATAAATAGTTTTTCTGCTACAATTTTGATTTTTTCTTCTGTGGCAAGATCTCGCTCTAAAAGTTTTTCATTCTTTTTCATAAAAAACAAGTAATAATAGTTGTAAATGTTGATGTTTTGTTTATGCAAACATACAAAAAAACAAGCCAAATTAATTGCTTGTTTTAATGCGCATTTTAAAAATGGTGTGTAACTTTTAAAGAAAGAACTGTTTGAAAAAGATAAGACTTTGATTTTCAAACAGTATCAAAAGATTCCGAGTTTTGCAAATCAAACCGATATTTTCAAAAAACTGAAGGAAAAACCAAGTTTTTCAACCACATCGGAAGGTAATAAACTCTCTACCGACTGCTCACTCAGAGCCAAATCACCGGCAAGCCCATGCAGAAAAATTCCCAGCAATGCACTCTCTTCCGATGTGTATTTTTGAGCCATGAGTCCGGCAATAATTCCGGTAAGCACATCGCCCATACCACCCACAGCCATGCCCGGATTTCCGGAAGAATTAAAGAAAACCCGTCCGCTTGGCAAGGCTATAACGGTATGTGCACCTTTTAAAACGATGATAACACCTAACTCTGTTGCTTTCTTATATGCTTTTTCCAATCTTTTAAGTGAATTGGAAAATGTGCCGAACAGTCGCTCAAACTCTTTCGGATGAGGCGTGAGAATGCTGTTTTTGGGAATATCATTTAGAAAATCAGGGTGTTTTGAGATAATATTGAGTGCATCTGCATCTAACACACAAGGCTGTTTAATGCTTTTCAGCAGATTTATCAGCTTTTCAGCACTATCTTTTTCGGTACCTAAGCCCGGTCCGAAAGCAAAAGCAGTATAATTTGTCAGCGAATTTAATTTATCTGTAAAAATAGCCTCCGGCACTGCTGTTTGTAAAATTACTCGATTTTCTTCCACACTGTGAACTGTTACCAAACCTGCTCCACTTCGCAAACATGCTCTAGAAGCCAAAATAGTTGCACCTGCCATTCCTTGCTTACCACCCCAGATTAGCACATGTCCAAATGTTCCTTTATGCGAAAACAAATCACGCTCTTTAAGCATGCTTTTCACTTCTCTAGCCTCAACAAAACTATAGGGTGTTATCATTTCTTGAATTGCATCGGCATTGAGTTGAATATCAATCACTTTCCACTCACCTATAAAACTTTCATTTTCAGAGAAAAAGAATGCCAACTTCGGAAATTGTAAAGTATAAGTTAAGTCGGCTTTAACAATTGTGTCATTCTTTTCCGCACATTTATCTCCATCCAAGCCGGAAGGAATATCAATGGAAATTACGGTATTTTCAGTTGAATTTATCCACTCCACCGCTTGCTTGTAAATTCCTTCCAGTGAACGGGAAAGCCCCGAGCCGAAAAGTGCATCCACGATAAGCGTCTCTTTTGTGATAGCAAGCGGTGTAAAGCTATCTTTTTGCTCGGAAAAGAAATTGGGAAAAAAGCGCAACATCCGCTCTTTATTCTGCTGACAATCAGACGAAAGTTTGCCTGTATGCAACAAAATAACTTGAACTTCATATCCAACCTGCAAAAGCATTCGCCCGAGCGCAAGTCCATCGCCACCGTTGTTTCCCGGTCCGGCAAGGATAAGCACAGGACGATTTAATTCAAAATCATTTTTGAATTGAGTTAAAATACGGTCAGCAGCACGTTCCATCAAGTCTATTGATAAAATCGGCTCACGCTCAATTGTGTGTAAATCAAGCTGTCGGATTTGTGATGTGGTAAATATCTTCATTTTTTTATAAATTTATACGAATTAAGACGAGTTACGCGAATTTTGCTAATCAACCAATTAACTATTACACCAATCAACCAATTGACTATTTAACTAACCGTTTACTCCCAATCCGAATAGTGCAAAGTCATATTTTATCGGATCGTCTGCATCAAAAGTACGAAGAATTTCGGTAATTTCTTCTACGGCTTTCCAGTCATTTTGTCGGCGAGTGAGAAGTCCGAGATCTCGCCCTACATTGCCTGTGTGCACATCAAGTGGAAGCATCAGCGACGACATAGGAATATTTTTCCAAAGTCCGAAATCAACTCCTTTATCATCGTTCCGAACCATCCAGCGAAGAAACATATTCAGCCGTTTAGCCGAAGAATTTTTGCTTACATCAGATAGATGTTTTCTACTTCTATCCTCATGAGGAACTTCCAAAAATACGTCACGAAAATGCTTTAAAGCTGTGAAAATGGAATTATCTTGCTGAAAACCTTCTGTAAAAACTTGTTCCAACCCACCGTGATTTTGATAGATGTTTTTTAGCGAATGAAGGAAGAAAACACAATCTTCTCCGTTAAAAGTTCGATGCACAAAATCCAGAAAAGGAGTGAAATCATCTTCTTCCATAATGAAATCAAAAGGTGCAAAATCCATTCGCGCCATCAATCGCCATCCATTTCGGATAATGGTTTTTCGCTGTCCCCAAGCAATGGATGCAGAAAGAAATCCGGCAATTTCTATATCTTCTTTTCGGATAAACCGATGCGAGATTTGAATAGGATCGTTCTCTATAAAATCAAGATGATTGAAACGAAGAACAGCCTTATCCAAAAGCATTTTTATTTCGTTTGAACTATTCATTTGTAGGAATTTTCGCCGCGATAGACAACAAAATTACAATTTTTATTTATAGAATTAATGTTTCAAAGTGGATTCTTTTTGTTTTTACTTATCTTTTATTTTAGAAGTTTATTGGAAATGCAAACGTTTGCACCTTCTAAATAACAATATATTTAAATACACATCTTGTTTATTACAGTTTTTCAACTATTTTTGAACGATAATACAACATTTTTTATGTACTAAATAATCATTTAAAATAACAAAATTAAAATTATGAAATTACGAAATTGTTTTATGGCTGTATTGATTGTTTTCTCTTCAGTACTAGCCGCACAGACAGAAAACAGCCGTTTCTCAATCGGCTTATATGGTGGTCTGAATGAGTACAATGGAGATCTAGGAAATGGACTTTTCAAGTTCAAAGACATCAATCCATTAGGCGGACTCTCTTTATCTACCTACGTAAGTCCATCTTTCAACGTTGGAGTACAAGGAACTTTTGGTAAATACAGCTTCACATCAACTAACGACGCATATCCAGGCGCCGAGTTCCTAGGCAATAAGTACGATGCTTCGATGTACTTGGAATACAAACTGAATAACGGCTACATTTTCAGCAAAAATGCGAAGTTATCACCATTTCTTACTGCGGGAATTGGATTTGCAGGCTATATGGGTGATGCAGATAAAATTCAGACTTTCCCACTGGATTTAATTGTTCCTGTTGGTGCCGGTCTTAAGTATCAATTCTGTGACAATTTCGCTATTCAATACAAATACCTTTATAACTTTACCAACCACGACGAACACGATTTAATTCGCTTGACAGGTAAAAACGATGCTTACGGACAACACTTGCTTGGCTTCGTAATTTCACTGGGTGGTAAAAAAGCAGTAGTAGAAGAAGTGGAAGCTGATTCTGATGGTGACGGTGTAGTAGATAGCAAAGACCTTTGCCCTGACACCCCAAGAGGAGTAACTGTTGATGAATATGGTTGTCCTATTGACAGCGATGGTGACGGTGTAGCTGACTACCTAGACAAATGTCCAAACACACCAAAAGGTGTAAAAGTAGATGCTAACGGATGTCCAATCGATAGCGATGGTGACGGTGTAGCTGATTACCTAGACAAATGTCCGAACACACCAAAAGGTGTAAAAGTAGATGCTGACGGATGTCCAATTGACACTGACGGAGACGGTGTGCCAGATTACTTAGACAAATGTCCAACTATCCCGGGACCGAAAGATAATAATGGTTGTCCTATTGAGGTAAAGGAAATGATTGAAGAATTGGAAGGCGTACAATTTGAGTTTGATAGCAGTGTAATTACTCCTGAGTCTTATCCTGCATTAGATGCTGCTGCGAACACATTGAAAGAAAATCCGGAATACAGACTTGACATTGCAGGTCACACAGACAGCACTGGTGATGACACATACAATCAAGGATTATCTGAAAGACGTGCGGCTTCTGTTGCTAAATATCTAGTAGAAAAAGGTGTTGATGAATCAAGACTTACAACTACCGGATATGGTGAAACTCAACCAATTGCTGATAATGATACAGCAGAAGGAAGAGCGAAAAACCGTCGTGTAGAGTTCAAAGTCCTTAATTAATTGACATAAAACTTACAAAAAGCTCCATCAAACAGTTTGGTGGAGCTTTTTTTATTAAAAAATATTGATTTTCTGCCAAATTAGACAATGTTTCCTTACATTTGCAAGCATTGCTACGAATGAATAACATAAATCATTTTCATAGCGCATATTTTCTCTTTTTATAAAAAACACACTCTCTATGAAACAACAGGAAAAAGCGAAAAAGAAACATTCACCTTGGGCATGGATTCCTACGCTTTATTTTGCTGAAGGCATTCCTTATGTAGTTGCTATGACTGTATCAGTCATTATGTATAAGCGACTCGGAATTTCCAATACGGACATTGCACTTTATACAAGTTGGCTCTATTTACCTTGGGTAATTAAGCCTTTTTGGAGTCCTTTTGTGGATTTAATAAAGACTAAACGCTGGTGGATTATTACCATGCAACTGCTTATTGGTGCAGGATTGGCAGGAGTAGCTTTTCTTATTCCTACACCATTCTATTTTCAGGCAACACTAGCGGTTTTCTGGCTTTTAGCATTTAGCTCCGCCACACACGATATAGCGGCAGATGGTTTTTACATGCTTGCATTGGACAGCAATCAGCAGTCGTTTTTTGTTGGAATTAGAAGCACATTCTATCGTTTAGCAATGATTGTGGGACAAGGGATTCTAATTATTTTGGCGGGCAGTTTGGAGGTTGCCACCGGAACTGAACCTCTTAAAATTAATATACAATCTTCCAACACCACACAAACTGAATTTATTGCTAACGCACCAATTTTACGAGATAGTACTACAACAGAGCCTACGTTTTTTGCTTATCCTTCCAATTTAGTACTTTCTACACAAAACATATCACAGAAAAAGCTAGCTGAAGTAAAAGAATTTGCTAAAACAGAGAATGTAAAAAACGGTTTTATTCAGTTGGAAAATTCAATTGAGCAAACTAACAGCGATGAGAAAGTAAGCTGGTGGTCTAAAAATATTGCAAACCCATTAGCTGATTTTATTCGAAGAAATTTTGCAGAAGAAAAACAACAAACCGTTGTTTCCGGCGATGTAGGAAATGCAGGAATTATTACCGTAACACTTAATCGGAAACCTGAAGAAGGCAAAGAAATGGTGCTCAACTCACGTTTTTCAGGTGGCGATAAAAGTATTTCGTTAATTGGTGGCGAGAGACTTGTATTTAATGAAACAAACTGGGACAAACCTGCTTATCTGGTTGTTCAACTCGACAAAAAACTAAATACCGAAGTTAGTAGCACTTTCACCGCTACATCCGGAAACTTACGACTTGCTTGGAGTATTACATTTTATGTGCTGGCAGGATTTTTCTTGTTGGTGTTTATTTATCACCGATTTGTACTACCACATCCGGCTTCAGATGTTACTAAAAACCATGCACCAAGCGATATCCTTCGAGAATTTGGGCTTACTTTCAAATCGTTTTTCCAAAAAAAAGGTATCTGGATTGCCATTGCATTTATGCTACTTTACCGCTTAGGCGAGGCTATGTTAGTTAAAATGGCGTCACCGTTTTTATTGGATGGGCGTGATGTGGGTGGGCTTGGATTGACCACGGGACAAGTTGGATTTGTGTATGGAACTGTGGGTGTAATTTCGCTTACATTAGGCGGAATAGTAGGTGGAATTGCCGCCTCAAGGAAAGGACTTAAATATTGGCTTTGGCCAATGGCACTCAGTATAACGCTACCTCACTTAGCATTTTTATATCTATCTTGGTTTATGCCTGAAAATATGTTTTTAATCAATCTGGCTGTAGCATTCGAGCAGTTTGGATACGGATTTGGGTTTACAGCCTATATGCTCTACTTGATTTACTTCTCTGATGGCAAACACAAAACGGCTCATTATGCTATTTGTACAGGCTTTATGGCACTCGGAATGATGCTTCCGGGGATGATAGCCGGATGGATTCAAGAGCTAATCGGTTACAATCACTTCTTTATTTTTGTGATGATTTGTGCCATTCCTACACTGGCGGTTATTCCATTCTTAAAAGTAGATAAATCATTTGGAAGAAAGTAATCCAAGGTTCGGATGTTTGGATGTTTGGGGGAAATGTATTGAGACAATGAGAAGACTTAATTTTGCTTTTGTTTTGAAAATTTTCTCTCAAAGCGGCTTTTTTCTTAACTTTGCACCCAAATTTTTACAAAAACAGAATGAAAATACTAATATTAGGTGCCGGAAAAATGGGTACATTCCTTACAGATGTGCTTTGCATTGACCACGAAGTGGCACTTTACGATACTGACCCAAAGAAACTTCGATTTGTATTTAACACGCTTCGATTAACGAAATTAGAAGAAATAAAGGAATTTGAACCTGAACTGCTTATCAACTGCGTAACCTTAAAATATACAGTGGATGCTTTTGAAAAAGTTCTACCTTATATTCCTAAATCTTGTATTATTTCCGATATTGCTTCTGTAAAAACAGGTCTTCAAGATTATTACGAGAAATGCGGCAGACGCTACGTATCAACTCACCCGATGTTCGGACCTACTTTTGCTACGCTGGATAATTTGAGCACGCAATCTGCCATTATTATTTCAGAATCAGACCATATGGGGAAGGCATTTTTTAAAGATTTATACCTTTCTTTGCGTCTAAAAATCTTTGAATACACATTCGATGAGCACGACGAAACAATTGCCTACTCGCTTTCTATTCCATTTGCATCTACACTGGTTTTTGCATCGGTGATGAAGCATCAGGATGCACCGGGAACGACATTTAAGCGTCATATGGATATTGCTCAGGGACTACTTTCGGAAGATGATTTTTTGCTCTCTGAGATACTTTTCAATCCATATACCCCAAAACAAGTTGAAAATATCCGATTGGAACTTCGTGAGTTGTTGGATATTATTGAGAAAAAAGACAACGAAAGAATGTTTAAGTTTTTGGCAAAGGTTCGGAAGAATATAGAATAGTTTACCTTGTCAGCATAAACTTAAAGCTGATTCCAAAGTTAGTGGAAGAAACAGGATAAGCCGATGACACAAGCGGTGCAGTCTTTTGACGGTCAAAAAACATTTGCAGGTTCACTTTGGAACTAAACACATAGTCGGCTGTAAAACGTAGCGAAATAATTTTATTTCCGCTGGAAGCTTGCGTAATGTCTTCACTCACTTTTCTGAGCAAGCTTTTTACATCTTTGTAAGAAACATCCATATTTAACTTCAGGTCGTTTTTAACTGTCTGACGTTGAGCAGATTTAAGTTTCAACACCACATCAAAATCATTCACCACATAGCCTACACCAATCACAAACTCATCGGAAAGTGCTTCAATAAGCTGCGTGCTATTCAAGTTTAAGGACATATTTCGCTGTCTACGATATTCTGCTTTGGCAGTCATGCTGTTTTTCATAGCCATATTTAAGCCAAACAACGGACTAAAACTCTCGTTCATGGAAACTGTTGAAATATCGTATGCCATTGACGGAATCGGCATATTGGTTTGCACATCGCGGATAAACCCAAGTGCCGAATCATCGCCACCATCCATAGGCACCCAAGTTGAGTAAGAACCGTAATTTCCAATGGTGTAAGTATTTCTGTAAGCATGTGTCAAACTCACCGAGCGGAACTTCTCTTTTACCCAATCCAAATTGGAAAGTCCGTTAAAATTAACCGTCCAGTTGGGTAAAATATCCAATAAAGAAAGGAATGGATTGGTCTTTACGTGCTCAGGGTTTCTTCCGGTATATGCTGCCAAGAACGCCGGAATTAATACATCGGGGGAATTTAAATCGTAAGTTCCATTGTTCGGGTCAAATGGTTTTCCGCTGATACCCGGCATTTCGGCAAAAAATCCGGTAGTCGGATAATTCTTCATTTTACTTTCCAGACGAGATGCGATAATATTTCTATACGCTCTAAATTTTCTGAACGACTCAGAATTATAGTTGTCCGCAGCATTTCCAATCTTTTCAAAAGACGTTTTCAATGCTACCTGTGTTATATTGAAATTACCATTAAAAGTTGAAGGCATTCCGGGGTGCATATAGTGAATCACCGTATTAGCCATAGTTTGACGTTTTGCAGACAAGTCAATTTTCAGTCCGGCAATCGGTTCCACCGTAGCACGAATATCCAAGTCGGAAGTTACCGCTCTATTAGCAGGATTTATCACATCTTGCTCCATATAGAGCCAGCCATTATCACGTATATATTCCAACGTATTATCATCTTGAAAACCAAACACAAATCCCAATCCCGGTGCCTTTATTCCATCCACTTTGGATAAACCTAAGAAACCCGGTTCCGGTAAAAATCCGGGGATAGTCAAACTGTTGGATTGTGTGTAAGTTACAGAAACTTTGCGCACACTCATTGGCAAGCGAATGGCAAAATCGGCTATTTTTTCGCCAACTGAACGCTCGTTAGGGTCTTTACTGGTAATAGAAACAGCGGCATTGTTGGCATCCATTACGGGCACAAGCACCACAGAAGTCGGACTTGTAACTTTATAAGGCAAACGAATGGGTCGTCCAAGTGAGTCTTTTGCCGTAAAAGTCAATTTTTCACTATTCAAACCGTGATTAACAGTAAGCGTATCACCTTTTTTCAGATTTACGGTTTGATTGAAAGTTTTCGGGGTAAACGGCTGACGGCGTGCATTTCTGTTTCCTCGGTCAAGTACTCCTTTCAAGAATTTAGACTTTTTGTATAATGTTTCAAAATTCAAATCGGCATTTCCCGTAAATCGTCCCAAAGATGAAGCCATATTTCCAATATCTGCTCCACCTTCCATCACGGCACTTCTGTTCCAACTATACGTAGAAGTATATTGCGTATTGGCTGTAACCCAATCCATAAAAGGAAACTTGTCAATCGGCAATTTCCAGCTTGCGTTGAAGACCTGCTGATAAGAGTACGGTGTTCCCATTTTGCGAATGCTGTGCCATACGGTATCTCGCCAAGCTTCGTAATGCTCTTTACCCATTTCCGGTGTAAAATAACTCTCCTCAATATTGGCATTCATCGCTGTTTGCAGTCCAAACTCAATAGCACGAGTCAATTTATATTTAAAGTCAAACTGACGATTCCAAATAAAATCTTTACTGAAACTTAAATTATCAAAGTTTGGCGCACCCGAACTCATTCCCGAAAAATCGCGTAATTTTATTTGCGAATAGTTTCTATTCAAACTACTGCTGTACATAATGCTTGTAGGCAAGTAGTAGAAGTTAAAATCTTTTATCAATTTCAAATGCGGACTTTCCAATGCTTTCGATTTCTTAAACGGTTCCCAAGGTTCCATATTAAATCCATAGGAATAGTTGATAGAAGCGCGTTGTTGTTTTGCTAAATTTTGCTCAATTTCCGGTGTGTGCTCCGTGGTTTCGTTGGTTGAGTAAGAAATGCTCACGTTTGCAGGGTCATAAAACATCGGTTTTTTGCTGCGAATATTCACTTTGGCATTAGTTATATTGAAACTTTTCGATTCACGAACCGATTGCGTCATGGCTTTAAGCGAGTCGATGTCAGACTGATTTTCCAAAATACTCAAAGCATCTTTTAGCAAAATATCTTCGTCGAGCGGATTGTATTTCGGCGAATGAGTTTCGTTGGTGTAGGTGTAATAAGCCGGAATCTGCAATTTAGCTTGCTCCGGAAGGAAACGTCCCAAATCTAACGAAGCTGAAAGATTGATTGAATAATGATCTTCCATATTCCGATTGGTTACATTGCTTTCAATGCCGCCAAATCCGGCAGTTTCCATTCTTCCCGCCACATTAAACGAACCCAGGTCAGACAAGTTGAACGCCAGATTAGCTAATCCAGCCCAACCGCCCGATTGGTCAAATTCAGCCATTCGCATCTCATTTACCCAAACTTCACCCGATTTTACCTCGCCGCTTTTATTCCGCACCCCAATCATAATATTTTCCACATTGGAAATAGATGGATTACCCATCACGGTAATTCTATTTCGAGGATTTTCAGGATCAAAAACATGGAATGGTGTTGTGTTTGAAACTGTACCTCCACGTTCTTTATTGCGTTGCAATTTAGCATCCGTAAGCGCCGTAAATGCAAAATCAAACATATTTTCGGGATACCACACGGTTTGTCTGTCTGACAATTTATTGCTTGAATAGATTCCCGGCGGTGTCAGACGAAGCGGAATTTCATACTCGTAATAGTTATTTACCATATCCGAACCGATACGAACAAATACAGCCAGTTCTCCATCATTCAAATTTGGCGACATAGGCATTGCTGCTGCATGCACAAACATCTGGAAACGCTTGTATTGGCGCATATCGTACATCGTTTTTTTGTAAACAGCACGAGCATCATTAGAACCAAGATCAGTTACTCGCAACACCATCGCTTGCTCATTTTGCTGTAAAAGTTGCGGTTGACTCGGGTCGGTTTCACGGGTAATTCCGGGTGGCAACACATAATTTACCGGCGTTTTACGTCCGTTTTCCTCAATGTTTACAGCCAACACGTCCAGTTTTGCATTAGATGCATTGTTTGCAGTTGTCAACGGCTTGGTATATTGTTTCCATTCGCCACGTACAAAGTCAAGTGTAGCAAAGCGCAAGTGAGTTTCCTGCTCGAATCCGGTCAAAAACATACGAATAAAGCGAATGGATTTGAAATTGCGGATTCCACCCACTTTATTGGTGTGCTCGCGAATAGGAATTTTGAACTGATACCATTTCACACGCTCTACATTTCCATTTTTAAGCGTTACGTCGGCAGTTACCATATCGGTAATAAAATTGGTTCCAACCTGCATGGCACCGGGACGAAGTTGCACTTTGTACTCGAAATATTTTTCGTATTCGTTCAGCGTGTTATCCAAATTTATATCTTCCACATCCGGCTGAAGCGTAGCAGAAGTGCTGTATTCACTACCTAAATCTGTCGCATCCGGTGAGTTGCCTTCAGTGCCGTTATAGTATTTATAACGTTCCAAAATGCTCAAGTTTTTCTCGTCGTAATCTTTTCCAAGATAGAAATGATAGTTGTCGCCCGAAGGGTCATTCAACGGCGAATGCGGGTCAGTTTCCATTTCAGCAATTACATCCGGCGATAAATGATTGCGAAGTTTATCCAAATAATCTTTGTAAGTCGGAAACAGAAATTCATCTGCCGTAGAAAGTCCATTGAGACCAACGTCTTGCTTTTCACGCGCTCCGGCTGTATTGTCAAATGCCGTAACTGTGGATTGAGTCAACGGAATACGTCCCCAAACGGTAGTTTCATAGTTTTTACTGTTGTTATCAATCGGCAGTCCGTGCTCAAAAGACTTTTTCCCGTCTTTCAAAATATCTTCACTAATATCACCCAAGTTGAAGTACAAATCACCACCCTTGTTATTTTCCGTGCCTTTCACAAACGGGTCCATCATCCAGAACTCGATATATTCGATATTGGAATTTTCAAAGTCCGAATAATCCACTTTGCGCATAATTCCACCCCAACGGTCTTGCGGATTCTTCAACTTTCCGGTATTTGGGTCAATTCCTTCTACATCTAAGTTGTAGGGACCTCTTTCTTGCGGATAGTAAGAAAGGTTGAGTAAAGTAATAAGCGAAGTTCCCGTTGGGTCGGTATCTCTATTCGGAAAAAGCTCTGTTTCGCGCACTTGACGAGTATAATGATCGGATTGCGATTCCAAATTTCCTCGCAAATTCGGTGGTGTAGTTCGTGCATCGCTATTCAAAATTCTATCCACAGCGTACCATGAAAGCAAGGCACGATTTTTTCCGTAATCAATATTATTGCTCAATTTCGATTCCTCAAACATGCCAGGTGTACTTGCCAAGAACCAATTGTACGGATAGTGAATATCAATATTGGTTTTAGTGAATTCAAAGTCATCGATATAAGCCAATCCCACATCGCTAATTACACGAGAGTGTCCGGGAATAAGTTGCGCATATTCAGTATTCAGCGATAGCGACGAAGGTTGCGTTGCATTCACAAACGGCAATTTGTCAACCATGTTGGTAATCCACTGCGATTCCGTTTTCCAAGCTGTATTCAAACCCCAAATGGTGTTTTTAATCGGCTCACTACCGGTATTTACTTTTTTGGTCAGCGGCATTTCAGAAAGATGCATGATTGTACCTCCCAAACTAAAGTCTTTGCTAAACTGATACTCCATGTGCGTACCGAAAAGAGATTTTCGCTGCATGCTGAACAAGGATTGATTTTCCAGTTTTACATCAATGTTAGTGTTGGATTCTATAATCGAGCGGTTCAATATATTTACCGTCCCCATTGTGTAATCCACGGTGTAGTCCACATTTTCAATCAAAGTTTTTCCGCCTGCCGTAACCACAACCGAACCGCGCGGGATATTCATCGCATTTAAGCGAATTTCCGAACTTGACTCCGAACCTTTGTAACGTCCAACCAGAGAGAACTTATTTTTCTCGCTAAATTCCTGCGCAACAACCAGTGTAGAATCATAAAGTTCTTGATAAACGTATTTGTCGGCAATGACGTCATTTCCAATTTTTTTACGCAAATGCGAACCGAAAGGCTCCAATACCGGAAATATAATTCGTCCTGTAGAAGAAAGTGCCGTATAACCTTCTACATAGTCAAAACGTCCATCAGGATTAATCTCATTTTTTTTATCCAAACGGTCTAAATTCATCACACGAAGCAGCAACTGATTGGCAATATTTCCTTCGGGAATGTATTGAAGTTCCGTTCCGATAGAGTCATTCCGATACATCACGTTCATGGTAAAATCATCGGCGCTCATCTGTATCGCACCGATGGAATAGATGTTTTTCATCATTAAATCCCACGAACTAAGTTGCGGCGACTGCGTAGTACTTTTCAGTAACTTCAATATCAGAGCATTTGGTGCTTTCACATTATCCGTAGAAAATTCTCCCACCTGATAAACTTGTCCTTGATAGGTATATTCGTAAGCTACGGCAAGCACTTCATCGGGATTAAGTGCCGAACGAAGGGAAATAAATCCAAGTGCATTGTTTACGGTGTATTCCGAAGGGTCAAGACGACGAGCGTTTTCAATTTTTTCATAATCCTCGCCACCATTGATGCCGTGAGCAGAATAGTTGTTGGCAAGAATGGCATTGGTCTGCTGAATATCGCGTACTCCTGCACCCGCAAGTCCTACAATTTCATCGTAAAGTGTGTTGGATTTATTGGTTAAAATTGTTCCAGTGGATTGCCAGTAAGGATTATCAATTCTGCTTGGCTCTCCTAAGTCCATAAAAGCAATGATATTACGTGCTTCGTTGAAATTGCCTCGCTTATTTGTAATCCACGCCTCTACCCTATTTATCACGATTCCGGATGAAATAAACGGCAGTTTACTCATGGACTGCTCGTAATTATCACGGAAAGTGTGACCTAAGAAAAAGTGACGATTTTCATCGTATTGGTCGATTTTAACTTCAAACGGAATGGTCTGAACGCCACCTCGCGAACTGACCGATTGCGATTGCGATTCTTGCTGCGATGCGATGGCGGAAATGCTTAATTTTCCAAACTGCAAATCGGTTTTTATCCCGAAAAGCGCCGAACTTCCCGTAATCAACGAACCACGTAGCGGCATACTTACGTTTCCTGCTTCAATCAGTTGAATAATATCATCCTCCTTGCCTTTGAAAGAGAGTTTTGCCAGTTTTTGGTCAAAATCAAAAGACGCTTCCGTGTTGTAATTTAGTCCAAAATTGATTTTATCTCCCACCGTTCCGGTTACGTTCATCTGGATTTTTTGGTCAAAATTGGGAACGTTAGAACGACGAGCACGAGCCGGAAGTACAGGGTTATTTATAAAACTGCTTTTGAAACCAAAAATCAGTTCTGCGGAACCTTGCGTTTTAATCTGCACACCGCCGGGACCGAAAACTTTGTCGGCAGGTCCCAAACTAAACTTCATATCCGTAACCGAAAACTTATCCTCGTTACTTTCCTTGCCTTTCAAGTTTCTTTCCTGCCAATATTCAAGCATACTTTTTTGAAGCGAATACTTGCGATATTCTTCCGGTGTAAGCGTCAGCGGCGTGGCTATTTCCATATCGCCTACTTTCGTTCGTATCACGTAGTTTCCGGTTTTTATATCGTATTCAATTTCCGTTTTCACGTTATCCGGCGTACGTAAATCCATCGGATAGCGCTTATCTAAATCTTCAAAGGTCTTCACTTCTAAATTATTAACAGGAAAACGAACGGTAGTATCTTTGGGTGTGCTTTGTGGTGCTTGTAACTCCATTTCAGGTTCAAGCGTATAATGACGAGCGGAACTTACGAAACCGTAAACTCCACTAATTAAAATGGCAAGAAATAATATGACGATGTATTTTCTTTTCATTAAAATTACGAATTACACGAATTATGGCGAATTGCGCGATCCCGATAACTATCGGGAGGCGAATTGCGCGAATTTTCCGTGTGTGCTTCAAATAAACAACCGAACGTCCAAACAAACAACCAAACGCCCAAAACTACAACATTTTAAGCGCTTTTTTCACAGCTTGTTCTACTGTAATATCAGGTTCTTCTTTCAGGATTTTATCCACTGCTTTTTGTGATGGTCCGGCAGCAAAACCAAGCATAGTGAGTGCAGCCAGCGTCTCTTCACGAGTTGTATTACTTGCAAATGTGAACGTTGAGCTCGATTTTTCATCATCCGAAACACCTACTTTCAGGATTTTATCTCGTAAATCTACCAAAATACGTTCTGCGGTTTTTGCACCGATACCTTTAATAGCTTTTAATGCCATAACATTATCGGTTGCAATTATTTGCTGTAACTCGTAAGCAGTGTAGGACGACATAATCACGCGTGCTGTATTGGCACCAATTCCCGATACGGAGATGAGCAATAAAAAAAGTTCCCGCTCACTTTTATTCATAAAACCATAAAGTACATAAGCATCTTCCCGAATGGCTTCGTGAATATATAGCTTCGCTTCGTTTTTTCCATGAAGTTCGCCGTAAGTAGTTAGCGAGATATTGATAAAATAACCCACACCACCCGTTTCAATTACCGCATTGGTGGGTGTTAGTTCTGTTAATTCTCCTTTTATATAATCAATCATATCTTAGACTATTAAATTGTTAGTCCCGATAGTTATCGGGAAGACTGTTAGACTATTGGATTTTAGTTTTTCAGAACGTCTGTCAATGGACTTTTAGACAAAAAGCATTTCAACCTTCAGAAGAGAGCCAAAAAGCCATTCCATTGGAAATTATAACGAGTTTTTAGGAAAATTAGTGTAAAAAGGGAATGAAAAGATGAATTTCGAATATAAAAGCTGTAAGTTACATTTAGTAAGCTCAATTTTTTTGGCTGTTTTTTGAAAATTTCAACCCTGATTTTTTGTAAATTTAAGAAATTAGTTTACCTTTGCAGTCGCTTTGAGAAAAAGACGACATTTTGGAGAGATGGCAGAGTGGTCGATTGCGGCGGTCTTGAAAACCGTTGAACTGAGAGGTTCCGGGGGTTCGAATCCCTCTCTCTCCGCAAAAGAGGTGCAAATCAAGTTTGATTTGCACCTCTTTTTGTGCATTACTTACAGCACAAAAAATGGTTCAAGCAAAAAAGTTGTGGGGAAATAGAGGCGTAGCATAAAAATATCCTATACTGACATTATTTTATGAATGTCTGATATTCTAACGCCTATATTAATTGCCACGCCATTTATGGCGTGGGTAA
>DUQG01000013.1 GCA_012837935.1 Bacteroidales bacterium
GGACAAATGTCTTAGCGCTGCTTTTGAATAAAATCTGTTCCTCTACTTCTAGTTCCTTATAGTTTTCTACACATGTATCGAGAATTGGGTCGAGTTTTTCTCTTTCGGCATTATTTAAATACAGATCCACAAAAGTATCCACTTGCTGTTGCGTATAAACTTGTAAAGGTTCCATTTCATCAATTAAGTCATTTAATTTGTTTGCGTCTGTTTCCCCGGAAAGAATGGTGGTTTTATAATACCTTTCAAATGCTTTTTTGATATCTTCTGGGTTATTTGCAAAGTCTAAAATAAATGTATCATTCTTACCGCTATAGCAACGATTAAGCCTAGAAAGAGTCTGTACAGCTTTGATGTCGGCAAGTTTTTTGTCTACATACATGGTATGTAATAATGGTTCATCATAACCTGTCTGGAATTTGTCAGCAACAATTAAAAAGCGATAAGGATCTTTTTTGAATGTCTTTTCAATTTTTGAACTCGGAAAACCATTTAACGTTGCTTCGTTTACTGTTTGTCCTTCCCAAACGACATCACCTGAGAATGCGATTATAGCCTTGTATTGACTTCTACGCTCTTTCAAAGAACGGTTTATAGCATGGTAGTATTCAATGGCTCGTTTAATTTCACTGGTAACAACCATAGCCCTAGCTTGCCCACCAATTTTCATTTGAACATCTGTATGGAAATGTTCCACCATAATATTTGCCTTTTCTTGAATAGCATATTCGTTTGTTTCCACGAAGTACTTGAGGCGACTCTGTGCACGTTTTTTATCGAAAAGCGGATCGTCCTCTACAGTTTTGATAATATGGTAGTAGCTTTGATATGGTGTATAATATTTCAAAACATCTAAAATAAACTTTTCCTCAATAGCTTGTTTCATAGTATAAATATAATGTGGTCTTGCTTTTCTTGTACCGTCCTCGTTGTAGATTGGATTACCATTCTCATCGACTAAAGGCATACCGAACATCTCAAGTGTTTTATTTTTTGGTGTAGCAGTAAAGGCAAAATAACTGGCGTTAGAGGCCATCTTTTTACCTTCAATTAAACTATTAATTTTATCTTCAAGAGTATCATCTTCGTTATAAACATTACCAGAAAGAACAATGTTCATCTTAGCAGAAAGACTACCATTCTGACTGGAATGGGCCTCATCAATAATTATGGCAAACTTGCTATTTTTGTGAACATTAGTAATGTCGTCTAAAATAAATTGAAACTTATGCACAATTGTGATTATGATTTTTTTACCTTCATCGAGTAGCTTTTTCAATTCAGAAGAATCCTTGGCCCAACCAACCGTAGAGGAGACCTGCATGAATTGACGAATCGTATTTTTAATTTGTTTGTCTAGGTTGATGCGATCCGTAACTACAATGACGGTATCAAACACATCTCCATCTGCATTTCTCAACGTAACAAGCTGGTGAGCAAGCCATGCAATAGAATTGGATTTACCGCTTCCTGCACTATGTTGAATCAAATACCGCTGGCCAACTCCTTGATGTGCTGCTTCAGCCAAAAGGGACTTAACAACTTGTAATTGATGATAACGAGGGAAAATCTGTTTATAGGTTTTCTTCTTTGTTTCTTCATCTTCCTCGCAGACCACTTGTGCATAGTTCTCTAGAATATTTGAAAGCTCTCCCTTGGTAAGAATTTCTTTCCAAAGATAGTCCGTTTTTATTCCATCAGGATTTGGAGGGTTACCAGCACCATCGTTATAACCTTTATTAAAAGGCAGAAACCAGGACTTCTCCTTTTTTAGTTCGGTGCACATATAGACCTCGTTATCGTCGACTGCAAAATGAACAAGACAACGTTTAAAAGTGAAAATAAGTTCTGA
>DUQG01000011.1 GCA_012837935.1 Bacteroidales bacterium
AGCATTACTCTGCCAAGGCACGAAGTTACTTAATTATATGATTTTTATTTATCTTTTTTAAGTTTTCCGCCTGATTTAGGAATGGTAATCATAATACTAATAATCGCCATTACAATCATTAACAAGTTTACACCCAAGGCAATAGTTGCAGCTTCACGTATTGGAACGTTATCTTGTCTTCCCACGAAAGTAATAACACCTTCCATCCATGTGATATTCTCTCCAACTTTAAGAGTTGCAAAAACTCCGGCAGAAATAGCCACACCAAATGCCGCACCAAGAGATGATGCCATTTTATAAATTCCGGAACCGGAACCTGCTTGTGCTGCCGGTAAGTTAGAAAGTGCCGCATCGGTAGAAGGCGTAGCATAAAATGCCAATCCTAATCCGAATAGTGTGTAAGCTACAATTGCCAAAATTTTGTACGTTTCTGTCATCACATTGGTAAACATCAATAGAATAATGGCAACTCCCACGATAAGCGAACCCCAAATCATTGGTTTACGAGCGCCAAAACGTTGCAACAATTTTTCCCCCACACGGATAAACAACACGATAGAAATAGCATAACCAAGTGTTAGCAGTCCGGCTTCACGTGCTGGAAGATTTCCACCTACTTGCAATAATTGAAGCGAAACAATCAACATTCCAGCTGTTCCGTTAAGCATAAAGTTAGAAATGGTAGCACCGGTAAAAGTCATGTTTTTAAACAGTTTGAAATCAAAGAATGCACCTTCTTTTCCGTTTTCGATTTTAAAGAACATGAATCCAAAAATCAGTGTTAAAACAAGAAGAATGAATCCTGACGGGTTTTCCATTGTCCAACCAAACTCAGAACCTTTGCTCACCAATAGTTGTAGTCCAACCATTGAAAGCATAAAGGTAATAATTCCGGCATAATCTGTTTTGTGGTTACTGGTAGTTTCAGCTTTGCTTTCAGGCGTACCTTTTATCATCAGCAATCCGATAACCGAGATAGCAACTGCCGCAAAGAAAATATAACGCCAACCGATACCTACCATCAATCCACCAAATAATGCCGCGAAACCTGAACCTCCCCACGAACCCATAGACCAAAGACTAATAGCACGCTGACGCTTTGGACCTTCCCAATAAGCTTTTACCAAAGCCAAACTGGAAGACATAATAGCTGCTCCGGAAAGTCCTTGGAAAATACGACCTGTGATCAATACAGGTGCTGCAAAACTGTTGGCTGGTGTAATTCCCACCAATAACGAACCGATAATACTAAAATAAAATCCCCATCTAACAATTTTCACACGACCGATTTTATCAGCCAAACCACCAAAAACGACGATGAAAATTCCTGAAAACAGCGATGTAATCGACACAGCGATATTCATCATCGATATATCTTTCTCCATTTTTAATTCCTTCGCCATATCCACATTGATATTAAGCGTAGTCTGCGCAAAGAGCCAGAAGGCTAACACTCCTAAGATAATACCAAACAATAGTTTGTCATTTCCTTTAAACTGAACTGAGTTTGTTGTCATAAATACTCTGT
Organism: Bacteroidales bacterium; assembly: GCA_012837935.1. Lineage (GTDB taxonomy): Bacteria > Bacteroidota > Bacteroidia > Bacteroidales > Paludibacteraceae > UPXZ01. The sequence continues at coordinate 1,529 of DUQG01000011.1, forward strand.
TTATTCACCAAATCCCCTATAACAGATGGTATCAGTAAGATTAATAAATTATTTATTTGATTTTATATTTTACTTTGTTTCTGCTTTTTTCTTATCCGGAACAAATACTACAACTGTTACAATCACCAAAACAGCCAAAAGCAAACAGAATGAAAAACCAAGCATAGCACCTTGGCGGAAATGTACGTTATCTTGTCTGCCCACAAAGGTTATGATATTACTTAGCCATGCAATCGGTTCGCCGGACGAAACTGCAGAATTGATTCCAGCTGATATGGCAACTCCCAAACTTGTTCCAAGCGATGAAGCCATTTTGAAAATACCGGCGCCACTACCCGCCTGACTTTCAGGCAAATTAGATAGAGCTGCATCGGTAGCCGGGGTTGCAAAGAAAGCCAAACCTAAGCCGAAAAGACAATAAGCAATAATTGCCAATACCACATATTGTGCGGTCATTAAATATGTTTGCATTAACAATATAATAGCTACACTAATAATTAACGCACCCCAGATAATCGGCTTTTTCGCTCCGAATTTTTGCAACAGTTTTTCACCTACACGGATAAATAGTATCACGACAATAGCAAAACCTAATGTAAGCAATCCTGTTTGAAATGATGAAAATTGAGCAGCTTTTTGCATTAGCGCTGGTGATACGATAAGAATACCGGAAGTGCCATTAATAAAAAAGTTTGCCAAGGTAGCGCCTGTAAATACTTTGTTTTTAAACAATCCGAAATCTACAAAAGCATAAGGCACTTTATTTTCAATAAAAACAAACAGATAACCAAAAACAAGAGTAATTGCGATTAATACAATAGTTATTGTACTTGTCCATCCAAAATCATTCCCTTTGTTAATGAAAATTTGCAAGGCAACCATCGCTATCATAAACATAATAATTCCGCCCCAATCAATTTTATATTTACCTGCTCCTTCACGCTTATTTTCAGGTAACTCTTTTGTTAAATATAAGGCAATAATAGCTACAATAATAGCCAAAATAAAAATACCTCTCCAACCTATAAAACTTGATGCAATAGATCCGCCAATAAACGAACTTAAGCCTGATCCACCGAATGTTCCGATTGACCAAAGACTGATTGCACGCTGACGCTCTTTTCCTTCCCAGAAGATTTTAATCATACCCAAACTTGTTGGCATTACGAAAGCGGCTGATAATCCTTGCAAAGCACGTCCTATAAGAAGCATAGGTACTGAAAAATCGCCTTTAGGTGATAGTCCTACTAATAGAGAGCCTGCAATTGCTAAATATAGACCTATTCTGAACGTTTTCACACGTCCGATACTATCAGCTAATCCACCTATCACCACTATAAAAATCCCTGAAAACAGTGCGGCAAGCGACACGGCAATATTCATCGTATTCGCATCCATGCCAAGTGCTTCGGTCATTACAGGCGATACGTTCATCATTGAATTGGCAAAAAGCCAAAAAGTTAATACAGACAGTATAAAGCCAAAAAGTACTTTATCTGTTCCTTTGTAAGTTGTTGTTTGCATAAGCTTATGTTTTTAATTATTTGAAAGTATAAGGAATTGTTATGCTTGCACCTGCTTGAAATAGGAATTTTTCGGCAAGCGGATTATAAGTGAATTTTGTAAATACGGGCAAGCTTATTGGTTGGTAAAGCTTGAAATTATACTGAAATTTTAACTCTAAGTTATTTACTCCACCTTTTGCTCTATGGTATAGCCCACCAAAAGGCGTCATACCTACACAGCCCCAGACACTGAAATCGTTCCAACGATGTCCGTAGGAAAGTTCTCCATAAGAGGTGAAATTTCTTTTACCTTCTGCATTAGCATCCTTTCCTGCAACAATTGTTGCCCATTTCATACTAAGAGGAAACCACGGCAATTGATAAGAAACCACCGCATCCACAAAGTGTTTAGATTCGGTAAGACTGAAATCAAATGGATTATATGTCCATATATCCTCTCCGGCTGAATAAATATCCCAAACTCCAATCCATAAATTTTTTACAGGTGAGAACGAAACCCACGGTATCACAGCTTTATAAACGTTATCGAATGAAGCTGCGGTAAAGACACCCATGTTCCAGTTCTTGTTAACAAACGCAACACTTGGTTCAAAAGCGGCAGCATCACCAAACAGTTTCCCCTTTCCAATTCCACGCCAATGATGCTGGGTTACATACTGAACATTACCTACAACCGTCCAGTTGTTTTGTTTTTCTTCTTGAGCGTAAGGCTGAAAAACAAATGCAATAAGCAGAGTAAAAATAAGAGCAGTTTTTTTCATACACGTAATTTTTTTATGTAAATTGCTATAGACATGGTTTTATCGTCTGCTATAATATATAGCCCTAAATCCAAAAACAGACAGTATTAAGCCTAAAATTAAAAAAATTATTGCTTCTGTATTATCTTTTTTATAAACCTTAGGAATTTCTTGCCCTGTGAGATTTTTGGAAAAATCATTAATGACACTTAATGTTTTTTCAATTTCATCTGGCTGCATTTTTTGATAACCCATATATAACAAGAAAAAACCAACGATTATCAAAATCAAACCAATAATAATTTTTTCCGTTTTCATTATCTTATGTTTTTTAACACCTTTGATATGCCTTGACACATTAAACCGGAAACTATATGGTAAAATAATACTAACACGGAAATCACAAAAGCTGTTGAAGCTAAATCTTCATCATACTCACCCCACAGTCTTGATATTTTAGTGAATATAAAAATTGCTGCAACCACACCAACTATATACAGTACAATTCCTATAATGTTTAATGCATTTGCAAAACCTTCATTCCCGTTTTCTGACACTGAATTATAAGCGGTGTTTTCATTACTTTGGGGATTATCTATTCCTAGAATTTCATTTATATCATTATCTTTCATGGCTATTTTTGTTTTTTAAAAAGGGTTATAAAAAATGGAAGTAATAATGCAATACCTATAATATTTAATACACCTAAATACTTCATATACCAATTCAATTGCCCGGTTTCCATATTTACATATGATAGTATTTCTACAATAGTCATAAAATGCATAATTGACGGAATTAGAAGAAGTATTACTCCAATAATTGCTAATAATGTCGCTGTTTTTAATTTCATACTAATTTTACTTTTAAATTATCCTACTCATAAGGCTTTTCGGTTACGCCCCGTTTTTTAGAATGGTCGCTGGTACCACATCATTATAAACAAATGCTAAGCTTTCACCCACAAATATAAATAAATTACAATAAAATTACGCTTATTCTTATAGTTTTATTAAAAAAGTTTTAAAAATACTCACAAAAACGGACAAAAAGTCCTTACAAACTTAGGTTTTTATTTTTTTAAAACAAACATAACACACTATTTTTTAACAAAAACATTGAAATCAAGCCAATTTTAATTAACTTTGTTATTTGTAATTTTAAATAATTTTAATTTCAAATTTCAACTATGAGAAAATACCTTTTTTCATTCGTTATTTTGCTGTTTAGTACGCAGTTAGTATTCGCTCAAAAGCAAGAAAATCGTTATTCGGAAATTACCAATCCGAAATTAGTTCACATCAACAAGTTGGATGCTCGCAGCAGTTTCTTTTCCTACACCAATTCTGCTGACGCACTTAGTGCCGACAACAATTCCAAAGGAAGTAATTTTATTCTACTCAACGGAACATGGAAATTTCACTACACAGAAAACTTCAACGATCGTCCGAAGGATAAGTTTTATGATTTGGATTTTAATGCTTCGGCATGGAACGACATTCAAGTTCCGGGCAACTGGGAAGTTCAAGGCTTTGGCTATCCGATTTATGTAAATGCCACTTACGAATTTACATCGCCGGGACATGCGCCTTTCTGGGACAAACCCAATCCGCCGCTCGTACCCGAAGAATTTAATCCGACAGGAACTTACCGAAAAGAGTTTGAAATTCCACAAGATTGGATGGGAAAAGATATTATCCTAAGTTTTGACGGGGTGAAAGGGGCTTCCTATTTCTACCTAAACGGTGAATTTCTGGGAATGAGCAAAGACAGTAAACTGCCTGCTCGCTTCAATATTTCCGACCGTGCTAAAGCCGGGAAAAACGTAATTGCCATGCAGACGCATCGTTGGTCAGACGCTACTTACTTGGAATGTCAAGACTTTTGGCGTTTGAGCGGTTTTGAGCGTGATGTATATGTGTATGCACGTCCGAAAGTTCATATCACAGACTTTTTCGCTCTGCCTTCCTTGGATGAAAATTATGAAAACGGCGTTTTCAGCTTAACGGTTGACTTAGACAACAAAGCAAGCAACGGCAACTATGCGATTAGCTATAAAATTTTGAACAAAGGCGGTAAAGCCATTGCCGAAGAAAGCAAAAACATTCTATTAGGCACAGGCAAAACAACTGTTAATTTTGATAAAAAAACACTTCCGGGTGTAGCCAAATGGTCAGCAGAGACGCCTAATCTTTATACATTAAATATTGAATTAAAAGACGCATCCGGAAATGTAGTAGAAGCCACTGCTATTCAAATCGGTTTCCGTACTGCCGAAATAAAAAACCAACAATTCTTGGTGAACGGTCAGCCTGTTTTAATTAAAGGTGTGAATATCCACGAACACTGTGAGTTTACCGGACACTATGTAACCGAAGAATTAATGCGAAAAGACTTTGAACTTTTCAAAAAACACAACGTAAACACAGCTCGTACAAGTCACTATCCGCAACCGGAACTTTTCTACAAATTGGCTGACAAATACGGAATTTATGTAATTGACGAAGCTAATATCGAAGCGCACGCTATGGGTTACAATCTGCGTGTGGGCGGGACTTTGGCAAACAATCCGCTATTCTTGGAAGACCACTTAAACCGCACCATTGGAATGGTGGAACGCGATAAAAACCACGCTTGCGTTATTACCTGGTCGCTTGGAAATGAGAGCGGAAACGGTGTAAACATGTATGCTACTTACAATTGGATAAAAAGTCGCGACACTTCTCGTCCCGTGCAGTACGAACGTGCTGTGATGGAATGGAATACGGATATTTTCTGTCCGATGTACCATAATCCAGATCAAATTGAAAAATACGCCAATGACCCGACATCAGATCGTCCGCTTATTCTTTGCGAATATGCACACGCGATGGGAAATAGCTTAGGAAACTTTACAGAGTATTGGGATATTATCCGTGCAAATGATTTGCTGCAAGGTGGTTGTATCTGGGACTGGGTAGATCAAGGATTGGCTCAAACGGACAAAAACGGCAATAAATTCTGGGCGTTTGGTGGCGATTTCGGACCGAAAGGAACACCTTCTGCAGGCGATTTCTGTTGTAATGGTGTAATTTTACCAGACCGCAGCATCAAACCACACACCTTGGAAATGGCGAAAGTGTATCAAAATATTTGGTTCAAAAACTTTAACCACAAAACGGAAAGCGTAGATATTTTCAACGAGAATTTCTTTGTAGATTTAAGTCAATATGAACTTTCTTACGAAGTAAAATCTAATGGCAAAGTATTGAAAACCGGTAAAATCAACACGCAAGTTCAGCCGCAAGAGACTAAAACGGTGAAAATTCCGGGTATTGCTAAGCTTTTCAAAGCTAATCAGCAAACTACCATTCAGTTTTATGCTACACAGAAAAACGCTATTCTCGGACTTCCCGCCAACTGGGTAGTCGCAAAAGACCAATTTATTATAAATGATTATCCTGCAATGAAACCAGCAGAGGCAAAAGCTGCTTTGAAAGTGGATGACGGCGGTAATAAATTGACTGTTTCAGGAAAAGATTTCTCGATGGAATTTGACAAAAAATCGGGTATCATTACTTCTTACAAACAAAAAGGCGTAGAGTATTTCAGCGAAAGATTTGGACCTCGTCCGTTCTTCTGGCGCGCACCGCTTGACAACGACTACGGGGCAGGCATGGGAAAACGCCTGAGCGACTGGAAAGATGCAAGTTACAACACACCAAACGTGGAACTAAAATCCAATATTACGGCTGACGGCAAACAAGTGGAAATTAGCTGCACCTATAATTATAGCAAGGTTAATGCAACTTGGAATGTGAAATATATCATTACAGACAACGGACGTGTAAAAGTAGAAAACGCATTTAATTCAACAAAAAGTGAGCTTCCGCTTGTGTTCCGTGTAGGTATGCGCATGCAACTTCCGGCAAGTTTTGTAAATGCAGAATTCTACGGTCGCGGACCGATAGAGAACTATTCCGACCGCAAAACGGCTATGTTTGTGGATAGATACAAAACGCCAGTTTCCGATATGGGGGCAAAATATGTTTTCGCACAGGAAACAGGACACCACGTGGATACACGCTGGTTGGCATTAACTCAAAAATCGGGTGCAGGATTGCTGTTTGCATCGGATGATATTTTTGAATTTAACGCTACAAACTATCTGCTTGAAGATATTGACAACGGTCCCGATTGGCACAACGACGCACCGCGCCATACAGCACCTGAGAAAAAGCATTACAACGCTTATCAACCCTCGGATAAAGTGGATGTGTTTATCGACTACCGCATGCAAGGCGTAGGTGGAAACAACAGTTGGGGAAAATGGCCTATGGAACCGTACCTAATTGTACCAAAAAACACGGACATCACTTACAGCTTTACCATTATTCCGATAAATAGTGCAAAGGATATTGATAAGCAGTTTTAAGCATTTCTAATCCAGAGACTAGCTTTGAGCCAGTCCCTGAATAGAACAAACATAAAACAGCTCTGAGGGTTTTCTCAGAGCTGTTTTGTTTTATTGATTATATATCTTATGTGTCACTACAGTTTTATTTCACCACCACTTTTGTAGTTTGGTTATTAAGTTTTACTATGTAAACTCCTGCCGGAAGTGCAGCGCTTACTATAGTAAGTTTTCCGCTGATAGCTTGTGCAGCCACTTGCTGACCTACGCTATTGAACACATAAATCATACCTGCTTGCATATCGCTACTTACAGTAATGCGATTGTTATTTGCAAAGGCAAAGAAACCAGCTTGCTCTGCTCCTTCTAATCCGGTCATAACACCTGAGCGTGGAAATACCAATGCGAAACGGTCTGCACCATCGTAAGCTTCCGAAAAGGTTACAATATAATCACCGCCACTGCTTAGGTCGGTAGATACGTTAGTAAGTTTGTCAAGCAAGAATGCTTTTTCCGTACCGAAGTTCTCGTATTTTATTGCCGAGAATGTATATTCACCACTTGTAGCTTTAATACCTACGGCTGTTTCCACATCGTATTCAATAGCTGTACGGCTATTCAGAGCCAGTTTTTCACCATCTTTTACAGTGTAAAGAGTTAGACCCGGATTCATTGGCTTGAATGAATTCCAATCGCTAGTTGCTTCTTCGCTAAACAAAATTACGGTTTCATCTTTTTCAGTGCCGTTAGTTACTTGCAGACGCATTAGTTGTCTTTCTGCTGCTTGTGGCACACGGAATGCTGCACTACTACTTTCTGGTTTATGGATACGCATTTCATTGGTGAAATTAAAGTCAGTCTCAGCTTTTGCTTTTATCCAGAAACCTTGCATAGGAGGAATAAAGCCATCCGTATCACCTACATCAGGAATAGCTATGCCAGTGGGAACGTTGTAAGCTGTAAATCCGTAACTACCACTTGCTTTTGAGTAAAACCAGAGTGATTTTTCTACATTTACACTCTTTACTACTTCTACAGAGTTTAGGAATGATGGATATGGATTGCCTAAGAAATTAAACTTTCTACCGCCTATTGTCATACCAATAGTTTTATTTCCACTGTTAAGTGTTCCTGTAAAGCTAATGGTAGCAGTTCCGCCTATTTCACCTGCACCCACTTGAACACCGTATCCTTTTCCCACTTCCAGATTAGTTATAGTAGCAGGGACAGACCATTTATCCGTGCTTTCAGTAAATGTAATGACTTTACCAATACCATTTACCGTACCACTTACAGGAGAACCGATATAGTAAGTTTGTGGCTTGTTTACTAATTGTTCAACAACAGCTGTACCTGTTACATCACCTACAAGTGTAGCTGTACCATTGGTTGCATCAGAAAGCAATTTAATAGTTCCGTTATTATTAGCCGCACCATTTACAGTTAACTGTTTTCCGGCAGCAATAGTCATTTCACTATTATTAATCAGCTTATTATACGTAGCATTGCTGTTTAGTGTCAGATTATTTGGCGTTTTAACATCTACCAAAACGTCATCATTTACTGCCGGTTTTAAGCCGTAAAGCCAATTTGCAGCAGTTTCCGAATCGTTACTTGTTCCACCTTTCCAAGTTTTCACAGGATATTTCAGATTGTTTTGACTTCCGGTCAACCAATCGAGTGAGAAGTTCATAAATATCATATCATGATATCCGAACGAGTTATCTACTTCCACAAATGCTCCAATAGTTCCATCAGACAGAATAGTTAAAGCTGAGTAAGCCGATCCATCTTTGCAAAGTACCTTTTTAATGGGCCAGGTATTTCCTTCGTCCGTACTTAGGAATACTGTAACATTACGTCTGCTTCCGGCATTGGGAATAGTGTGTAACAGGCGATTAGCATCATAACCATCGTTTACACATGTGTAACGTATCATATCACCATTGCAGTCAGGTTCTACCAACTCTGAAAAATAACCGTTAGTCCATGTTTGACCGCCATCGGTAGAGATAGAACGTATTCTTCCTTGCGAACCTCCTTTTCGTGTACTAACCATTAAATCGCCGTTTGCTTTTTGAACAATTTTGGCTTCATTCGCTCCTGTCGTTACTACAGAAGGGCACATATCCCAAGTAGCACCTTCATCATCGGAATAAAATACGTAGTTACAAGTACCTATCGAATTTCTAACTAGAGCCACTACCATAATGCGTCCTGTAGCTGTTACTTCCATTTTACCTGATGTCATAAATATTCCTTTCCACGAGTCTCTTCCATCTGTTCCTGTATATCCGCTTCCGTAAAAATGGGAAGTTCTATTTACAGGTGCAGTCCAAGTTTGTCCATTATCCGTACTTTCAGACTGGTAAACACGTATTGGATTAGAAGAAGTAGATTCAAAGAATCCGGGTCCTCCGGCAAATAATGTAAGGATTTTACCACTTTTGGTTACACAAGCAGCTACATCACCAAAGCCATTACCATATCCTGTACCCAGAGCTATTGTAGCAGGATCCGACCAAGTTTTTCCATTATCTGTACTTCTGTATGCAAGAACATCAATATCTCGCGGTAAATCTAAATGACTTCCTTTTCGTTTATCTGTCAATGCAATCAAACTACCGTCATTAGCCGTTACAATAGCAGGAATACGATAGAAGTTGATATCACCGGCATCCTTTTGAGCTGCTATCACTTTATAAGCAAGCAAGATATTGGTAGTTCCACTTGGATTGGTTACTTCCGGTATAAATTCTTTCGTATTATTATAATTAACTTTCTTTATTGAAATATCTATCTGATTGCCTTCCGTAGCCGTTTCTGCTATTTCAGCCGCTACCCAAAGATAGTAAGATGAGTTCCCTGCAAGTGTTGCACCTGCACCTGAAATATTACAAACCACATCTCCTTCTGCCGGAGTACATTCTCCTAATAAAATAGCGCCTTTGCCGGTAGGATTACGATGATCGAAATCTGTTGTTGTATTAGTTAAGTAGAGTTTTACTTTACTAATGTTATTAATGTCAGTCGTTCCCGCAAAGTTTAGTGTTGCACTATTCAGCACGGCTCCTTCTTCTCTTGTAGTCGTTAGAGTTGCACGAATAATTGCATCGTTTGCATTTCCACGACCCGCCATATCTCTTTGAATTAAATTCGTAACAGATAGCGCCGAGTAATTTACCAACACTCCGGGATTAGCGCCTTTGATATCAGGCACAACACCGTTTTCGTAATCAACATTTTCAAAATCATAAGCAGCCAACAAATTAGGTGTAGAAGAATTTACATTTGAACGTGAGTCTAATTCAAGTTCTTCGACAGTTAGTGCTTTATTCCAGAAACGAATATTATCCACCATACCTTGTAAAAGCCCTCTATTTACAACAATTTCAGTAGGTATGCTGCCAATATAGACATCTCTTGTGTTAGATACAGCGTAGGTGCTTACATTCGCACTCTCATATACTTGTACTCCATTTTGATACATCCTTACTTTTCTTGCACTGCCTGTACCCGATACGGTAAATGCCAAATGTATCCATTCATTTAATTTTCCTACTCCGGAACCCCATTGTGAAAAGTGGTTAGTTCCATCGGATTTCGAGCAATTCATTGCATAGAAATTGGTTAAGCTGTTTGTGCCCCACATATCATAACCCGACTTGTCGGAATCACTTCCACCGCCTCTTTTTGCCAAAAAACGAGCATTTGTTTTTAAAGCTGCTACATTTACCTGCATACTTACAGAAAACTCTTGGTCGGCAGTAAAGTTGAAAATATCGTTATGCGGAATATACATATATTGATTTGTTCCATTTAACGTCAAAGATTCACCTATGCTATTTACAGTTTGAGTTGCCAGATAAGCCTGAAAATTTTCTATTTTCGTTTTAAGTGTATTGCGATAATCTCTATTATCTTCTGCAGTGGCAATTTTACTTACTGCCGTTTCTATATCTTGCCTAAAAGTATTTACCGTAGTCATATCTTCGGGCCAATATTTACCAAACTCAGGACCTATTTTATCCAACTCGTTATAAGCTGCTTGAAGCAATGACTCAATTTCAGTCATAAATGAAAAATAGGGATTAACGGCACTTATTGAAGTACGGCTGTAAATTCCGCAAGTAGCATCACTATTAAAGTCAAACTGCTCCCAGTTTGCACCGTTTTTTCGTACCAAAGCGATTCGTCCGTTATTGTTAGGAACTGCAATAAACTTATAAGGTGTATAAGTAGCTGGATTAGCCGAAGTTAAATTGGATGCCGAGTGAACAGCACCGGATAGGTACATTTTTTCCGAAGGTTTAAGTTCGGTGGTTAAACTAAATTCAGTTCCTCCTTCATCATTTACCCTAAAAAACTGATCCGACCAATGAGCATTAGCAGAATTCGTAAAAGAGTTTCCTTCGTGCCACTTTATTTTAAAAGTAGTTTTGTCCACTCCTAAAATAGTTGTTTTAGCAGTACGTGCACTAAGAAATTGATACCAACAATTTGTAGCGTCACGTCTTGGTGCTTTTACAAACACCCACTTGACAGTACCTGCAGGCGCCGCTTCTACTGTCATCGTATAGCTTGTGTAACCCATATAGCTACTGCTACTGCTTGAAATGGTGTAAGCCAGTCCGGTAGTAGCCACTCCTTCTTCACCGGCTATGCGAAATGAAACCGGTGTGCTACTTCCATTATCCCACTGGAAATTAGCAGTTAATACTCCGGTCGTACGTCCCTTATTAAAAATGTGATAAGTACCATCTGCATTTTTTACGAAACGCCAAAGTTGTGTATCGCTATTGGAAGTTATGGGTTGACTCGCAATAGGTAACTGCGTGCCACTTCCTGCATCGACTACTACATTATTACCACTATTGATAATGTAATAATACTGCGGATTGGATTGGGGGCTTTCTATCGGAACTTTGTAAAAAGCCGATTTCTGAGCTGAAACAGCTCCGGATATTGCAAAAAACAACATCAAAGAATAAATGATTTTCTTCATAAAATAGATTTTTGAAAGTGAATATAATATGATAAAATGATTGCGTCAGTTTAACCAACTTGGTCTGTTTCTCTAAACAAGATATTATTTAACACCTTAAATTGATGTTAATACATAATAAAAAACAAAGATAATGCTTTATTTTGTAAGTTTTACATATCAGAAAGTTAAATAAAACTCAATATCTTTATTGTTAGATGTTTGATTGTTCATTAATCTTCTAAGATATCGTCTCAATAGGGTTTCTATCCATCCGAGGTTTTTAAAAGTTTTAATGTGCATATTCTTTTTTAGGCAGAGACTGGCTCTAAGCCAGTCTCTGCCTAAAAAACTTTTGTTTGCAGATTTAGCTACAAAACTGTAATTTTGCGGATAAAAATTGAAAAACTTAAATAAAATGAACTTTTCAAACAATCTAATAGATATTGAGCTACTTCCCAAAACAGAGCAAATTAGCTACACGCAGGTGGAAGAGACATACAAAAAAGTGCTTTACGGCAGATATCTGTTGTTGTGGGGAATTCCGACTGTGAGTGCTTTAACGACAAGTTTTTTAGACAAAGAGAGCCAAATTGAGCTTTTAAGTGCTGCCTTGGTTTTTCTTGTAATTTTAGCTGTGATGCTTGCTGTAACAGGGAAAATTTATGAATTTATGGGTTACGCCATTCGGGAAAATGATATTTGTATGCGGCGTGGATTGTTTTTCAAGAAGTACGTAGTAGTGCCGTTTAATCGTATTCAGCACATTACAGTTGAGCAAGGACCTTTGGCAAGGGCATTTGGTTTGGCTTCGCTAAAAGTTTATTCTGCTGCCGGAAACAACAACAATTTTGTGCTAAACGGCATTACAAAAGAGCGTGCCGATGAAATGAAACAGTTTATCTTAGAGCAAATTAAGACCGATGACATCCATTGATTTTACCCAAGAAAACCGCCTACCACTTTCCGCCGTTTTTTTCCTGATAATTGTCAGTATGAAAAATGCGACTAAGCAACTTTGGCCTGTGCTGCTTGTCATATTTGTTTCCAAAGATGACTTTAAGCTTTTTTGGAAAATTATTATTGCATTACTGGTAATTTTGTTGTTTGGGGTAATTCGGGGTGTACTGATGTACCGAAATTTCACTTACGCTGTAAAAGGCGATGAGCTGATTGTAAAAAAAGGGGTTTTAAAGAAAACCACATTGAGCATTCCGCTACATAAAATTCAAAATATCAGCAACAGACAGGGATTTTGGCAGCAAATTTTGGATATTACCACACTAAGTGTAGATACTGCGGGTTCCACTAAAAGCGAGATGGAAATCTATTTGGACATTAAAACATCGGATGCATTTAAAGAGTTTATCCTTCATTCGAAAAAGGAGAGTATAGCTACACAAACTAATGAAAGTGAATCAGAAACGGCTGAAACTCACGAACCTGCACAAGTGCTTAAAACTTACTTTTATGACACTCGTCAACTTATGCTTGCAGCTATCAGTAGAAATCATTTGCGTGGGCTTAGCATTATGTTGTTGCTTTTTTTCAGTGCTTTTAATCAGTTAGGCGAAAGTCTCCAAAAGCAGATGCTGGAATATACCTGGGCGTATATCCCTAAAACTGCATCGCTGATTTACTGGCTGACGGTTATCGTATTTATTTTGATAATAAGTATGGTGCTAAATTTCGTTCATACCTGCCTAAAATACTACAACTTAAATGTCAATCTTTATGACAATAGAGTTACCTACAAAGCCGGATTAATCAAAAACATACAGCAGGTTATCCATTTGGATAAAATTCAGGTAATCGTACAAACGGCAAATGTTTTTGAGAAAATGCTGAATACTTCGAGTTTGCGGGTACATCAGTTTTTGAACTTAGGCGAAAAAGCACAAAAAGAAGTGGCTTTTTTCCTTCCCGGATTTTTGCAAAGCCGGCAACTTACTGAAAACATCTATCCCGAAATGACAACGGAAGAGTTTTCGGAAGTTCATTCTAAAAAGAACTTTTTCCGAAGACAGCTCTATTTCTACGCGGGCATCCCAACTGCTATACTCACGGGATTGGCATTTTTTGATATTCGTTCGCTTTATTTGATTGTTCCGGTATTGGCAATCGCCGCAACTGCCGCTTGGTTTCGCTACCGAAAAAGTCGAGCGGAAATCGGCAATCGGTATGTTCAGGTGTATGCGGGTGTTTTTGGCGATAAAATCAGTACGCTGAAAGTTTCCAATATCCAAAGCGTTAAACTTCGTCAGTCCATTTTTCAAGAACGCACACAAACAGCATCAGTCGTAATTTCTACACGTTGGGCAAGTCTGAATATACCGTTTTTAGAAGAACAGACGGCAAGAGAAGTAGTTGATTATTTGCTTTTTAGATTGGAGTTTGAAAATTAAAACATCATGATATTAAACAAAAAACAGCCTGCAATCGCAGGCTATTTCTCTAAAATTCTACTTCAACGGTTTTATCCAATAGGAATAATCGTAATCCTGATATTTCAGTTGATACTGAACGATGGCGGGTGAATGCCATGAATCTACACCACCCACGCCGGTTTGACGATAATCCATATAGACGTATGTTTTGTCGCGTTTTTCCAATTCGCCGCTGTGGTACTGTTTTTTATCTGTTTCGGGGTCAAGGTCGTCAAGGCTGTAAGGCAATGCAGAGAAACTTAGCAGGTCTTTGTTAAATTCAAACTCTACTCCCCTACCCTTTTTATCGGTAAAGCGCACCCAACGAACGTCTGTTTTGCTGCCACCTTCTTGCGGACGAGCATACGGGAAGTACTGCTCATCAACAGTTTGCTTATAAACTCCCACCAACGATCCTTCTTTTCTATCCCATGTATTTTCCCACGGTCCACGACCGAAGAATTCGATATTTTGGTAGTTTTTAGGTAATTCCATCAAGGTTCCCATACGCATCAACTGGAAATATTCACCTTTGTTGGCTTTGAACTGGTTGGCAACTCTGATAACGCCATCCGGATAAATGGTGTAAGTAATTACGTGCGTCGCATCACCGTCCAACATATCTTTCTCAAAGCTCACTTCCCAATTATCACCCACTTGTTTGATGTCGTGTTTTTTAACTTTCGAATTTTCATACACATTTCGCCACATCCGCAAGCTTGAATTTAGTCCCGCACCAAAATCATTGTCCACCGGCGCACGCCAAAAGTCCGGTTTCGGTCCGTTCTCAATCAGCACTTGATTTTTGTAGGTAAATGTTTTCAAAATACCGTTATCCAAATCGAATGCTACTTTGAAGTTTCTACCACTAATCACATCGTTTGATACGGTTAATTTGCCTTTTGCAGCGTGTGTAGCTTTTCCGTTCGGTGCATCGGTTAATGGCAATTGTTCGTAAGCTATTTCATAATTTTGCTCCAAAAATGGCTCCTCATTTTTCAGATAATAGCGCAAATTCAAGAAATACTCTTTGCCGGGTTTGAAGTTAGTGCGATACGGGATATTAATCGAAGTTTTCTCGCGTGCTTTCACATCAAAATTCATCACATTGCCGATTTGCACTACTTTTCCATCCTCAAGCAGTTCCCATTTCATCCAATAATTGGACAAATCACGGAAGAAGTATTTATTCATTACCTCAATTTGATTAGGTGCCAATAATTTAGTTTGAATAAACTGATGCACTTTTTTAATCTCAATTGCCATCGGGGTAAGTCCGCGCTGACCTGTAACCACGCCTTTCACGCTGAAATTATTGTCGCTCATCTCAATCGGGTCCACCTCATTTCCGAAGGGGAAGTCGCCGCCGTAAGCAATAATTCGCTTGCCGTTTTTCACGGTGTCAATGCCCTGGTCTACCCACTCCCAAATATAACCGCCTTGCAGTTTCGGATTATTCTCAATCAGCTCCCAATACTCTTTGAAGTTACCCAAACTATTTCCCATAATATGCGCGTACTCGCTCATAATGTAAGGACGGTCGTCGTGTTTCGTGCCTTGAACCAAGTGGTTCGGATTTGGGTATTGCGGACAAATAATATCTGTGTTGTAATCCCACTCAGAGCGCTCATACTGCACGGGACGATAGTCGTTTGCTTTCAGCCATTCGTAAGCCTCGTAGAAGTTGCAACCGTTTCCGGCCTCATTTCCCATTGACCAAACAATTAGAGACGTGAAGTTTTTACCGCGTTCGTACATCCGCATATTTCTGTCGAGATGCGGCACACGCCAAATCGGGTCGTTTCCGAATGAAAATTCCAAATCATAATGGCGAGCGTGCGATTCGATATTCGCCTCCTCTACCACGTAAAGTCCGTAAATATCACAGAGTTCCAACCAATAGGGATGCGGCGGATAGTGCGCATTACGAACAGTATTCACGTTCAGCTTTTTCATCATTTCCATGTCTTTGCGCATATCCTCTTTGGTAATCACGTGACCGCGATTTGGATGCACTTCGTGGCGGTTTACGCCTTTGAAGAACACGCGCTTACCATTGATAAGCAGGTCACTGCCAATAATTTCCACCGTGAGGAAACCGACACGTTGCGGAATAACGTCAAGCACATCGCCTTTTTTGTCTTTCAACGTGATAAAGAGATGGTAGAGATAGGGAATTTCATCCGACCAGGTGTTTACATTCGCTATTTTCTTTTTCGGGAATGCAAAATCGGTTTTATAGCGACCCAAAATGGTCAACATACCACTTTCGTCAGAAAGTACGGTTTTTCCTGTAGCATCTTTCAGTTCGTAGCCCACAAAAATTGTATCGGGACGACTGTGATAAGTTCCTTTGTCGTGTCTGAAATTCCGTAGATTAACCTTCAAGTCAAGCACTCCGTCGCGATAGTTATTTTCCAATCCGGCAATGGTTTTGAAGTCCCAAATGGTGTTTTCATTTCGAGCAAAAAGATAAACTCCACGCTCAATGCCCGAAAAACGGAACATATCCTGACACTCCAAATAACTCGCATCCGCCCAACGATATACTTGAACAGCTACTAAGTTTTTCCCGGGTTTCAGGAAACGGGTAATATCAAATTCGGCAGGCAATTTGCTGTCCTCGCTGTAACCCACATATTCGCCATTTATCCAAAGGAAAAAAGCCGCTTTCACAGCACCGAAATGGATAAATACTTGTTTTCCATCCCAATCGGCAGGCAGGTCAAACTCCTTGCGGTACGAGCCTACGGGATTGTTATCTACCGGAATGTCGTGTGGTGGATTCAGCGTTCCCATAAATTTGGAACGTCCCGCAAAATCATAGTGTTGATTGATGTAAATCGGGTATCCGTAGCCGTTTAGCTCCCAATTGGCAGGCACTTGAAAGTTTGTCCAACCGCTTTGTTGGTCGTTGAAATCGGTTTTGTAAAAATCTTGTGGACAAGTGCGCGGGTCAATTACGAAGTTGAAACGCCACGTCCCATCCAACGAGAGATAATTCGCCGATTTTTCCATTTCAAAACCGGCAGCAATCTCCTTGTTTTCAAATGCAAAAGCATGTGCCCGCATCGGTTCGCGGTTCACTTGCACCACCGACGGCGTCATCAGCTCATTGGGTAACGGAAGATTGTTGGCGAAACCCAAAACTGCAAATAAAGTG
Source organism: Bacteroidales bacterium (assembly GCA_012837935.1). Taxonomy (GTDB): domain Bacteria; phylum Bacteroidota; class Bacteroidia; order Bacteroidales; family Paludibacteraceae; genus UPXZ01. Next base: position 18,761 of record DUQG01000011.1, read on the forward strand.
CTAAGCATGAAGGACAAAACAAGTTTTTTCATTACATAAAAAATTTATTTGTTATGCTTTATTTCTTTTCATTTTTAAGTAGTGCAATGCACGCACAAGCATTAATCCAATAAGCGGTAAAAATGCGATATTAAGCGACTGAATGGTCATTGTAGCAACAATCAATACTAACATATATAATACAACTTGAATCATAGCGATAATTATCATAGTCCTTTGCGACGACCTTATCCATATCATCACTGCAAAAATAAGATTCAACGGGTTGCACCAAAGCAAATTAAAGTTGTTTTTCACAAGCGGATGGATGGAAAAAAACATCAGGTAAAAAATGATTATTCCGGCAATCCCCGTGATTATCAAAAGGATAAAATCAAACCAACGACTATGTTTTTTTCGTTTATAATCAAAAAACATAAGCAATAAGCCTAGTAATAAAACCAGCGATGTAGCCACAATCGGTAAAGTAAGAAGCGATGTTTTTTCAGGCACATCTTGCTTTTCTACCAAAATATTTTTCTCTGCAACCAAAGGTATTTCCGCATCATTTTCATCTACAACGAATGATACTGCATAAGATTTACAAAGTTCTTCCGGTAAAAACAAAGTCTGAAAAGGTGTGGCTATCTCATCGGCATCTTTTCCAAACACCAAATCAATTCCGAACTGCAACCAGCTAAATTTTCCGGTATAATCAGTTACTAAATGACGGAACGACTTTTCAGAAAAATTATGCTTCGTTTCAAGCATGTTTGGCAAAAGCGACTCATTAATAATATCTCTCGGACGGGTGGCACAATTATCGAAAACGAAATTGTACAAATACTCTCTATTTTCCGGCTTATAATTGGTTAAAATCAGGTCAAGCAGTTTCTGCTTCTGCTCATCATTCAAGTTCAAGACTTGCTCTGTTACGCTTGAACTTCGTGCACGATAACTATTTAAGAAGGAAAAAGTAGGCTGAAAATCAAGCCAATAATAAGTTTCGCCTTTTACAAAAAGAGGGTAAAAATTTTCTTTCTCAAAATCAAATATTCCCCAATTAGCCACAAAATCAACCGATTGAGACTCATCGTAAACACGTATGCCCGTGTGTCCGAATTTTTCATAAGCAACCGGACCGGGTGAGCAAGTAAGCAAACTAAACTGTGTGTTTTCTGTAATTAAGATTTCCTGTGCCTGAGTAAAATTTATCAGTCCGAAAAACAGGAAAAATAGCGTAAAAAGTTTTTTCATTTTTGTGTGTTTTTTAACATTTACAAAGATAGTTAAAAGCAACGAGAAGACTAAGCCAATTTTGAAAAAAATCCGAGCAAAAACTTCAAAAACAGTCAAAAGAAAGCCAACAAATGTTAACCGAACTATAAATTTGTCAAGCTAATCGCACTAAAAAAATCATTTTGTGAAATATTTAGAATTTATTTCGTAAATTTGTGCTGTAAAACAATGTTTTAAAACATATTCTCTAAAAACTATGCCCAAAAAACTTGCTGCAAACTTAAAACCGATAGAAGAAGTGTTAACTTTTTGGGATGTACTTACGCCGGACGAGCGCAACTACATCCGAAGTACACATTCCGTTCAATTTTACAAAAAAAATGAAGTAATTCAAAGTGAAGGCGACCATTCGACCCACCTAATGATTTTAGCAATGGGGAAAGTAAAGGTTTACAAAGCCTGTTTGAGCAATCGTCCGCAAATAGTGCGGATGCTGAAACCCGGCGAGCATTTTGGTTTTCGAGCCATTATTGCCAACGAGCCGAACAGCACTACGGTTATTGCCTTTGAAGCTTCGGCGGTTTACATGATTAATGCAGATAGTTTTTTGTCTATCCTACGTCATAATAATGCTTTCTGTTACAGATTTTTAGAAGAATTGGCATTTGACCTTGCCGAGTCGGACGCGCGAACTGTCAATTTGACACAAAAACACATTCGCGGAAGATTGGCAGAAGCTTTGCTGTTTTTAAAAGACAACTATGGTCTAGAAGAAGACGGCGCCACAATAAGTATCTATTTATCAAGAGAAGATTTGGCGAACCTGTCTAACATGACCACGTCCAACGCCATACGCACGTTGTCAAATTTTGTTTTAGACGAAATGATAACAATGGACGGTAGAAAAATTAAAATCATTGACGAAGAAAAACTACGAAAAACAAGTAAGTTGGGTTAATGGCATGCAGCGTTTTTCGAGAGTTTTCAAGTCTTAAAAACAGAAAACAATGACACCAGGTGAAATTCATAGCACTTATAAAAAAATATTATCCCACCTTTCTGACGGAAGATTGAAAAATGCTTTGGAAAAGACAGAAAAGCTAAACAACGAGTTTCAGTCGCCTGCCATTAAGCAAAAAATAGAAAGTATGCAGACTAATTATAAATATATGCTGCAATACTTTGTGGATGGCGTGAAAGACCCGGAACGCACGTCGTTGTACAATAAACTGATAGCGAATGTTTTTTGTACGGCTGCCGATTTACGTGATGAACTGCTTACACGGGATGCCAACAACTTTGAATTTTCTAAAAAAAGACACTTCCCTTTTACCGCACAACTATCCAAAGATGAGCTGATTAGAAAACTGACTCAAAAATTTGAATTGGATAAAGAGTTGGGTGAAATGGATATTGAGCAGGCAGACAGCGATGCCAAAAAGCTCCAACTGCAAACGGAATTTGAAGAGGCTTATCGGTATCTTTTCAACTATTTTTGGCTTTGCAGCAATTATAATTCCGATGCTGCGATGGCGGCTTACGAGCTTGTGATGAGTGATGAATACGAGAGTTCGGTGGTAAAATCCTTGCTTGTATCGGCGCTTACGCTTAATCTTTGGCGGACATTTAACGAAAACAAACTGTTGATGCTGCTTGATGCTTGCAAGCTTTCGGATATGCAGGCCAGCCAGCGTGCGTTGGTGGGAATTTGTTTTGTATTGGCAAAGTACAACCGCTTTCTACCCTACTTCCCGAATATCCGCAATCGACTGGTAATTATGATGGATGACAGCCAAACAACGGAAAGGTTGCAAAATATTATTATTCAAATCATTGGGACAACGGAAACTGCTGATATTACCAAAAAACTTCAAGAAGAGATTTTCCCGGAACTGATGAAATTGGGTCCGCTGATGCAAGAGAAACTGAAAGGCGAAAATCCGCTAAGCATGGACGAATGGGGTGAAATAAATCCGGAATGGCAAGAGATGATAGAAAACAGCGATGCTTCGGATAAAATTCAGGAATTTGCAGAAATGGAAATGAGCGGTGCAGACGTTTATATGAGCACGTTTGCGATGCTGAAATCTTTCCCGTTTTTCTCTGAAATCAGTAATTGGCTAATCCCGTTTGACACGGAAAATCTATCGGTAAGAGAACTTTTTGAAAGTTCGGAAAAGAGTCTAATTTCCACGTTTGTTACTTCTAACGTGATGTGCAATTCCGACCGTTACTCTTTCTGTATGAGTATTTTAAGAATGCCTGAAATGCAACGTAACTTGATGAAACAGAATTTCGGTGAAATGGCAGAGCAGATGGATGAGATGAAAAAAGATGAAGCTCTGCACTCGCCCAACCAACTCGCAAAAACCATTTCAAAACACTATATACAGGATTTGTTCCGCTTTTTCAAACTCAATCCTAATCGCGGTGATTTTGCAGATATGTTTAAGACTTCGCTGATATTGCACAAGACCTATCTATTTGATTTACTGTCTATTGACGATAGCGTAAAATCGAATATCGCTGAGTTTTATTTCTCGAAAAAACTCTATCCGCAAGCCATCGAGCTTTTTGAAGAGAGCGAGAAAGAAGGAAACAGTTCGGCGGCATTGTATCAAAAATTAGGTTATGCGTATCAGCAAAATTCACAATTGATAAGTGCGCTAAGTGCTTACAAAAAAGCCGATTTGATACAGCCGGATGATTTTTGGACAAACCGAAAAATTGCACTTTGCTACCGCTTACAAGGCGATACGAAAAATACACTTAAAACATACAGACACGCGGATTTTATCAAGCCGGGCAATATTTCTGTGCAGTTGCAAATTGTGAATTGTCTAGTGATGCTTGATAAACACGAAGAAGCGCTGAAAAACTTGAACGAACTGAACAACACGCATCCCGATAATGTACGAATTATGCGTGCTACGATGACCACAGCATTTTCAGGAAATAACATGGCACAAGCCGATTATTTTGCATCTACACTGCTTGATTCAGGCAGTGCAATTGCATACGATTACCTGATTGCGGGAATGATTGCCTGGTGTATGAACCGACAAAAAGAAGCGAAAGAGCGCTATCTGAAATCGGTGGATTTATTGGAAAATAATTGGGAACAGTTCGTAAACCTATTTAAGCAGGAAGAACATCTGCTGATAGAAAATGGCGTGGACAAAGCAGATATTCCGTTGATTTTGGATGCGGTGGAATATGATAATTGATTTTTGTTCGTTATATAGACTGTAATCAAGCGGTTTGGTGCGGTTTATTTTATAATTACGGAACGAACCGACTGGAAGCGGTTAGTCCCTTTTGAACTCACATTTTTAAGCTTTACAGATGCTATCAATTTTCAAAAAAGAACTTCGAAGCTTTTTTAGCAATGCAACCGGTTATATTGTAATCGGTATTTTCTTGTTGCTTACCGGGCTATTTTTGTGGGTAATTCCGGGACAATTTAATGTGTTGGATGCAGGATATGCAAATCTGGACGGCTTGTTTTATTTGGCACCCTGGTTGTTTTTATTTTTGGTTCCTGCAGTTTGTATGCGATTTTTCGCGGAAGAAAAGCAGACCGGAACTTGGGAACTTATCCAAACAAAGCCATTGAGTACCTGGCAAATCGTTTTGGGAAAATACTTTGCCGGACTTTTGCTGGTTGTTTTAGCACTTCTGCCTACAATAATTTATTACATTTCCGTTTCCTACTTGGCTCAACCTGTGGGGAATGTAGATGCTGGACAGTTTTGGGGTTCGTTTATCGGACTGATTTTCTTGGCAGCGACTTACACTTCTATCGGGATTTTCTCTTCATCCATCACTCGTAATCAAATTGTTGCATTTATTATTGCGTTGGTAATCAGCTTTTTTATGTTTTACGGATTTGATTTGCTATCGAGTTTTTTCAGCGGCGGTGCAGAAACCCATTTTTTAGAAAATTTGGGTATCCATTCTCACTATAAATCAATGAGTCGTGGTGTGATTGACAGTCGTGATCTAGTCTATTTTTTGGTGGTGTGTGGGCTGTTTTTATTTGGCACTGCAATAAGAGTGAAGAGGAACTAACTCAACAACTGTAAACTTCCCGATAGCTATCGGGATTACTGCAAACTATGAATATGAGACCTTATATATTAATTTCAAATGATGACGGTGTAGATGCACCGGGAATTTTGTTTTTGACACGTTTAATGATGCAACTTGGCGATGTGCAGGTTGTTGCACCGGAAGGACCACGTTCAGGACAATCGAGTGCAATTACAACGGATATGCCAATTCGTTATAGATTACTCGAAAAAACGGAAGGTTTGACACGCTATTCCTGTACAGGAACGCCAACAGACTGCATAAAATTAGCTTTTGACAAAATTCTTGACAGAACACCGGACTTGATAGTAACAGGAATTAACCACGGCTCTAATGCAGCAATCAATGTAATTTATTCCGGAACGATGGGTGGAACTTTTGAAGGCTGTGAGCACGGTGTACCCTCTATCGGTTTTTCGCTTTGCGACCATGCTTACGATGCTGATTTTTCATATTTCGCACCGTATATTTTGAAAATTTCAGAAGAAACTCTTAAAAACGGACTTCCTGAAAATGTTTGCCTAAATGTAAATGCACCAATAGGCAAGCTGAAAGGTGTGCGGGTTGCTCGACAGTGCAAAGGCAGATGGATGAAAGAGTTTGAAATGATTCCCGATGCGCACGGTAGAGAACAACATTGGCTGGCGGGTTATTTTGAAAACTTTGAGCCTGCGGCGGAAGATACGGATGAATGGGCATTGAATAATGGCTACGTGTCTGTTGTTCCTTGTGTTTTGGATTTAACAGCACACGGATTTCTGAAAGAAATGAAATCGTGGAATATGTAATTATTTATTAGTTTTGAGTTAAGAGTTCTGAGTTCTGAGTAATAATACTTTGATAAACACTGCAATGGTCTAACTGTCAGTCAGTGCAACGGTCTAAAAATCTATTGTCTTTCATCTAAAAATCTTACAGTCTAAAATCTTATAGTCTTACAGTCTAAAAAATGTATCGTTTTAATCGGTTTTTCTATGGTTTTATACCGGGAATTTTACTTCCTCTGCTATTTTTGTGGTTGTATTTGAGCCGATTTTATCCAGCTGATATTCCTGTTTTAGAAATTGTAAAGCAGCTTTTCCCGAGTGTGATGTTGGGGAAATTACTTTTGCTTTCCATTATGCCTAATTTAATCGGTGTGTTTATTTTTTACAAACAAGACAGTTTCCGTCTGGGTATTGGGATGATGATAGGTGCACTGCCTTATTTGATAGCGGCGATGTTTATGATGTAAAATACATTTTAATTATGAAGTACTTTTTAATAGCGGGCGAAGCTTCCGGCGATTTACATGCTTCCAACCTAATGCGAGAGTTGAAGAAATTGGATTCCGAAGCTGAGTTTCAGTTTCTGGGTGGTGATTTGATGCTTGCAGAAGGGAAAAACCTGGTAAAGCATTATCGGGATATGGCGTTTATGGGCTTTGTTGCCGTGCTTAAAAATGCTCGTAAAGTGCTGAATAATATGAATATATGCAAAAAAGCCATTGCTAGTTTTCAGCCGGATGTGGTGATTTTAATCGACTATCCATCTTTTAATTTACGCATTGCAAAACACGTTAAGGATACACTGAATATCCCGGTTTACTACTATATTTCCCCGAAAATCTGGGCGTGGAAAGAGTTCAGAATAAAAGAAATTAAAAAATACGTGGACAAAATGTTCACAATCCTACCTTTTGAAACGGCATTTTATAAAAAACATAATTACCATGTGCAATACGTAGGAAATCCGAGTGTTGACAGCATTGCAAAGCGTCCTAACCAAGAGCAAAGTTTTGAAGAGTTTTGTCGGCTGAACGAACTTTCAGACAAGCCAATTATTGCTCTTCTACCCGGAAGTCGAAAACAAGAAATTTCATCCTGCCTGCCTACGATGCTTGAAGCAGCCGGCGATTATCCCGATTATCAAGTAGTAGTTAGTGGTGCGCCGGGCGTAGAACTTGATTTTTACAAACCGCTACTTACTTCCGCAAACTCCAAAGTTATTTTCGGACAAACCTACGAAATGCTTAGCCACGCTACAGCCGCTGTGGTTAATTCCGGCACTGCTACGCTTGAAACAGCTCTTATCGGAACGCCGCAAGTGGTGGTCTATCAGCTGGCTTTCAGCCGATTAGCAATGACATTAAAACCTTATCTTATTAAAACTAAATACGTTTCGCTGGTAAATATTATTGCCGAAAAGGAAGTTGTAAAAGAACTACTCGGGCACTATTTCACCAAAGAAAGTTTAAGTGCCGAACTCAATCAACTGCTTAACAACAAGCCATATCGCAAACAGATGATAACCAACTATGAAAATATGCGAGCTATATTAGGCAAACCCGGCGCAGCTGAAAGAGCTGCAAAAGGGGTGTATGAAAGTTTAACCTAACAGGTTTTGGAAACCTGTTAGGTTAAAGTTAGCATCAATCAAACAGCGTCATTTGACCCGTAATATCATCAAGAATCCTTTTCTGGTCGATTTTATCTTGTTTCTTTTCTTTCAAAACTTTATCGAGATAAGATTCTTTCGGTTTTTGTTTCTCTTTTTTTGCTGATTCAGGCTTTTCAGATTCTCCTTCTTCTTTACTATCTCCAGTATCATTCTCTTCTTTTATTAGCTTATCTTCGGAATCTTCACTTTCAGACTTTGGACTTTCCTCTAAAACATCATTATTCACTTCATTATCATTATCATTACCATTACCATTTTCCGTCATTTCCTCGTCCTCGTTCTTGTCTTCAGTTTCCTTTTCCGGTTTAAAACGAATCGGCTCTAACTCATTGATGGTTTCCACTTCGAAAGTTGTAAGACGTTTTCCACGAGCCTTGAAACCTTTCACACCAATAAATTCCTCTGCGTCAATTTCTAAAGGTTCTCTATGCTCATCAGCACCGCCAAACACAACTTCCACTCTCGGATAGGTTTTTCCGGAAATCAACATCATTTTCGAATCCGGATTATCACCCAAGAAATTCTGTGGTTTATCCGACGGTTCCAATTGGAACCGTTTCAAGTAGTAGAATTTCTGATTGGCATCCCAAAGAGCTACTGTCCAAACTTTGTCCGGATTGTATTTTTTTACCGTAAGAATATTACTTTCAAAGTGATTGCTCAAGTCAAAACTTGTAGTGCGATAGTTACCGTCTGTTGTGATAACCAACACCAAATCATCGCTTAAAAATTCGCCTAAGAAGTCGCCTCTATCGTCGTAATTTAGTCGCATCACATCACGGTCAAACCAAACTTTGCGTCCGCCAAGCGTAGAACCGCCTTTCTGCTTCAATGTAATTCGATGCACATCATTTTTCGTCAAAATATTTCCTTGAGCACTGCGTCCTTTGATGGCAATATCACTAAAACATTTCTCTATAACCAAGTTTCTTAATCTCGGTTTCGGCTTAAGCGTTACACGAATCACCTCAGCCTCCGCATTCGGATTGGCACTGAAATACATTATACGCGAACCCGGTGTTTCTTTGGTAAGGTCGTACTCTCTATCACGAGTTACACCCGTTACAGCAAAACGTTTAATATAATGAGGACCGGATTTCCCGTCGCGATAAACCACGTTGTAAATAGTCCGCTTATCATCTCTCTTGAATACATTTATGTAGAGAATATTCTTGCCGACAAAGATTTTTTCCGCCACCTTTACCACTTTGTATGTTCCGTCCTTAAAGAATACAATAATATCATCTATCGAAGAACAGTTACAGACAAATTCATCTTTTTTCAGTCCCGTACCGATAAATCCTTCCTCGTGGTTTACATAAAGTTTTTCGTTAGCCTCCACCACTTTTGCAGCAATAATGGTATCGAAACTGCGAATTTCCGTTTTTCTCGGATAATTCTTTCCGTATTTTTCTTTCAAATTTTGGAACCAAAAAATGGCAAATTCCACCAAATTTTTAAGATTATATTCCAGTTCTTTGAGTTTTTTCTGAATGCCGATAATCGTATCGTCTGCTTTTTTTGAATCAAACTTCGTAATACGAACCATCTTAATATCAAGAAGTTTCAGAATATCCTCACGGGTTACTTCACGAATAAAGTCTTTTTTGAACGGTTCCAATCGCTTGTCGATATGCTTAACCACCTCATCTTGCGATGTACTTTCCTCAAATTCCTTATCTTTATAAATCCGATTTTCGATAAATATCTTTTCGAGTGTAACAAAAAAGAGTTGTTCCAGCAGTTCGTCACGCTGAATTTCAAGTTCCAACTTCAACAAGTCTTTTGTGTGGTCGGTACTTATTCTAAGCAACTCGCTTACACCGATAAAACGCGGTTTATTATTGTGAATCACACAGCAGTTAGGCGAAATACTTGCCTCGCAACCCGTGAAAGCGTAAAGCGCATCAATCGTCTTATCAGACGATGCTCCGGGCGCTAAATGCACAAGGATTTCCACCTCTTGCGCTGTATTGTCATCCACTTTGCGGATTTTAATTTTACCCTTATCACTCGCGCGGATAATGCTGTCAATCAGCTTGGATGTGTCTGTTCCGAAAGGCAACTCGCTAATCACCAACGTTTTATTATCTATCTTTCCAATTTTAGCACGAACTTTCACCGAACCGCCTCGTTCACCATCGTTGTACTTGCTTACGTCAATGCTTCCGCCTGTCTGAAAATCAGGGTAAAGTTCAAAATCCTCACCACGCAAGTGAGCAATAGCAGCATCAATAATTTCATTAAAGTTGTGCGGTAAAATCTTGGAATTCAGACCCACGGCAATTCCTTCCACACCTTGCGCAAGTAACAATGGAAATTTGATAGGAAGTGCCACAGGCTCTTTATTTCGTCCATCGTAGGAAGGTTTCCACTCGGTTGTTTTTGGATTAAATACCGTTTCAAGTGCAAATTTCGACAAACGCGCTTCAATGTAACGCGGTGCTGCCGCACCATCGCCGGTAAGGATATTTCCCCAATTTCCTTGGCAGTCAATCAGCAGGTCTTTCTGTCCCAATTGCACCAATGCATCACCAATAGAGGCATCGCCGTGCGGGTGAAACTGCATTGTATGTCCCACGATATTCGCCACTTTATTGTAACGTCCATCATCCAGTCGCTTCATTGCATGCAAAATACGACGCTGAACAGGTTTTAGTCCATCATAAATATCCGGCACCGCACGTTCCAAAATCACATAGGAAGCATAGTCCAAAAACCAAGTTTGGTACATGCCGGAAAGGTGGTGCTTTACCACACTATCCTCAGATATTTTGGGAATTATGTATTTCGAGTGCGCTTCTTCTTCGGAAACCTCCATGTTTTCATCTTTATCAACTACTTCATCCGCGAGATTTTTCTCCTCCATCTCGTTTATTTCATCCTCTTTAGCCATAAAAAAATTACAGTTTCAAACCCTTTTTCAGGAATACTAAATTTATAAAATATTAAAATGACAGCCATATCTGCTTGAAAATGGCTATCGACCCACAAAGTTACACAAAAAATTCAAAAAAAATAAGTACCTTTGTGCTTGTTTACAGAAATTAAGCTAAAACTTATCAACACCTAAGCCATAAAATGAAGTCGAAAATTATCGTATTTACAATTATTACATTGCTTTCTGTAGCTGCTTTTGGGCAGAATTCAGAAAAAGGAAGTATTGGGATTTCATATACACCTTTTGGGAAATATTCGTTTTTAGACAGTAAAAAGAGTACTGATTTACAAGTTGATTTTCAGAAATATACGGCTGTTGGTATTAATTATTTAATGCCTATTAACAAGTCTTTCTGTCTGGAAACAGGCGTGGAATACAATCTTGTCAAGCTGAAAACTTTCACGGATACAAATACGATTTTTGCAAATGACACAAGTTTTTCCACGTTCTCGATGATTGAAATTCCACTGGCTTTTAGAGCAAATTTTGCCGACATTTTGTTTTTTACAAGCGGTGTTTTGTTTGATTTTGACATGAATAGCTATGCGCCCATTTCCAAACAAAGCGGGGTAGGACTGATGGCTGGTTTGGGATTAAATTACGATTTCAAAATGGGTTTATCTCTTTATGCCAATCCATTTGTCAAACTTCATTCGCTTATTCCATTTGGAAATTGGGAAAATCATCAACGACTTATCGATGCCGGGGTTAGAGTAGGCATAATGTATCGGCTTTAAATATCTTTTGACAGCAACAAAAGATATTGTTCGATAATAACAAAAGATATTGTTTGACAGTACATTTATTTCTTTCAGAATAAGTTTTTGATAATACTATTATGGAAAAGACAAACATTAAGATTTTTAAGGAATTAAGAAACATTAAGACACTCTTAATGAAACTCTTAACTAAATCTTAACTTCTTAATGGTAAGTAATACAGTAATTTTTTAACAAGAAAACTAAAATTTTTTACACAATATGAGTACACAAAGTGATGTATTTAAAAAATTAATCGCTCACAGTAAGGAATACGGTTTTGTGTTTCCGTCGAGCGAGATTTATGATGGATTAGGTGCCGTATATGATTACGGACAAAACGGTGTTGAACTGAAAAACAACATTAAAAAATATTGGTGGGACAGCATGGTGCTGCTTAACGAAAATGTGGTGGGAATTGATGCTGCTATTTTTATGCACCCGACCACTTGGAAAGCTTCCGGTCACGTGGATGCATTTAACGACCCGCTGATTGACAACAAAGACAGTAAAAAACGCTACCGTGCCGATGTGCTTATCGAAGAACTTCTTGCTAAATACGATGAAAAAATTGATAGGGAAGTAGAAAAGGCAAAAAAACGTTTCGGGGAAAGTTTTGATGAAAAAATGTATCGCGAAACCAATCCGCGTGTACTTGAAAATCAGGCGAAACGCGATGAAATTCACGCTCGTTTTGTAAAGGCGCTAAATGATAATGATTTGGACGAACTGCGTCAAATTATCGTGGATAATGAGATTGTTTGTCCAATAAGCGGCACAAGAAATTGGACGGATGTGCGTCAGTTTAACCTGATGTTCTCTACTGAAATGGGTTCAACCGCAGAAGGTTCAACAAAAATTTATCTTCGTCCGGAAACAGCACAAGGTATTTTTGTAAACTACCTAAATGTGCAAAAAACAGGACGAATGAGAATTCCGTTCGGTATTGCACAAATCGGAAAAGCCTTTAGAAACGAGATTGTTGCACGTCAGTTTATTTTCCGTATGCGTGAATTTGAGCAGATGGAAATGCAGTTTTTCGTTCGTCCGGGCGAAGAAATAGAATGGTTTGAACATTGGAAAGATATTCGTCTGAAATGGCATAAAGCACTCGGAATGGGTGAGCATAAATATCGCTTCCACGACCACGACAAGCTGGCTCATTACGCCAATGCTGCCACGGATATTGAGTTTGAAATGCCGTTTGGTTTCAAAGAAGTGGAAGGCATCCACTCTCGTACGGATTACGATTTATCTCAACACGAGAAATTCTCAGGAAAAAATATTAAATACTTTGACCCTGAACTAAACCAATCGTATGTTCCTTACGTGGTAGAAACTTCTATCGGTGTGGACCGTATGTTCCTTTCTATTATGGCAGGCGCTTATACAGAAGAAGAGCTTGAAGGTGGTGATAGCCGTGTAGTATTGAAATTTCATCCGGCATTGGCGCCTGTAAAAGCAGCTATTTTGCCGCTTGTAAGAAAAGACGGACTACCTGAAAAAGCTCGTGAAATAATGGACGAACTGAAATTTGATTTTAAATGCGTGTATGACGAAAAAGACAGTATCGGGAAACGCTACCGTCGTCAGGATGCAGTGGGAACACCGTTCTGTATTACTGTGGATCATCAAACGCTGGAAGATAATATGGTTACCATTCGCTACCGCGACAGCATGGAACAAGACCGTGTAGCTATCAGCGACCTACACAAAATCATTGACGAACAGGTTAATATGAAAAACTTGTTTAAAAAAATTGTAACAGAATAATAGACACAAAATTTTATCATAAAAAAGTGGATGTCTCAGAACGGACATCCACTTTTTTGTTTTTATAGTTTTATCACTATCTCACAACTATTTTCTGTGACCCAACATCTTCATTCCTATACATTTTAATTATGTATATACCCGGAACTAGAATTGGCACTTCTTCTCTATTTGAACTCACTTTATTTATATAAACAACTTTTCCGGTTACGTCAATCACTTTAATATCCCAGCCTGTAGCATTCTCAATTATGATTTTACGTTGCGTAACATAGGTGTTAATATTATAACGGGATAAATCTTTCAAGTCTGTTGTCAGATTGAAGTTAGCTGTTAATGTTCTATCTTTTTCAACAATAAATTCATAAACCGAATCAGTGAAAACTACTGAACCATTTTCTGTCCAACCTGTGAAAACATATCCGCCATAGGCTATAGCGGTTACTGTACATGATGTGCCCGATTCATAACTACCGCCACCTGTTACCGTTCCACCTTCCATAGGATTGGCTGATACGGAAACTGTATAGGAAGGTGCGGGACAATCTACCGTTTTTACACTAAATGTGTTTTCGGAAACATACGCATCAAGTGCATAACAGGTGGATTTAACTACGTTAGTTATATTAGTTGATTGAGGACTACCGTCTTTGCTGAAAATAATATTGACTATTTTAATCGAAGAGTCAAAGGTATAAGAAG